>JAABSH010000030.1 GCA_011390465.1 Desulfobacteraceae bacterium
GGCCATCAGACCATGGCGACCCTGCAGAATCTTTCCATTCCCGTCATCGCGGCCGTCAACGGATTCGCCTTGGGCGGCGGGCTGGAACTGGCCCTTTCCTGTGATTTTATTTATGCATCTGAAAATGCAAAATTCGGGCTGCCGGAAATCACCCTGGGTCTCATTCCCGGATTCGGCGGCACCCAGCGCCTGGCGCGCATCATCGGAAAAAACCGGGCCAAGGAAATGATTTTCACCGGTAAAATGATCTCTGCTGAAGAAGCCGCCCAGATTGGATTTGTGAACCTGGTGACACCGGCAGCGGAGCTCATGACCACCGCAAGAAAAACCGCCCGTGCCATGGCATCCAAGGGAAAAGTGTCCTTAAACATGGCCAAACAGGCCGTCAACCAGGGGCTGGACGTGGATCTGGCCACCGGCTGCAAAATGGAGGCGGACGCCTTCTGCTTGTGCATCGCCAGCGAAGATGCGCGGGAAGGCACCAGTGCGTTTCTGGAAAAGCGCAAGCCCGCTTTCAAAGGCGGCCTGAAAGGTTAGCCGGCCGGATGCCATCGCAAACACAAAAAAAATAGTGATTCCAAATTTCTCGATTTTCATCAGGAGGCTGTTATGATTCACAATATTGAATACGAGACCATGCCGCGGGAAGCCCTTGAATCCATTCAGCTCAAACGGCTGCAGGCAGTGATCTCCCATGTTTATGCTGCTGTGCCTTTTTACCGGAAAAAACTGGAAGAGGCCAACATCCTGCCCGGCGACATTAAAAGCCTGAAAGACCTGCAGCGGCTCCCCTTTACCACCAAGCAGGATTTAAGAGACAATTATCCCTTTGGCATGTTTGCCGTGCCCATGGCAAACGTGGTCCGGATTCATGCATCCTCCGGCACCACCGGTCAGCCCACGGTTGTGGGATACACGGCCCGGGACATTGACACCTGGGCTGAACTCATGGCCCGGGCCCTTTCCGCGGCCGGCGCGGGACGCGGGGACATTATTCATAATGCTTACGGATACGGCCTGTTTACCGGCGGCCTGGGGGTTCATTACGGCGCTGAAAAACTGGGGGCATCCGTTATTCCGGTTTCCGGCGGCAACACCAAGCGCCAGGCAATTATCATGCGGGATTTCAAGCCCACCATTCTCACGGCCACGCCTTCCTATACCCTGCACCTGGCCGAAGCCGCCGAGGAAATGGGCATTTCATTCAAAAATCTCCATTTCAAGGCCGGTATTTTCGGGGCCGAACCCTGGTCTGAGGACATGCGGACGGAAATTGAGCACAAGCTGAACATGGACGCATTGGATATTTACGGTCTCAGTGAAGTCATGGGGCCGGGTGTGGCCATTGAATGCATAGAAGCCAAGCACGGGCTGCATATTTTTGAAGACCATTTTATTCCGGAAATTATCAATCCTGAAACCGGAGCGGTTCTGCCTTATGGAGAAACCGGCGAGCTGGTGTTCACCACCATTACCAAAGAAGCCTTTCCCATTCTACGGTACCGGACCCGGGATATCACCACCCTGAACCCGGATCCCTGTATCTGCGGCCGCACTCTGGTGCGGATGGGCAAAGTCAGCGGGCGCACCGATGATATGCTGATCATTCGCGGGGTCAATGTATTCCCGTCCCAGATTGAAAGCGTGCTCATGCAGGTAAAAGGAGTGGAGCCCCATTATCAGCTGGTGGTGGACCGGGTGGACAATCTGGATACCCTGACGGTCAGAGTGGAAATCGGCGAGAACCTGTTCTCCGATGAAGTCAAAAAACTTCAGGAACTTGAAAAACAGATTTCAAAAGATATCAAGGAAACCCTGGGGGTTTCGGCAAAAGTGCAGCTGGCGGAGCCCAAATCCATTGCCCGCAGTGAAGGCAAGGCGATGCGGGTCATTGACAATCGCAAAATCTGACGGCTTTGTAAAAAGCCCGAATTCTTTGCCGTCTGAACACGGCTTTTTTGGTTGCATAAAATTTAATCCATACCTGGTAAAGGAGGGAATCCATGCAGGCCGAACAAATATCCATATTTATTGAAAACAAGGCCGGCCGCCTGTCGGATGTGACCGGTATTCTGGCCGAAGCGGACGTCAATATCCGGGCCCTGGCAGTGGCGGACACATCTGATTTCGGTGTATTGCGGCTGATTGTGGACAACAATGCCAAGGCCGAAGATGTGCTTAAAAAATCCGGATTTACCGTGCGCAAAACCCGGGTAGTGGCAGTGGAAGTAAATGACACCCCGGGCGGGCTTCACCATATTCTCAATGTGCTTAAAGAAGCCGGCATCAACGTGGAATACATGTATGCCTTTGTCCAGCAAAGCGGCAATAACGCGATTATGATTTTCCGGTTTGACCAGACCGAACCGGCCATTCAGGTGCTTCAGAAAAAAGGGGTTACGGTAATTGATGGGAAAACGCTGAGCACCCTTTAACAGATTAAAAAAAAACAGACACTGCCCGTTTAATGTGGCGTCTTCATGCCGTCACCATCATTTATATCCAGTTAAAAGGAGGCCCCTATGCTGTTTTCAAAAAAACACCGTATCATCACCCTTGTTCCTGCCGTGGCAATATTGCTGTGCCTGTTCATGGCCCTGCCGGCCCTGGCCAAATCTGAAAAAAAACCCTATAAAATCGGGGGGATTTTTGCCGTAACCGGGCCAGCCTCTTTTCTGGGCGATCCTGAAAAAAAATCCATGGAAATGGCGGTAGATCAAATCAATGCCGCGGGCGGCATTGACGGTCATATGCTGGAAGCGGTGATCTATGATACTGAAGGGGATCCTTCCAAAGGGGTCATGAGCGTTAACAAGCTCATCAACCGGGACCAGGTGATCGCTATTATCGGCCCCAGCACCACGCCGGTCACCCTTGCCGTAATGCCCATTGTACAAAGGGCACAGATTCCTTTTATCAGTTGCGCCGCAGGCAATAAAATTGTTCAGCCCATCAATCCCTGGGTTTTCAAAACCGCCCAGAGCGATATTCAGGCGGTGGCCACCATCTACCGCAATCTGCAATCCAGAAACATGAAAAAAATCGCCATCGTTTCCGTGGAAAACGCCTTTGGTGAAAGCGGCCGGGAACAGCTTTTGGCCCAGGCAAAAGATTTCGGCCTGGCCATCACAAAAGCCGAAACCTATGGGGCCAAAGACACGGACATGACAGCCCAGCTGACCAAAATCCGCCAGGATGATCCAGACGCCATTGTCTGCTGGGGCACCAACCCCGGCCCCGCTGTGCTGGCAAAAAATATCCAGCAGTTGGGCCTGGATATTCCCCTGTACCAGAGCCACGGCGTGGCGTCTCCCAAATTTATTGAGCTGGCCGGCACTGCTGCTGAAGGCATTATGCTGCCCACCGGCAAAATTCTGGTGGCGGATCTGATTGCGGACACTGATCCCCAGAAACAGGTGCTTGACAGCTATATCAGCGATTATGAAAAACAATTCAATACCGGGGTTTCCGGGTTCGGCGGATATGCCTATGATGGCATGAAAATTCTGGCCGCCGCCCTCAACGGCAGTGACGGCAACAAGGCAAAAATCCGGGAAGCCATTGAAAACACAAAAAATCACGTCGGAATTAGCGGCGTTTTCACCTTCAGCCCAACAGACCATAACGGGCTTTCTCCGGATGCCTTTGTAATGGTCAGGATAAAAGACGGCAAATGGGAGCTGGTGGAATAAAAAAGGTGAAAGGTGAAAGCTGGAAGCTGGAAGGTGAAAGCTGAAAGGTGAAAGCTGGAAGACTGAAGGCTGAAAGACAAATTAAAAGAACAGCAGAACGTACTTGTCCGGCCATGGAATCCATTTTCCATGGCCGGATGACATGAAACAGGCCACAACATGCAGGAAATACTCCAGTATCTGTTTTCCGGGATTACCAACGGCGCCATTTACGCGGTGATTGCCATTGGATTTTCCATGCTCTACAATTCAACGGAACTTATCAATTTCGCCCATGGGGAATTTGTGATGCTCGGGGCCCTGTGCATGGTCACGTTTTTCGGGGCCCTTCACCTGCCCCTGGTGGTGGCCCTTGTGGCAAGTATCGTCTGCATTGCCGCAACCGGACTCGTTTTTGAACGCCTGGCCATCCGGCCGGTGCGCCATCCCGAACCCATTGTGCTGATTATCATCACAGTGGGGGCCTCTATTTTTCTGCGGGGCATCGGCATGATCATCTGGGGCAAAGACGCCCACACCATCCCTTCCTTTTCCGCGCACCCGCCTTTGGATATTGCCGGGGCCAAACTGCTGTCCCAGAGTATCTGGATTATCATCATTCTGCTGGCCACCATTATCGGATTACAGCTTTTTTACAAAAAAACCCTGACCGGCAAAGCCATGGAAGCCAATGCCATCAGCAAACGAGCCGCCTGGATTGTGGGGATTCCCTCCAAAATGATGATCATGCTGGCTTTTGGGCTGAGCACTGCCATCGGCGGTCTGGCCGGAGTGATTATCGCGCCGGTGACCATGAGCAGCTATGATATGGGCACCATGCTCGGCCTGAAAGGATTTTGCGCGGCCATGCTGGGAGGATTGGGCAGTCTGTGGGGCGCCCTGCTCGGGGGATTTCTCCTGGGCATTCTTGAAGCCCTGGGCGTGGGGTTTGTGTCTTCCGGCCTCAAGGATGCCACCGCGTTCCTGCTCCTTTTATTTATTCTCTACGTTAAACCCGGCGGCATTATCAGTGCAGCCAGCGCTAAACGCTTTTAATCCGGGGCGGCCATGATAATAAACAGCCAGAACACCCGGAACCGAATCGCCTATGCGGTATTTTTACTGGTCATTGTTGTCTCGGGATATTTTTTAGAAAATCTGTATTATCTTCAACTGCTCACCTTTATCGGCATCAATACCCTGCTGGCGCTGGCCCTTAACATGCTCATGGGATACGCGGGCCAGATTTCTTTAGGACATGCCGCGTTTTACGGCATCGGGGCCTACGGCACCGCCATTCTGACCGTTCACTGCCATTTTTCCCCCTGGCTGGCCCTGCCGGCGGCAATCGCGGTTGCCATGGCTGTGGCCTATATTGTGGGCATTCCCACCCTCAAACTGTCCGGGTACTATCTCGGCATGGGCACGTTAGGGTTTGGCATGATCATTCATATCCTTTTCCGGGAATGGAGCAGCATTACCGGCGGGGCTTCCGGATTTATCGGAATTCCGCCCCTGGAACTGGGACCGGTGTCCTTTGCATCCGGCCGCAATTATTTTTTTCTGGTCTGGGGATGCGTGCTCATCAGTTTTATTGCCTGCCAGCGCATTATCGACTCGCGCATCGGCCGGGCCCTGCGGGCCATTCATGACGGCGAAAACGCGGCCGCCGCGGTCGGGGTCAATACCCGCGCCCTCAAACTCCAGGTTTTTGTGCTCAGCGCCGCCATCAGCGCGCTGGCAGGATTTCTTTATGCCCATCTGGTGTTTTTTATCAGCCCGGGCACGTTCAGCTTTATCGCTTCCATCCGGATGGTCACCATGGTGGTGATCGGCGGGATGGCATCTGTCTGGGGCGCCCTGCTCGGCGCTTCGCTGCTGACCCTTCTGCCGGAGTGGCTGCATGCATTTTCCGAATTTGAAATGGTGGTCTACGGACTGATTCTGATGCTGGTAATGATCTTTCTGCCCCGGGGCCTGTTCCGGGGACTGCTGGATATTTATGAACGCACCCTTAAAAAAAATACCCACTGACACACCGCTGTTAGAGATTGATTCGGTTTCCAAAGCGTTTGGCGGCGTTCAGGCCCTGAGCGATATCAGCTTTTCCCTGATGCCAAAAACCATAACCGGACTGATCGGGCCAAACGGGGCCGGCAAGACCACCCTGTTCAACCTGATATCCGGCATTTTCGCGCCGGACAGCGGGGACATCCGCTATAACAGCCGCAGCACCCGGAAAATCAAATCTTTTCAGCTGGTCAAACAGGGCATTGCCCGGACCTTTCAGAACGTGGAGCTTTTTGAAACCATGACGGTTTTGGAAAACATCCTGGTGGGCCACCACGCCCAGACCCGATCCGGCATGTGGGGCAGCATGATCCGTTTTCCATGGGTACTGGCGGAAGAACAGCGGGCCCGGGAAATTGCCATGACCCTGCTGGATTTCGTGGGATTAAGCGATCATGCCCATGCCATCAGCGGAGATCTGCCCTTTGGGTGGCAGCGGCTGGTGGAAATCGCCCGGGCATTGGCGTCCCGGCCCAGACTGCTGCTGCTGGACGAACCCGCCGCCGGCCTGAATATTGTGGAAACCCTGCAACTGGGCGATTTAATCCGCAAAATCCGCGACCAGGGCATTACCGTGCTCCTGGTGGAACATGACATGAGCCTGACCATGGAGATTTCAGACTGGATTGTGGTGCTGGATCAGGGAAAAAAAATCAGCCAGGGCACCCCGCGGGCCGTGCAGGCGGATGAAGCCGTGATTGCGGCATATCTGGGAACGGGGAAAAAGGATGAAAGCTGAAAGCTGAAAGCTGAAAGGGGAAAGCTGAAAGCTGAAAGGGGAAAGGTGAAAGGTGAAAGCTTAATGCTAAGGTGGATATGCAAATATTATTTTAACGATAGACGAAAAATACCATGCTGCGCATCAGAAATCTAAAATGCTTTTACGGACGAATAATGGCGGTGAAAGGGGTCAGCCTTTCCGTCAAACAGGGCCAGATCATCACCCTGATCGGGGCCAATGGCTCCGGCAAAAGCACGCTTCTGGAGTCTGTCTGCGGACTGCTGCCGGACTGGAAAGGGGAAATCACCTTCCAGGGAACGCCCCTTAAAGGCCTTGATCCGCCGGCAGTGGTCCGGCAAGGCATCAGCCTGGTGCCGGAAGGCCGGCTGGTATTTGCCCCCATCAGCGTGCTGGACAACCTGAAACTGGGGGCTTATACCATGTACCGAAAGCGCCGGCATGCAGAGGTCAGCCAGACCCTTGAAAAAATCCTGGACCTGTTTCCAATTTTGCGGCAGCGCGCAAAACAGCCTGCCGGTACCCTGTCCGGCGGTGAGCAGCAGATGCTGGCCATTGGCAGGGCCCTCATGTCCCACCCGAAACTGCTGCTTCTGGACGAACCCTCCATGGGGCTGGCCCCGCTGATCGTGGAAAAAATTTTTCACACCCTTGAGATGCTGCGCAACGACGGCATTACCATCCTGCTGGTAGAGCAGAATGCCCAGGCCGCCCTCCAGATCGCGGATTTCGGGTATGTTTTTGAAACCGGAAATGTGGTGCTTCAGGGACCGGCCACCGAACTGCTGGCGGATCAGGAAGTCAAACGCGCCTATCTGGGAAAAGATTACGGAGAATTTTATGATGACAACAGATAATTTTACCCGCATGAATCCAGAAGAAAAAAACCAGCTTCAGCTGGAACGGCTGCAAAGTACCCTGCACCGGGCCTACCGGAATGTGCCGTTTCACAAACAGCGGTTCAAAGAAATGGGAATCGATCTGTCCGGGATCGAATCCGTCTCTGATATTGCCAGACTGCCATTAATGAAGCGGCAGGACATCAGTGACAACTACCCCTATGATCTGTTTGCCGTGCCATTGCGCGATATTGTCCGTATTCACACCGCTCCCGGCACCACGCTGAATCCCACGGTCAGCGGCTATACCCCCCAGGATCTGATTAACTGGCAGACCCTGCTGGCAAGGGGCCTTGCCGCCTGCGGCGTGACCGCCCATGATATTCTTCAGATCACCCTGCCCCCGGGGCTTTCAAACTGGGGCCGGGACTATAAATTCGGGGCCGAATTTCTGGAAGCCAGCGTCATTCCCCACACCCCCATGTCCATTGAAAAAAGGCTCATGGTGCTGCGGGATTATAAAACATCCGTGCTGGTGACCACGCCGTCATCCGCGCTGCAGCTGGCGGATTACATCCGCAAAAATGACATTCCCCTCAATACATTTGCACTGAAAACACTGATGATTACCGGCGAGGCCACTGACGCTGCCGACCGGGAAACCCTTGAAACGGAACTCAATGTCACGGTCTGGACCCACTACGGGCTCAGTGAAGTGCCCGGGCCGGCCATTGCCTTTGAATGCGAGGCCCATGAGGGTCTTCACATCAATGAAGACCATTTTCTGGCGGAAATTATTGATCCGGAAACCCAAAAAGTGCTGCCCCCCGGCCTGCCCGGCGAACTGGTGCTGACCACCCTCACCACCCGGGCGTTTCCCCTGATTCGTTTCAGAACCGGAGACCAGGCAACTATTTTAGCCGAAACAGATCGAACAGAGCCGGCATGTGACCCGGCATGTCCCTGTGGTCGAAATTTTCGCCGGATTATCTGGAAAGGCGGACGAACAGACAACCTGATCACGGTGGACGGGGTCAAAGTACATCAGGCACAGATTCAGCGGGCCATCCAGGGGTTGCTGAATCTGTCGTCGGATACATCAAAATTTTTCATCAGAAAAAGAGATGAAAAAAAATATCTTGAAGTCTGGATACCGGTAAATGACGCCATTTTTTCCGATGAAATCAAAAATCTCGAAGCCCTGATTCTCCGGGCGGAAAACAATCTTCTGGAAAATATCGGCATTCCCGTGGACATCCGGCTGAAGGAACAAAAATCCCTCTAACGGACCGGCTTCTCAGGGGAAGATAAAAATTTCAGGCCAGGATCTTTACTCCACCGTGTCAAAAGATTCGATCACCACTTCCAGGTCCGCCGGCAGTTTATCAGGCCCCTGGCCGGTGGGATTGTAATAAAAGGCCACCTCCCGGAAACTGAATTCTGTTTCATCTCCGGCAATGAGATAACTGATCACATCCTTCTGCTCCGTGGTTTTGGGGATATTGTTGATAAACCAGACCCCGGCATTTAATATTTCCCCACAGGAACGGCAGTATCCAGTGACCACCACTTTTTTAACATCTGCCTCACCCACATTTTTAATTTTCCCGTGGGCATCAATCACCCAGTTTGCCTCATTGTCCTGGCGAATACTGAATTCCTGTTCCGTGACACTCACTTTTCCCTGCTTCTTTTCCCCGCATGACACAAGGCACAGAGAAAGCGACACCAGAAAAACAATGGTGAATCGATGAAAACAAACCATATCCCCCTCCTTAAAAATATAACCGGTTTAACACACATTTATCATTTTAATCCACATGGGTCATGGATATTAACCTATACCAGAAAAACAGATAAAATCCAATTCTGATTTACCAACGCTACTTCCTAAAAAAATAAACGCAAAATTAAAAAATAAAACCTATCCGGATATGCGCAAAAAAAAAATGCCCGGCCACTGAAAACTAAGGTTTCATGGCCGGGCTTCGGCTTGTCGAAATCGGTTCGGTTGCTATCTATAGCATTTTAACAGATGGTGAGGAGCAATTTTAATGCATCAAAATAAAATTGATTCCGCCTCTGCTTTAGTAAATTAAATTCATTTTCAAAACTACAGCAAAAAAATATTCAACCCTTTATAATTACGGTAAAAAAATCTGCCTCTATCAGATACGATTGCTTGTCGGATGTCAATAGAAATCCATTCGGATGCATCTAAACAACCAAAGGCCGGAATACCCCTCGCCGCCATTGCCGCCAATGGGCTCTTGACGAACAGTGACGCCTCTGCTAAATTTTTACCCGCTGATAATAATGAATATTTTAAACATAAAAAAACCTTTTTTCTTGCGTAACGTCGTTTACTATTATAAATTTAAGACAAAAATTTAATTCTCTTCGTAATATTCCTGAAAAGGGGGAAGCAATGAAAAAAATTTTGACTGGCTTTTTGTTTCTTATGGGGTTTTCACTTGCGCTGTCACCCGGTCTCTGTCTTGCAAAAAATTTGGTTGAAAACGGTGATTTTGAAACAAAAAAAACAGATACCCAGGCCCAGGGCTGGCTCACAAAAATATACCGGGGAACCTCAGCAGATTTTTCATTTACCGATTCCGTAAAACACAGCGGTTCACAGGCATATATGATCCGGATCAATCCGCCCGGCGGCAGTGTGCTGCTGTATCCGGAAAATAAAATAACAACCATCACTCCCGGCAAAACCTATCAGCTGAGCGTGTGGCTGAAAGCGGAAGGCCTGGGATACAGTCCCAATTTTATCGCACCGGCCATCCGGGTCAACTACAAGCCCGACCGGCTGTCTCCCGTGCCCACCATTGATCTGATGCTGGAGATGAAAGGGGAAAACAACTGGAAAAATCTGACCATCACGACGTTGGCGCCGCCGGGCGCCAATGAGATCACCCTGGATTTTCTGCTGACCAAGGGAACAATCTGGATTGACGACGTACAAATCACGGAAGTGAAATAATATTTTTTTATCGCAGGAGCGCCGATTTTAAGCGTTCCTGGGTTTCAATGGTGACGGCGGCCCGGGTTTCAAGATACCGGGCCGCCGTGCCGTAATGGGTACGCAAATGCGCCAGAAGCGCCTGAATACCTTCAAGCGGGGCCGTAAAATACGGCACCAATTTTTCCGGGTCCACCCCCCAGGACGCCATCATTTCAAACACTTTGGGCAGCATGGCGGCGATACAGTCATTGGAAAGCTGGTGGTCTTGAATAACACTGTCTTCGGCAACCCCCAGCATCAGCAGAATCAGAGCCGCGCAGGTGCCGGTCCGGTCCTTGCCCCCGGTGCAGTGAAATAAAAACGCCGGTTCATCAGAGCCGGCAATCGAATTAAGCACCTCTCCCCAGACAGGCCCGGCCTGTTCCAGATTCTGAATATAACCCTCAACCATAAATTCCGGGCTCAGCCAGCTGATATCCCCGGTTTTCAGCCGGGTCATGGCATCAATAAAATCAATTTTCCCGTGGGTCACCGGCAGGTTAATATGCCTCACAGACCCGTCCGCCGGCAGATGGTCCGGGGCTTCCGCCACCTCAGCAGCCGTGCGGAAATCAAACACCCGGCGAATGCCAAGCCCCTGAAGCACAACATGATCACCAGCGGTGAGACGGGCCAGCCCGTCTGAGCGGAATACCCTGCCCCACTTGACTTCCCGGCCGTCGCTGGTTTTATAGCCGCCGATATCACGAAAATTGACAGCTCCTTCCAGCATGATTTGCCGCTCCCCGATCACCACACGGCTGCCGGTTTCATCTGTCAGATGAAAATAATATTGCCGGGCCGGCGCAAGCCCGCCAATCTGAACAAAGCCTTTTTCCGCTTCTGCCGCACTGACGGAAATTTTTCGCACTATTTCCGCGCGCCGCCGGTCGCTGCACAAGGCAATCAACGGATTGGTGCCTTTGGGCGCCCAGCACAGGGACACGGTGCGGCTGTCCAGGCGGTGAACCGTTGCTTTTAATCCTGATGTTTTTGTAAATGTGTTTGTCATGAAAAACCGGTTTCCTTTTCTCTGGTATCTGATAAACTATTGATGTGTTGACTATACCGGCACGGAAAAACCAGGGCAAGACAAAACCGGTTTTCCGCCGTCAATCCCAAATTCAAAACCTGATCCAAAACCTGCGCCGAAAACAGGGACTGTCTGCCCCCCGGAAATATCAGTTACCAACTATTAACGGTTCCAGGGAGATTCATCATGCCACAGGTTTCAAAGCCCCGCACCTGGCGACCCCTTTCCCGGGAAAAGCTGCACCGCTTGCAGATACTTTTTGACCAGCTGTTTCCGGCGGATAATTATGGAAGTCTGGCCAAAGACATCAGCCGTTACTGGATCAACAGGTTAACGGCCGTGTGGGAGAAAAAATCCCCGGACATCCGGAAAAAAGACCTGGCGTTTGCAGCCGAAGATCCGCTGTCCCGCATTCATCAAAAAACTGTGGTCATCGCCTATGCGGACAGTGTTTTTGAAACCGCCACCCCCACCCTGAACACCCTGAACACGTTTTTAAAAAAACACTTTCCCACAGTGGGCGGCCTGCATCTTCTGCCCGCCTGCCAGGTGGTTGAGCACCGGTTCAATGACGGTTATTTTTCCCAGAAACAAAGAAACCAAATTCACGAACGGTTCGGCACCAACGCGCAGTTTGGCGAAATGGCGGGGGCATATTTTTCCATGGCGGATTTTGTGCTGAACCATGTGGACATTGAAAATCCAAAGTTCCAGGCCTATTTAAACAATGACGACCCAAGCGGGGACTGCTTTTACGTTTTTTCCGAACCAGAATACCAAGCCCGCCGCGACCGGGGCGATTTTGACCCAATTTTCCGGCCCCGGCCCTTTCCATTGTTTACGATCTTCCGCCGAACCCCCACAGATGAAAAGTTCGCAAAAATGGACACCCCCGGCCGGATCAAGACCATGAACCGTCAATTGGGCCCCTTACGCCTGCCGGAAGCGGTCATCGCCCTGCTGTCTGTTTTTAACAAAATCCGAAACGACCAGATGCTGCTTGACAATGATTATGCACATATACTTAGTTTCATGGACTATCTCAAAAAGCAGACAACCATCGCCCCGGATGCCCTGTTTACCCTTTCAGAATCTCAAGAAACCCGGCATCCGCCCTATATTTTCAACCATCACATCCAAACAAAAGCCGACCTGTTGGCGGCCCTGGGCCATGATCCGGAAACCGCCCGGCACCTTGCCGCTTGTTTTGACCAGCATGACCCGGCGGTTTTCGGAACAGAAATCCGCGCCCTGACCACCTTCAGCCATGTGCAGGTGGATCTGAACACCACGACCCTGGCAGGGCTTAAAATGCTGGCGGATGATTTTTCCTGGTACCTGTCCCTGGACCTCAACATGCTGCGCCTGGATGCGGCCAATTTCGCGTTCAAGCAGTGGAAAACCCCCTGTTTCGGCCTGCCGCAGGTCAAGCGCCTGATGCAGATTCTTCATCTGTCCATGGATTGCGTGGCACCCCGGATGGTGGCCAACCTGGAAGTCAATGCCCCGCTGAGCACTATCCTTGACCAGATGGCAGACCCGGACGCGCCGCCGCCCATGATGTACGATTTCCATCTGGCAAGTCTGCTGCCGGTGGTGTTTAACCTGCAAAATACAGACGCTGCGGCCCGGATTTCTGACCTGATCCGACAATATGAAATCCCCAAAACCAGCATCCGGTTCAGCGTGGCGGATTCCCATGACGGCAAATCCGTGCGCGGGAGCATGGATCTGCTGACCCCGGCCGAGCAGCACCATCTTGCACGGATTGTTGAAAAAAACGGCGGGAAAATCAAAACCCGTGTTGTGCCCCGCGGCCGGGAGCCCTATGAGCTCTGCATATCCACAAAAGACGCATTAATCAAAATGGCGGATCCGGCGCTTGAAGCAAACCGGTTTCTGGCCTTTTATACCATGGCCTTTGCCCTGATGGGCCGGCATGTCAAATCCGTATATTTCAACGATCTCATGGGATTGGGAAATGATAACGACCGGGTGGCCCGCACCGGCGAACTCCGGGACATCAAGCGCACCCGATCAGACTACCACCAGCTTGAAGAAATACTGCGCCAGCCGGACAATTTCCACTCCCGGGTGGCAGAGGGAATGGCCCGGCTCATTTCGCTCGTGGATGCGGACCCGGCCCTGAACGCCCGGGGCCATGAAGCAGAACTGATTGCCACGGGAAATTCCGCCATTGCCTGTATTCATAACCACTGGCGAACCTTTCACAGCCTCATCATCATCAGCACATCCCCCAAAAAAGCGTCGGTTTCCATCCGGCTGCCGGCTGTTATGGCACCACTGCCCGAGACCCTTTTTGACCAGTTCACCAACAGGCCTGTTGAATTAAAAACAGGGGAAATTACCCTTGAAACAGAGCCTTTTCAGCGGCTGTGGCTGACCACCATGGATTCGATAAAGCCAGGGGCCGTTATGCAAACATCAAAAGACTGGCGGCCATGACAACCATCCCCATCACCACACCATACATGGCAACATGATGCTCCCCGTATTTTTCCGCCGTGGGCAGCAGCTCGTCTAAAGAAATAAACACCATGATACCGGCCACCACGGCAAACAGCATGCCGAACACAAAATCATTCATATACTGAAACAAGAGAAAAAACCCGATAAGGGCCCCTAAAGGCTCGGACAACCCGGACAAAAAGGACAGGCAAAACGCCTTTTTTCTGCTGCCTGTGGCATAATAAATGGGCACGGAAACCGCAATCCCTTCGGGGATATTGTGAATGGCAATGGCAACAGCAATACTGATGCCCAGGGTCGGATCCTGAAGTCCGCCGATAAAGGTGGCAAGGCCTTCCGGAAAATTATGAATGGCAATGGCCAGTGCGGAAAAAAGCCCCATGCGCTCAAGATTTTGCGCGCTTGGCTGTGGTTTCGCACCGCAGGTCATCTCATCAACCCCCCGGATTTCATGGGGGTTTTCATAACTCGGCACCAGTTTATCAATAATTGCAATCAACAGGATGCCGCCGAAAAACGCTATTGTCGTCAGTAAATATCCCTGGAAATCGCCCATGACAGCGGACAGGGCCTGCCGGGCCTTGACAAAAATTTCCACCATGGAAACATAAATCATCACCCCGGCTGAAAACCCCAGTGAGGCCGCCAGAAAACGGGCATTGGGAGGCTTGGCAAAAAATGCCAGCGTACTGCCCACGCCGGTGGAAAGGCCGGCAAACAGCGTAAGACTGAAGGCAAACAAAATGGCGCCAGGTTCATAAGTCATTTATTTTACCAACATAACTACCTGAAAATAAGTTAAATCAATAATATGCAAGCCGTTTCGCCTATCGAATGGCATCCCCAATCGCTTCCCCCATCAGCACGTGAACCGGCCGACTATCTATCCTTTGGGTAATCTCAACACGGTCCGGCGCAAACAGAAGAACTATCGCTGAATCGTTGCATGAAACAATCATAAGACATCCCAAAAGCATACAAAAAAATACGCCCGCCAGAAATTTTCCCCGCTTCATATCAACTCTCCTAATTACGTCTCCGTTCATAATTTAAATCAAATTTTTCACCAGAACTGGTTTTGAAAAAATCAGCAATACTGCACTTCCAGCATCCCGGCAACGGATTCGTCAAAAAGTTCCCGTTTCTGGACCCGGTCGAAAGTGGCCATCAGATCGGGCACCCGGACCCGCTGTTTTCGTTCCTGCTGATAATCTTCCACAATGGTTCCCCGATGCATCATGATAATGCGGTCCGGCAGCTCTACCGCCTGCTGCATGGAATGCGTGACCATCAGAGCGGTGAGTTTTTCCCGCTCTATAATTATTTTTGTCAGTTCCGCCACCTTTGCGGCACTTTTGGGGTCCAGAGCGGCGGTATGTTCATCCAGAAGAAGCAGCTTCGGACGGGTCCAGGTCGCCATGAGCAGGGTTAATGCCTGCCGCTGGCCACCGGAAAGCGTTCCAATGGGATTATCCAGCCGGTCCTCAAGCCCCATTTTCAGTGTCCGGACCCGGTCGGCCACATCATCGCGGAACGTCCGTGTCACGGCAAATTGAAGTGACCGATGCTGCCCGCGCTTCATGGCGATGGCAACATTTTCCGCAATGCTCATATCCGGAGCCGTACCGGCAAAGGGATCCTGGAATACCCGGCCGACCAGAGACGCCCGTTTGTATTCCGGCCATCCGGTAATGTTATGACCGGCCAGGTGGATGCTTCCGGCATCCGGCATAAAGGTTCCCGCAACGGCATTTAAGAGTGTGCTTTTACCGGATCCATTGGTGCCGATAATCCCGGTAAAACTGCCGTCTTCTATGGTAAGACAGACATCGTGCAGCGCCCGGACTTCATTGACCGTATTGGCATGAAAGGTCTTGGAAATTGATTCAACTTTCAGCATGGAGGAACCCTCCCTTCACCTTTTTGCTCATCTTTCCGATCCATGCGGGGGCGACCAGCGCAGCAAAAACAAAAAGTGCCGTAACCAGTTTAAGATCATTGGGATTCAGTCCCCAGCGCAGGGCAATGGCAATCAGGAGCCGGAACAGAATGGTCCCTAAAATGACCCCCGTAAGGGTAAGTCCGATACTGGTCTTCCCCACCAGTGCTTCGCCGATGATAATACTTGCAAGCCCCCAAACCATCATACCGATCCCCATCTGGACATCCGCAAACCCCTGATACTGAGCCAGCAGAGAACCGGCAAGCGCCACCAGTCCGTTTGCCATGGACAGACCGAAAACGATCATGGTCTTATTATTTACCCCTTGCGCCCGAACCATCTGCGGATTGCTTCCCGCGGCTCTCAGGGCAGTACCGGCGTGCGTAAAGAGAAAAGCGCACAGAATACAGGCAATCAGAATAGCAATGATTCCGCTTGTAGCAAAAACCGCAAGATCCCCGACAGGCACCTGCCAGCCGAGAATATCCACCTTTGACGCAGAGCCGGTCATTTTTGCCAGAATCCCCTCCATGCCCGTTGAAATGGTGGTTACATCCAGAAGCGGTATATTGCTCTTTCCCATCACCCGCAGATTGATAGAATACAGAGCTGTCATCATCAGAATCCCGGACAGGATCTCCTGAATTTTAAACCGGGTATAAAGGATTCCGGTAATTGCGCCTGCCAGCGCACCGCCCAGAATGGATACCGACACTGCCAGCCAGGGCGAGTATCCTTGAACAATCATCACCGCTGAGATTGAAGCGCCCAGGGTAATGGAACCGTCGACGGTGATATCGGTAAACCGGATCATCCGGAAACTGATGAACATGCCCAAAGACAGCAAAGAAAGAATCAATCCCATGGTAAATGCGCCGATGATAAGACTCATGATAACACCTCCGGATTTTCCAAAGCACCAAACCAGCAGGCGCCCCTGACCAGGGCACTTTCTCCCAGTCCGACAGCCGGACGATCATCATCGGTCAGATGCATGACTGCCAGCGGCGGCGGGCCATTAAAAAATTTCGCAATTGCAATTTCAAGATCAATTTTGCCGTTTGGCAGGGGCTGATAGGGAAAAACTGCCCCATGCATATGAGTCGCCACATCAGGCGCAGACGGCATCGACGGAAGCCGGGTCGCTCCGGCTCGGGAAACAATCCCGGTGATCAATGCCTGCTGGTGGGAATACGACCGTTCACCGCAGAAAGTGAGCCAGTCCCGGACTTCCGGAAACGTCATATCTCTGTTTTCCCTGATCCGGCCGGGAGAACGGATCAGCGCGGTTCCTACCAGCCCTTCAATTTCCCCCAGTACAACGAATCCGGCGGGTTTGCCTTCGATTTGATCCAGAATGTGTTTGAGTAGTGCGGAAGCAGTGTAAAAAGGAATCGCTTTAGTCGGAGCAAAACGGAGCAGGTGTGCCATCTCTCCTTTACAACTCAATGCCTGGACACACTGCATCCGGGGGAGGAACTGCTTTTCAGCAATCAGATAATCCGGCGGTGCCTGTTCATCCGGGGGCTGATAAACCACATTTCCAGCCGCAGCCAGAAATTCGCCGAAATGATCCCGGGCCTCTTCAAATGTCCCGGCAGCGCTTCCGATGCCTAACGCGCAAATATTTTTCGAAAAGGTCAGCATCTGCACCCTTTCTTTTTCCACCACCTCCCAGGGCCGCCAGTCGGCAGGTTCAGCCGCCGACAGTCGGGCATTTTCGTTTAAAACAAACGATTGAATCCCGCTATTTTCCGCAGCGTCCGTTTCACCACCCACTCCGGCAGCCGGCAGATCTTCCGGGAGCCCCTTTTTCAGCCACATCTGAAAACCCGAGGTGCTCAATGTCTGTTCGACAAAAGCGGTGGGATTTGAAACAGCGAAACTGCCCTGGACAATGCTGAGCTCTTTATACACCATTAAAAGCGCCCGAATCCCGGCAGAACTTAAGAAATCCATCTCCGACGCATCAATGACCAGATGATGCTTTCCTTCACGGATCTGGCGCAGGATTGTATCCGTAAAATGCTCAGACCAGGAGGCGTCCAGCCGCCCTTTGGGCTGTATGAGCAGGTATTTGCCCCGTTGTTCGAATTCAATTTGCATAGCATATCCTGTTATCCGGTTATCCACTTCAATTCCGAGAGGTCGGCACGGTGTCCGCCCCTGCAAAGTTTATCTCACGCCTCGTAGAGCAGGCCACCGTGCCTGCTTGGAGTTGCCCGGAATTTGAAAAAATACGGCCAACTTCAGCGAAGCGGATAAACCTGTCCTGTTATTTTTCAGAAACATATAGCTCCGCCTGTTCCCGCATGGCTTCTGGAACCCTCAGTTTATACTTTCTTGCCAGCTCCGGGTTAAGAATAAACTTCTCAGATCGGGTATTGTTAAAAGGAATATCTTTTGGATGTTCCCCCCTTAAAATACGGACCACTTTTTCACCGGCTTCCCGGCCGGCGTCAAAATAATCTCTTGCCAGACAAACGACACCGCCGTATTTCATCTGGTCACTGTCAAAGACATAGACCGGCAAATCATTTTCCGACGCTTTCCGGGCAATAAGGGCAAATCCGGGCCGCGTCAGATTATCCACCACCTGGGCCACCACTTGAATATCCGCTTTACAAAGTTCAATCGCGGATTGCGCCACATCCGTACTGGAGGTAACCGGTATAGAAATGAGCGCTAAACCTTCCTTTTTCAGCGCTGCCTGAAACCAATCGCGATAAAGCACACTGTTGATTTCCGCAGGCGTGAAAAGTGTGCCCACCCGCCGGGCATTCGGCAGGGTTTGGCGGATTATCCGCGCCATGCCGGCAAAAGGGGAACGGGTGCTGATGCCGGTCACATTCGGCAGATGGTCTGTTTCGCTTTTTCCCGCACCAGCCCTCACGCCGTCTGCCACGCCGGTAAAAACGATCTTGGTTTCTTCACCCGCCTGCCGCAGTGCCGCCTGCAGTGTTGGCGTTGATATCACCATCAACAAGTCGACATGGTCCGCTTTGACGGTAGACATGATACTTGAAAGGGTGGACATATCCCCCTGGGCATTATAAATTGTTATGTTATAATCCCTGCCTTCCAGATAACCGGCCTGGTGAATGCTTTCAAGCAGTCCGTCCCTGCACTGTTCTGCAAATTCCGTTTCACTGTAAAGCGCCATGGCCAGTTTAAAAGGACGGGATCGGGCACCAGGTGCCATAGAGAATCCGAAATTCTGCCGGCCGGTTTTGCCCGGCTCAGAATCCGTTGCCATCTGCTTTTCTGCTGCCTGTTTTTCCTGCCTGGCCAGCAATTCTTTAACAGACGGGCGCATCGTCCACGCACCCGTCAAAGTGGCAAGCACATCATGGTTAAAACCCAGCTGTTCGGGAATCTTGTTTTCAATTCGAAAAGCAGACGGTTTCTTCCCTTCAAATATGGCAACGGCAATGTCTGCCGTGTATTGCCCCACGGTATAATAATCCGCCCCCAGCCCGAAAAGCGCTCCTTTTTCCGCGTCCGAGGGACTGTTGGTAAAAACCGGAATACCGGCCTGTTTTGCCAGACTGACGATCAGCCCGGCAGATGCGATGGCAACGCTGTCTCCCCCGATCCACACGGCATCCACATTCCTGGCAAACAGGGAACGGGCGGCTTCGGAAACCTCGGAGGTATTGGCCGCATTGGCCTCGACAAGTTCCACGCCCAGGGTTTGGCAAGTTGCCCGTGCAATATCAAGGCAGGCTTCCGAGCATTGTTCCCCGGGATTCCAGACAACGCCAAGACGTTTGAGATCGGGATTCATTTCATAGGCAATGCGGATGGATTGTTCAACCGGCTGAAATGTTCCGACACCGGCAATATAGGACGGATGCTGGTGCGGTTCCGGGCCGGTAATGCCCACGCCCGTGCCAAAGGGATCGGTTACGGCTCCGAAAACATGCGTCTTTTTAGTGGCTTTATTGGCTTTGGCAAAGGTCTGCAACGCAACAGTGCTGGAGGTGATAACCATATCATAGGGGCTGTTGGCAATATCTCTGGCCATGGCATTGGCCGTTGCGTAATCCCCCTGGGGATTATAAATACGGATGTTCTTCCCGTCCGGCGCCCGAAATCCCTCTTCTTCCAATCGATCGACAATCCCGGCAACGTGGGAATCCAGAACACCGGTGGAGGCAATCTGCATAATAGCGATGGAAGGATAGACACTTTTATTTTCCTCCACATACCCTGCCCGCTGCTCCCGGTCCGACATCAAAAGGATAAAGGATGTTGCCACAATAAGACTAATTGCCAGCCACAAGTGTTTGATGATATTTTTCATAATTACCCGTTTGCGCTAAAGTGAATTTAAACCGTATTTTAAACTTAACCTTAAAGTAAAGTTTAAAAAAGCTCAGCTATAATAGATAATTTTGCTATTATTTTCAACGGTTAATAATATGAATCATCGAAGGTGGTTATATTTGCGGCAAGGGTGAGGAGAATCGGAGGGTAATACAGACATATCGCATGATTTTTTCAAAATATCTGGAATTGCACTCAAGCAACAAGACCACAATATATGGATTTGCCAATTGGGATTGTTTGGCAAGGATAGCTATTGTATGCTGCACTGGAGGGGAGGTTTTTGACAGTGCGCATTATTAAAATGTGAACGCGCCCTTCAACGGCGGGACGACAAGGACCCGGGGTCAAGGGTAGACTTGACCACAATTATATAAATCAGGAATGCTATTGGTGGTTAATTCTGTTATGAAGTTGCTCTTGAAGCTGATATAGCTCAGCTAAATCATTTGAATGATATTCCTTAATTTTTTGATTTATCCATTGATTAAGATTATCAACTTTTATGGTATAAAATTTTGCAAATTCAGATATGCGAATTTCTTCTGAGCAGGTTTCAAGATACTTTCTGCTTTTGGCATTCCACCCAGGCCATTCAAGTAATTCATCCTTTCTTAAAAAAATATTCATATTGCCATCCTCATCTATTTTTATACTCGCACTTGGCAATCCGTAGTGGAGAATGTAGTTCCTAAGCCTCTTAGTAAAATTGCTCAACTCATCATTTACAAAATCCATATTTATTTTTTCTTGATATTGTGTATAAATCTTAGTGTTTGAATACTTTTTAATTATCTTTCTTGTGATATCAACTAACATATTGGCTGATGCAAGGAAATTGTGTAGATATCTTATGATTTCTAAAAGATACTCTGAAGTTAATGATGAATTTTCTTGGTCCATTAACCCATGATTCATTGCTTCTGCTAAGTTTTCTCCGACCGATAATTTTTCTGCTAAATCTTTACAATTACCTATAAAAACGAGTATGCAATTATTATGATAGTTCATTCTGGCAATACATTTATAGCCTTCAGAATTTTCAATTTTTTCTCTAAGGCGCTGGATTTCCGAATGCATGTGTTCCCTCTAAATGCATTTGTAAATATTGAAAAGAGTCGATTCTATAGGACCCGGGGTAAAGCCTGTCCTTGACCCATTTAAAATCTCATTAAGATTTAAGAGTAGACTTGACCCCAATTCTATATCAAGCGTGCTACCGGAACCGATTATTCGACAAATATTTGGATCAGAAATCCATATCGGCTTCAGCGGTTCAAGAAACGACAGTCCGCTTGGAATTCGTCGAAGGTGCCCACCCGAAAAGCATGCTTCGCGTGATACATTACACACTTCTCTTTTTTAAGGCACTGCTCGGCCTCTGATCGAAGTGGGCGGTATGCCCGGTGATGCAAAACGTCATTTCTCAAAATCCCAACTCGTAACCCAAAAAGATCCTCAAGCAATTTTCTAATGTTCGAGTCCGCAACTTGAAAGATGGTGGCCTGTGGGGGATCATGCTTCATTTCAGCGGAGATGTTAACAATAGCCTCAGTTGCTTCAGAGATGTTTGTGGGGGCGATACCTATTGCGATTGTGTTTATTAAAAGATTTCGGAGAGGATAGAACGTGCACTTTTTGATCTTCATGTCCAATTTATCGCGCAGCTCTTTGAGTTGTTTCATGTCCTGATCATACTCACTCAAAGAAAAATACGGTCGATAAATGTAGTGCGCGGCCGCGAAAGTCGCGAAGAATAACTCCCATGCTTGCGCCATACTGGCTATAACCTGCATGTATCGTTTTGTATCAAAGCTTTCTTGAGCGGCAAAGATGAATACCTCGTAGGGTGGATTAATCGAGTCGCTTACCACCCTGAACTCGACTCCGCAGAATGGGCACACGACATTCTCACCAGCATACGGCCCAGTGTGGCCGAAGTCTTCACGCCGGTTGAATATACACTCTGCGCCACAATTTTCGCATTCAACTGTGACGGTCTCGTAATCGGTTTTTGAGATCCTACTCAATGCAATTTCCGTTTAATTAAGTTCCATGGTTCTAAAATAAAAATACTTTTCAGACTTGCCTTTACTCCCAAATAATATTCCGAATCAATTACAGAGACTAATAAAACAACCGCCACCACCACCACCACCGGATGATTTTTTGGCGGGGACGGTTACATAATCAAGATCAAAATCGGAAACAAGGTCGAACTCCTTAGACAAGTCCAAATCATCCCCCCACTCTTTTTTTTTTATCGTTAAATATTCTGTGTCGCCATTGAGGACTGCTGCAACAGGCTCTCCTTCAGCATCATAAAACCCAAAACCTCCAATTGCAGTATATATTTGCCCGTCTTGACGAATACCTAAGTTAAAAAGGAGGAAACTATAAAAAAAACCTTGAGCTTTAATCTCTGCGTGAATTTTGCCATCAAGTCGATAGATGTATACACTTACACGTTCGTTTCCTTCAAAAGAAAATTGTTTGAAGACATCATTTTCGACATCATCGGAGAAAGCAGTTTGGGGGATAAGAAAAATTAAAAAAAATAGGATTATCTTTTTCATTGTCACTCCTGCAATTTAGGTTTTTATTATGGTTCAAAAGTCGTGTGATAATGCGCGAGTTGACCGGCGAACGTGTGGCTATTGCAATATACAGTGAGATGCAGATTTTTCCGTGAACACTGTTGTCTATTTTTTTCTGATAACCTTGCTGTTATCTCAACTTAATATATTTTCTATATCATTGATGCCTTTGGAAAGGTTTTGTCGCAATGTTAGACCGATCAATATCACTTTGCCATACCGGTTGTGATTTTGTATTCAATGATCTAAATTGAAGTTTCACTTTTTCTTTTTCGATGTCATTAATTCTGTATTCCAAATATAAATCCGTTATAAAACCAATTTTCCCATGGTTCTTGCTGTTAATCACGAGCCATTTTTTATCAAATAGGCCGGGCGGTATTATGAAATCTTTAGCAAACAAATGATTTTCAGGAAATATTTCTGCATCTTCAATTTTGGATTGTATTTTATTAAATTCATTTACCGAAAGGACTGTGGCTCCAGCCGTTGCAGTCATAAGGCCTAAACTTTGAATGTTGCTATTATTTGAACCGGCAGCAATCCCCGCCCCTAATCCAGTTATTACTCCTATCGCCAATTGCTGGTTATAATTTCGAATTTTATTTCGCTTTTGCGTGGACTTGAACCATACAGATAGATCCGTTCCATAAGTAAAATTTATATTTTCATTAGCTTCTTCGCTACCGAAATCGATTTTTATATCCGTAAGCCTAACCCATTCTTGAGAGGTGTTTTCAAAGGTTAAATCGATAAACGCAAAAAATTTACTTGATAACTGCCTTTTAAGCTTTCCACTTATTATTAACTCAGATTCAGCTTGTAAACCCTCTTCAATTGATGTTTTTTTAGTTGTATCAGAATTAACTTGATTGACTGGAACGGCATAACTACCAGAGTGGACACTTGCACAACTAGTACAGAATATAAATAAACAAATAATGCTAAGAATATTTCTCAAAACTGGTCTCCATAACAAATATACATTTATAGCTATTGAAAATAATTGTCAAAATTATGAGATAATACCACAAATTACTATAATAATCAAAAAATAGATAATTTTTTATTGTCACTGAATGTGGTATTGTTTGGTTTTATGATAACGAAAACGACGCTATTGCAAAGTTTTTTAAAAATGCACCATATCGATAATTTTGCTCGCAGACATCGCTCCCTCAAAAATGCAATTTCACTACATGTTGGGGTAACAGAAATAATTAAAAGCTGTGATCTGGTCAACAAATGTCAGAAACTTCGTGGCCTGCGATAAGAGAATAGAACCCAAAAAAAACTGTTGGGGTCGCAGCACGGTCACATAGCCGTGAACATTATAGCTCCATGATCTTCAAAAGTTATTTCTTATCTTTTATAATTTCCAGTCTATCTTCGGCTTTATCGGCATACTCACTTTCGGGGTAGTTTTCGATTATACTCTTATACAATTTTTTGGCATGCGTAAAATTGGTTTGCAATTCTTCAAACTGAGCCGTTTCAAATGTTTCTTTTGCTTTGTGTGCGGTTTATCCCGAATACCGGATCATCATCATGGTGATATCATCTGCCTGGGGGGCACCGTCTGCAAACTGATGGATTGAATCCATAATGCGTTGGAGTGCATCCTTTATTCCCATATCTGCGGAAAACGTCATGTCCTTTTCCAGCCTTTTTTCGGTAAAGAGCTCATCTTCAAGGTTCATGGCCTCAGTCACGCCGTCTGTATATAAAAACAGGCTGTCCCCCGGCAGAAGCCGGAGAGACTCGCCCTCATACACGACGCCCGGCATGGCCCCGGCCACCAGGGACCTGGCCCGGGGCAGCCATTTCACCGTCCCGTCCTTTTTGACGACCAGTGGCGGGTTATGGCCGGCATTGGCGTATTGGATGTCTCCGGTTTTTGTATTCAAAATGCCGCAAAAAAGCGTGACAAACATGCAGGCATCGTTGTCTTCGGCCAGCTCTTCATTCACATGGGACAAAATATCCTCTGGTGTAATCGCTTCTTTCGCATACGTCTTGATCAGGGTTTTGGTCACGGCCATGAACAATGCGGCCGGGACCCCCTTGCCGGAAACATCTCCGATCACAAAACAAAGCAGATTTTCGTTGAGCTGAAAAAAATCATAAAAATCCCCCCCCACTTCTCTGGCCGGCGTAATTGTGGCATAGAGGTCGAATTCATCCCGGGTCGGAAACGGCGGAAATGTCTTTGGCAGAATCGACATCTGGATATCGTGAGCAATTTTCAACTCGCTCTCCATCCGTTCCCTGGCAGCGGTTGTTTCTGTGAGCTGCCGGATATGCTCTTTTAGCGAATCCCGCATCATCCGAAAATCGCGGGTCAGAAAACCCACCTCATCTTTTGAGCGGGCTTCCGGCAATTGGGCCTCAAAATCACCGGCCGCGATCTTGTCCGAGGCCGCTGCAAGTGCCCGGATGGGATTGGTAACCGACTTTGCGATAAACACGATCGCCGTCATCAGCAGGATAACCCCGGCAAGCCCGATGCCCGCCATGGTCATCGTCAACGTCCGGATATCTGAAAAAAGCTCGGCTTCCGGAAAAACCACCCCGATACTCCATCCTACATGCCGCAACGGGGCGTAATACATCCAGCTTTGAACACCGTCGATGGTCTGGAACGGAATAAAACCGGATTCGCCCGCGGCCATCCGCCGGCCGATAGTCCTTAATTCCTGACTGCCCCGTTCTTCCGCCAGGCTGAAAAGGGACTCGTTCATGATGATGTCCTGGCGGGGATGAGCCAGAAACGTGCCGTTTCTGGAAAGCAAAAACCCATACCCGGTCTTCAGGACCTTTATGCCGGATACAATGTCTGTCAGCCGTTTAAGGGATATATCAGCGGTCACAACACCGGCAAACTGTTTCTGCCGGTTTTGCATTTCATAAAACGGCACGGAACATGTTGCCATTAAAATGTTGCCCCCGCCCTCATCATAATAGGGTTCACTCCATTCGGTTTTTCCCAGTTCCCTGGGGATCTGATACCAGTCCCGGCATGTATAGTCATAGCTCTCTTTGAGATCCACAAACGCCGTGCCGTTTTTCGTCCGGTAAAAATACGGGGCATACCGTTCCTGGAAACGGCCATCAGGCGACGGTTCAACCGCAACGGCAGATCCGAATATATCCGGATGAGACAAAACCGATGCCTCAACAAAATCAAGAAGGTGGGTGTTGTTAAACGGGAATATTTCCAACGACCGGGCCATGGATTCCGTCACAGCCGTAACGGATGTAACGACTGTTTCCACCCGGCCGACAGTGGCTGACACCAGGTTCCGGGCATACGCTTCCATTTTAGTGGTGATCATACACCGGGCCTGATAATAATTATAGCCGAGCGTGGCCGCAAAAATCAGGATGGTAAAAATGGAAAAAACCACTCCCAGACGCACTGATAAGCGGTGCCGCCATCGGATCACCCTTTTTTCAGGACGGGCATCACTTCCCGGCATTGATTTCTCCTGTAAATTCAGCGTAGTCGGGTTTTTCGGCGATCAGGCCGCTGTTTAAAAGAAAATCCGCCACCGTATCAAAACCGAATTTTTTCAATCGGGTCGAACCCGGCATTCTGCCGTCGGACATAATGAGATCCTGCATTCTTGCCAGCATCCATTTCTGGTGCGTCCGGTTGGCTGAAATTTTGGCTTCCCGCATGTATCGGATGACAATATCCAGGGCTTCGTCCGGATGCGAGAAGGCATAATCCCAGCCTTCAAACGATGCCCGGGCAAAGGCGGCGGCGAGTTCCGGGTTTTTCTTATACTCGGTTTCCAGCATGTAGAGACCGTCTTCCGGAAAATTCTGCCCGTACTTCCACAGGGGAAAAATATCGAGTTCATCCGGATTGATCCCGGTATTGAGAATGGTGTGATACTCATTATACCACATGGCCGAAGCCACATCCACACCGCCCCGCAAAAACAGATTAACAGTGTACGCCTGCGGGATTTCCCTGACCTGCAGGCCGTATTCGGAAAAAAAAGCCCGGGGCGGGACAGCCAGATCACCACTCCAGAGCCCCACTTTTTTGCCGTTCATTTCCGAGGGGGTGCGAATATTGCTGGATTTTTTTGCCACCAGCATCATGGATGACCGGGGGACAACCTGGGACAGATTCACCAGGCCGCCGACCGCCTCATATTGACGGATGGCCGTGGTAAGCCACAAAACAGCAAAATCAACCAGGCCGTCTTTCAGGTATTCCGGTGCCGAGCAATCCGGCCCGCCTTTTAAAATGACCATGTCGATGCCGTGTTTTCGGTAAATGTTCTTTTCCGCTGCCACATAATAGCCTGCAAACTGTGCCTGCGGGCTCCAGTGAGGAACCATGGCACAAGATGTCAGGCCGGCACCCTCATTGGCGCTCAGGGGTAAGGCCTGCAAAAAAATTAGAAACAGGGGCAATGTAAAAAACTTGTTCATAATGCAACGTCTCTTATGAATGGGAAGGACCATCGTCAAGATTGACTGTCAGTTGAAGAACATTCTTATTGTTCAACCTGCGCCACTGTGCATGATCGGTAAAATTACGGATCAGATGCACCCCCAGCCCGCCAATCTCCCTTTGTTCCAGTTCCACGGACGTATCCGGTTCGGGAACCGACAGCATATTAAATTCCGGGCCGGAATCCATAATTTCCAGGACAAACGTATTTGAAGTGGAAAAACAATCTAGTTCCACCTCCCCCTTACCGTCTTTAAACGAGTGGGTACAAATATTGACAAACGCCTCTTCCGCGGCAAGACAAAGTCCGTTCCGCTTTGCGGGGGCGACACCGGCAGCAGCGGCATTGTCTTCAACAAATGCGATCACCGCCGGCAGACTGTCCAGCAATGCCGGAAAGCGTGTGGTTGAAGTGTCACGGGTCATCAGCCTGCCGCTTCCAGCGCTGCTTCCAATGAGTCATAAATACTGAAAACAGTACCGAAACCTGAAATTTCAAGAACTTCCTGCACCGACCCCCTGGCATTGGCCAGCAAGAGCTTACCGCTTTTCCCCTTAAGGGATTTTGCGGAGGCCAGTATCACGCGCAGCCCGGCACTGCTGATATACTCCACAGCGCCAAGATCCAGCACGAGGCACAATTTCCCCTCCCCGATTAAATCGGAAATTGATGATTCAAAAGACGGGGCTGTCATCGCATCAATTTTTCCGGACGCGGAGATCACGGTTGCCCTGCCCTCCGGTCTTGTTTGAATATCCATTTTAAATCACCTCATATGATTATATTTTATTAATGATCCAGATGAAAACGCAAAACTGCTTTTCCCGCCTTTTCCTCACAACTCATGCAGTCGGCGGTGCGCCGAATGATCTCTGCAGAAAGCCGGGTTACGGCGGCATCATCAGCCAGCAGTTCTTCGGCCGTAGGCTTTTCAGCGGAAAAATCCAGGGGCCGGCCATCATAGGTGATGACCATATCCAGATTAAACTCATCAAAGGCAATTTCCATTTGAATATCATTTTCCGTGAGCCGCGACACAACGCAAGTCTCAAAAAATTCCGTGACAATGCGGGTGGCCCGGTCGATAATTTCAGGACGCGCCCCCCATTCCCGGCCGCAGGTGTCCATGAATTCATATATGCTCTGACCGGAAGCCACGTCAGGTTTGAGAATCAATGTCTTTTTGGAAGCAACGCCGATGCGAAAAATAATATTTAAGATCACAACCGATATGGTTGCCAGAGACAGCGAGGAACTGAAAACCGGCTGAATCCATCCCGGCACGCCTGCATAAACCCCCGGCACCATATCCACGCTCAGGCCCAGAATGATGGAGATGCCCACCACCAGCATTTTACGGGCATCCAGCATTCGGGACGTGATAATCTGAAGCCCGACCACAATCATGAAGCTCACCGCAAATACCAGGGTTGCGCCGATTACCGGCGCAGGCATAATGACAAATATGGCAGCAAACTTGGGTAAAAATGCCAGAACAAACAGCAGCCCCCCTACTGACCAGGCGATCCGGCGGCTGGTGGCCCCGGTGGCAAGGGATAATGCCACATTGCTGGATGAGGTGGACTGGCCCATGCCGCCCAAAAGACCCGACCCCATGGCACTTGCAGCGTCAGCAAGCATCCCGCCGCTGACGGAATCCATATCCATGCGATTCCAGTCCGCATCATTGATTTTCTGGCAGGTGACCAGATCGCCAATAGTTTTGAGAGAAGAGCAAAGAGACGCCACAACAAACGGCAGTATCAGCCCCCAGTTGATGTGCCACTCATGAAAAACCGGCACCGGAAGGGCAAAATACCCGGCCGATAAAAACTTCTCAGTCTGCTCCGGTGTAAAAAGGCCCAATACATAGGACAGAAAGTATCCGGTGACCATGCCGATGATAATATTGTAAAGACGCAACTTTTTTTTGCCCCAGATGGTGGCGGCACAGATTACCGAAAGCGTGGCCACAGCCACGATTAAATCATGGGCCTTGATGGTGGGATCGGTTTCATTTAAACCTAAAAAACGGGGCATGGCAAAGGGAATGACCGTGATTCCCACCATGGCGACCACGGTGCCGGTGACTTCCGGCGGGAAAAATTGACGAAGGCGCTTAACCACCCGGGAAAACAAGGCCTCAAAAAAAGCCCCGAAAAAGGTACCCGCAAATACAGCTCCCAGGCCCGCTGTTTTTCCGGCCAGGATTGATGCAGACAAAAAAGACGGCCCGCACACCTGGGGACACAGGTAGCCGGACCCGATGGGACCTTTTTTCAGGGACTGAAGAATGGTGCCCAATCCGCCTGCAATCATTGACATCTGGACCATGGCAGCCGCCTGAGACATGTTCCCGCCCGATTCCTGAACAATGACCACGGGAAAAACAAACGCCAGGGTCATCACGGAAATGTGTTCCAGCCCCAGAATGATTAACTCATAAAAACAAGGAGCCTCATCAACACCGTAAATCAGATTGGACGGTTTTTTTGCCAAACGCATCTCCTTTTTGGCTATCCGCAGACACCGCTTGCTCTTGGCAACCGCTCAACTTCGGCTTGCCCTAACCCATCTTTTTGAAAGTAAAAAATTCTATTAATTTTAATGCCTTATGCCCTATCGTGTATTGTTTATGGCACTACAAATTTTCTGCTACTGTGGTTCAGGCCTGGTACTTTTTCTCACATGAATCATGTCTCCATTTTTGTTTTGCATGGTCACGGTTACCCGATTCTGGCTGGTAAGCCGCCTCCTCAAATTTTTCCAGGTTTCATTAATCCCTTTTTCTTTCAGACGAAGGCGAAGAACATGGACCAAGTGATATGCCAATACAGTAATAAATAGATGGCCAGTCACACGATCGCTCGTCTGGTGATAAACAGGTCGCAAGCCGAGTTCTGTCTTGAGTGACCTGAACACAGCTTCCAGATCCGTCAGCATTGTATATGTATGCCAAATCAACAATCTCCGTAAGCAATTGAAATTTAATATAAATTTCAATTTTTATCCAAAAACTGGTTTTATATTTTCTGTAAAACCAATTGATTAGGCGACACCTATCTTTTATGAATACTTGTTTTTATAGTATATTTATATCTACCAGCAAAAGACTCTCGCCGATCGCTAATTTCAAAACGGGAAAACTTCAGTTGATTAGTTAACACGAGCAATAAATCCAAACCCGGAATTTTGATATACGGGTCTCCGGTTCTATGGTATAAATATTTTGGTAGTCATAGGGAAAAGACAATTGGTGAACAATGTCGTCAGGATCTGAGAAGTTATCAATTCCTTTTAGTGTTGACAAAACAATAGCGTGCCCAGATATATATTGTTTGATATTGGCTGATTCTGAATTATTCGTTACTATCCTTCCCACGCCCACCATTGGTTCCCCACCAGTAAATCTTTTCAGGATTTTTTGGTTCTGTATAAAATCCTGAGGCGTATTCATATAACCCATCTGTCCTTCAAAACTGTCAGCAAAAATCACAAACGAAAAATTTTCTGAAGTATTTGTGGGACGGCAGGCCTTGATTATTTCATTAACTACCGTCGCTATAGCAATCGGTCCATGATCGCAAGCGTAAACTGAATATGCCGGAGAGCCTTTCCATCCTACTGCGCTAAGGGCATAAAACTGGCCCATTCCAGATGTACGGGTAAGAAAAAAATCCGGTTTGCAGATATCGTTCGATGGCACTACACCAGCAACATCGCCTAAAGAAATAAAAAGACCGGCATTTCTTTTTGCTGCGCTTAGACTTTCCCCGTTCCCCCCTTTACCAAATCCTATACCAAAGTTCCTAAAACTAAAGGGCTTAAAGGATTGCCTTGAATCCAAATCGCCGTTTCCGGCAGAGGGGTAACCCCAGATTTGTATTGTACTCCGATGCTCGGGATAATAGCGGATGTCGTATAAATTATGGTAAACTGTCTTGAAGTCCGGACTGGAAGTGCTATCATTACTTTTAGCAATTTTAGATGTCCTAAAATCCGGTTCCCGGGATATCAGAAATACGCGGTCCAAGCCGGCAATTTGAAGCACATTTGCTACAGGTTCGGTAAGCCCGCATAAAGTCAGCCGCCCCCCATTGAAACGCAATTTCTTTTCGATTATAATCAGTGACCGAATTCCGGCGCTTGACATGTAGTCAACGCTACTTAAATCAAGAGTCCAGCCCTCTTTTCCCGTTGGGTTGAGGTGAGCGATTTGGGCTTCAAACGCTGCAGCACCGCTGCTATCTAAACGTCCCGCCAGCGATATTACAGGTATTTCTTTTTCATATTGAATATTGACTCTCATGGCACCTTTTAAAAACTAATCGTTTTGAATTGTTAACATTACTTTGACGGCGTTTGATTGTGCTGAATGCTTAAATGCTTCGACTCCGAAATCGAGAGTAAATTCCGAGGTAATAAGGTTTTCTAAAGGTATTTCATTATTTAGCATAAACGCTATGGCCTGGCTGAAACGACCGCACCGTGATCCAACAACAGTAATTTCATTAACAACAATTTGTGACGGGTTAAATGCAAAGGTTCCGGCATAAGTACTCTTTAAAACCATGAATCCACGAGGTTTTACGTTCTTCACGGCCATTTCGAACACATCAGGATTTCCAGTTGCCTCCACAACAATGTCATAAGCACCGTTTTTAAAATCAGCGGCCAGATACGTTTCAATTGCCTGGCCCGAAAGTAAGGCAAGTTTTTCCGAATGCTTGCCAACAATAGTGACTTTATGGTTCCGCATTGCGAAGGCATAAGCGATCAACAGACCTAATTTTCCATCACCAAAAATCAGTATATGGGAATCCGGCGGAACAGAAATTTGATCGAAGATCTCCAACGCAGCCGCGAGTGGTTCTATAAATATAGCGCGTGTATCCGGTATGGCATCCGGTATCAAAAAAACATTTTCAGTCGGTGCACATAGATATTCAGCAAAGGCGCCATCCTGGTGAATAATTCCCATTACTGTTCTGTTAGGGCAATGCCTTTGCAAATTGCGTTTGCAAAATTCACATTTTTGGCATGCAAAATTGATTTCAGCTGTGCAGCGTTTTCCAATTTGTGAAGCATCGGGGGCATCTTCTATAACACCGATAAATTCATGACCGAGGACCCCACTAAATCCGGGCACATAGCCACGAATAATCTCATGATCCGTATTACAAATACCCGCCTTAGTGACGCGAATCAGAACTTCATTTTCTTTTCTGCGTGGTTTTCTTATACGGGTCGTCCGTAACAAGCCGTCATAGATAAGAGCAGACATGCTTTCTTTCGGTGGGTTCATGAAAAATCCTTTTTATTAGAGAAGTCCCAGTCGAACAGCAAAAATACTTTTCTTTATAGTGGCATCCGAAAAAAAATAAAAAACTAAAATTTATGGTTCTTTTCTTAACTTAATTGGTGTGCGATGTAAAGTTTTTTCAATCCTGAATGGTGAGGTGACTCTATTCACTATTTCACATTTTTAAGGGTCGGAGACTGCCGATAACAGTGCCCATAATTATCAATTTTTCAAATCGAAGAATCTTACCCTATCTTGTGGGAGCAGGAAAAAAAATCAAAGCGGTGATCCCTCCAAAATTTGCCAGGCATTCTACACCCCATGATTATAGAACTTTACCCAATGATTATTTTGGACTGAGCTGAGAATGATCACGAAAAATAGTGGAAAAACAGAAAGAAACTTGCAAGATATAGCAGGTTTGGGACAGAAGCTCCCCGGATTATCTCGCAAATAATTTCAAGAGCTCCTGTCCCTATTTACCCCCTAACAGGGCAGGAGATATGCTATCAGAACTTATCAAAAAGAAAAATCTTTTTCCCATCTGTACACCATCGATAAACAAACAGCGGAACATTACAGGCAGTTGCCTTGTCCTCATTGTGGCGGCCCCTTATATTTCAGCAATTACAAGCGGAAACCCCGGGGAGAACCAGAGGGTGTCCCGGAGAAGTACTTTCTTCAGTTCAGCCTGTGCTGTGGAACCGAAGGATGCCGCAAAAGATTGATGCCATCCGTATGGTGGGATGGCGCGCCGGCCACAAAGGTATTTTCATACAAGGCAATTTTCCCACAGCCCCGCCGTTTGGGTCATTTTCAAGTGGCTTCAACGTTTCCGTCCGGATCCAGGTGTTGTTATTATATTTAAACAAAGCGATCGCCCCCCTGTCGCTGCAGCATCCTTTAAAGATATCACGGCAGCGCTTTTGCCATATACCGCCCCATCATATCCAAATGCCCCATTTTCAACCGGGGAACCCGAATAAACGATCTGTTCTTCAGCACGGTCCCAGCCACCGGCAAACAAACACGCAGGAAACAAAAAAAAGACAGACAAAACACACACAATGATTTTAAACACATTTTTTTGTTACAAAACACTTGTCCTTTTTAAAAATATTTCAATGATCATTACTCGGCAATGGTTCCCCAATCCTTAGCAGACGGACATCCCTCAACCGCTTCAGCATTTTGGATCCCTTTTGTTCCCCCCGAGGGCCCGCCACAATCTTTCCGGTATCAGGATCAATGATATCCCCAACCGCATTGACGGCCACAATGGCCCCAACAAGGCCTCCGTTCGGCAATTTTATCAAACTGGAACCAAGACCGGACTTCATGGCCCGGTCCATACCCAGCAGCTTACCGACGGTTGCGCCTGTGCCGGCGCCAATGGTTTTGAGAGAAGAGCAAAGAGGCGCCACAACAAACGGCAGTATCAGCCCCCCGTTGATGTGCCACTCATAAAAAAACGGCACCGGAAGAGCAAAATACCCGGCCGATAAAAACTTCTCCGTCTGCTCCGGAGTAAAAAGGCCCAATACCTAACCTGATTAACGCATAAAAACGAGGAGCCTCATCAGCACCGTAAATCAGATTGGACGGTTTTTTTGCCAAACGCATCTCCTTTTTGGCTATCCGCAGCCACAGCTTCTTCTTCCCGGCTACTGGAAACTATCCAACTTAAAAGGAATAAACCAGACTCAGCACGATCTCATGCAATGAAATTTCCGCTTCCGTCGGCGCAATGGTCAGATCCAGGGTATTGCCGGAGCGAATGATACGGGCCGTTCCGGTTGACGTTTCAATTTTACCCGCATCACAATACCGGTAGGCCAGTTCAACGGACAGGCGGTTGTCCACCGGATATTCAAGACCGCCGGTGACCCCGTAGACAAAGCCGGACCAGTCGCCGTCCGGTGTGATGGTGACCGCGTCATCCGAGATGGAAGGGAACCGGAATACCATACGATCGATACGATTGTATCCGAAACCGGCGGACACGCCGATAAACGGGCAGACCGGCCCCCACTGAAACATTGGCGAAATTCTGTCAAGGTCGGCGATACAGGCAACCATGGCAGTCAGGCTCGTCATGTCGGCATCCACCGGCTGCTGGTCAAGGGGAACATTCAAAAAATTGGCATCTCCGGAAAATTCAAATCCCGGGCGATAGCTGAGGTTCAGTTCGGAATGAAACCAGTCAAACTGCCACCCGATGCCGCCTTCGATTAAAACAGATTCACCAAAATCCCCCCGTGCCCCTATGCGACGGCCGTCTTCTCCTGCAGCCTCACCGAACAGTGCCGGCGGATCCGTGGAAGCCGGTGATTTATCGTAAAATGTTGCATCTTCCGAAATCGACAACCCCGTCCCGAAACGCCCGTATGGACCTGTTTCCGCAGCTGACACGGATGCAGCTAAAAAAAAGATACTGACAGAAACCAAAAACACAGAAATGATTCGTGATAAAGAGCACATAGGGTTAAAATTTAAAAATTTTTTGATCATCTTCTGCAAAATCCTTCTTATCTGAAATTTTACGCCACAAACAATGGCACATGGGCGAACTGATTTACATCAAACAACCCTCTGTCCGTAATTTTTAATTCAGGGATGACAGGCAGGGCCAGAAAAGAAAGCAGCATAAACGGATCCGGAACGGTTGCGTTCATTTCCTGAACCGCTCGAAGCATTGTGTCCATAAGGCTCCGCACAGTTTCAAGCGGTTTATCAGACATGAGCCCCGCAATGGGCAGCGGCAGTTCGGCGATCACTTTTCCGTTGCATGCCGCTGTCAGTCCGCCGTTCATCTCTATGATGCGGGCCACCGCTATTTCCATATCAGGGTCATTGGTGCCGACCACGATAATGTTATGAGAATCATGGGCCACGCTGGAGGCGATGGCACCTTTTTTAAATCCAAAACCGGACACAAAGGCTTTGCCGATATTGCCCGTCGCCTTGTGGCGTTCGATCACGGCAATTTTCAAGATATCCCTGGACGTATCCGAAACCGCCATTCCATCTTTGACTGTTACCCTGTCTTCCCGCTGCCGGGTGACGACCTGCCCGGGGAGCAGCTCAATGACACGGATCTTTTCCGTGTCCGCAAAAATGGAAAAATCAATGCCGCCAGCGTTGACATTCATAGCAGACGGGCAGTCCAATGCATCCGGAAAATCAATACCCGAGACGATTTCCCCGCCAGATGCCGTCAGCGCCCCGGAAGTGTAGACCGCTTCCGGCAGTGGATGATCAAGATCCGAAAAGACCACCATGTCTGCTTTTCGGCCGGGGGCAATGGCCCCGAGGTGTTTCCGGCCGAAATAGCGGGCCGGATTCACCGTCCCGATCTGAATCGCCGTCACCGGATCAAGCCCGGACTGAATCGCTTTTCGGATAATAAAATCAATGTGCCCTTCATCACAAATATCATCCGGATGCCGGTCATCGGTGCACCACATAATCCGGTGGGCGGTTTTTTCATTCACAACGGGCAAAAGATCTTTTAAATTTTTGGCCCCGGTGCCTTCCCGGATCATGATATGCATGCCGGCCCTTAATTTTTCCATGGCTTCAGCCGCTGAAATGCACTCGTGATCACTTGAAATACCGGCGGCGATATAGGCGTTCAGATCTTTGCCTGACAGCCCCGGACTGTGGCCGTCCACGGGTTTGCCCGCGGCAAAGGCATTGCGGATTTTCTTGAGAACCGAGGGATCCCGGAAAATCACCCCCGGAAAATTCATCATTTCCGCCAGCGCCACAATCCGATCCCGGGTCAGAAAAGACGCAAGGGTGTCCGCATCCAGCATTGCGCCCGCGGTTTCCATTGCTGTTGCCGGCACACAGGAAGGGAGGGTGAAAAAAATGTTCACCGGCAGGTTTTCAGCGGACCGGAGCATGTAATCAATGCCTGCGCATCCCATTACATTGGCGATTTCATGGGGATCGGCCACCACCGTGGTGGTGCCCTTGCAGACCACGGCTTTTGCAAATTCCGCCACAGATGTCATGGAACTTTCAATATGCACATGGCTGTCGATGAATCCGGGGCATAAAAACCGGTTTTTCAAATCCACGGTCTTTTCCGCCGGGTAATCCCCGATACCGGCAATATAACCGTCCGATACGGCCACTGAACCGGTGATAATTTCACCGGAAAATACATTCACAATACGGCAATTGACAAACAGAAGATCTGCCGGCACGTCTCCTTTTGCCGCGGCAATCAGGTTTTCAGGCTTCATTTTACGCTGTTGAAAATTATTTTTTGTGGTTAATAATTAAATTTTCGCAAAACCGTCAAGCGTCAAAAACACCACCCTGCCCGCAAATCATCTCTGCGGCAGCTTGAACCCGTGCCATAACAGCTTCCCCATCAAGGCTTAAAAGACGGTAATCACGCACCAGGGCCCGGCCCCCCACAAACACATCCGACACGTCAGATCCGGATGCCGCATACACCAGATGGGAGGCCGGATGGTACATGGGCGTCAGGTGGGGTTTGGCCGTGTCAATAATGATAATATCCGCCTGTTTTCCGGGCTCCAGGGAACCCATCACATCTTTCAGGCCGATGGCGGTGGCGCCATTGATGGTGGCCATGCGAATCACGGTCTGCGCGTTCATTACCGTGGGATCATTTTCCATTACTTTGTTCAGCTTGGCGGTACAGTCCATTTCCGCAAATAAATCCAAATTGTTGTTGCTGGCGCTCCCGTCTGTTCCCAATCCGACAATAACGCCCCGGGCCATCATCTGCCGCACCGGCGCAGTACCGGACGCCAGTTTCATATTACTTTCCTGGCAGTGGGCCACGGCCACTTTTCGTTCCGCCAGCAGCCGAATATCGGTTTCATCCACCCATACCCCGTGGGCAACCAGGGTGCGGGCATCCAGAACCCCCAACTCATCAAGATACTGTACCGGGGACAGGCCAAAATCCGCCTTGCACTGGTCGGCCTCGGCCCGGGTTTCGGCCACATGAATCTGGAACAGGACCTGCAATGCAGTTGCGGCCTGCTTGGCCTTCCTGAGTGTATCCGCTGAACAGGTGTAGGGTGAGTGGCAGAAAATGGACGGTGTAATCAACGGGGAGCAGCCTTTCCATTTTTCCACAAAAGCCACGGCCGCCGCCACATTATCAGCCGGATTCAGCACCCCCGGGGCCGGAAAATCGATCACTCCCTGGGCCAGCACCGCCCGCATGCCCGTCTCCAGTACCGCGGATGCGACGTCGTGTTCATAAAAATATCCGTCGCAGCAGCAGGTGGTGCCGCTCAACAGCATTTCCGCGCAGGACAGCAGGGTGCCGGTGCGCGCGGTGTCGGGAGACAAATGCCGGTGTTCCGCCGGAAAAATATAATGGTTCAGCCAGGTTTCAAGGGGCAAATCATCGGCCAGTCCCCGGAACAGCGACATGGGCAGGTGGGCGTGGCAGTTCACCAGTCCGGGCATGATAATGCCGCCCCGGGCGTCCACCGCGTCTTTTGCCGCATACGAATCAATGGGTTTTGACCGGGACGCCACCTGCACGATCTTTCCGTCCCGGATGCCCACAATACCGTCGGCAATAATTTCAAAATCCGGATTCACGGTCAGCACCGTGCCGTTATAAATGACCCGGTCCAGCCCCATCAAAAATCCGTTCCAAATGGTTTGGTAAGAATAATCAGCCGGGGCAAAAGGGTAAGGGCCGCCATCAGGGCGATGAGCATGGCAAGGCCGGTCATGAGGCCGAAAATCATGGTGGGAATAAAATTGGACATCACCAGAATGGAAAATCCCACAATAATGGTAATAGAGGTATAGTACATGGCATGGCCGATACTGTAATGGCAGCGGCGCATGGCCTGAATGTAATCCCCGTCCGCCTGAATTTCCTTCTGGAACCGGTGAATATAATGGATGGTATCATCCACGGCAATCCCCACACTGATGGCCGCAATGGTGATGGTCATCATGTCCAGGGGAATATCCAGCCACCCGATCACCCCCAGGACCACGCCGGTGGCCAGAAGATTCGGGAAAATGGCCACAATGGCAATGGCGAGAGACCGGAACAGAATCAGAAACATAACCGCAAGGGCCAGCACCACAATGCCCAGGGTCATGATCTGGGAGGAAAACAGGCTCTGCAGCATGTTGTTATACAGCACCAGCATGCCGGAAAGATGCACATTTTCCGCCTTATAGCCCAGCCGGTGGGTCAAATCATGGTCAATCTGCTTTAACAGTTCATTTCGGCGCAGATCTTTTTCCGAATCCTTTACCCGGACAAAAAGCCGCACCTGGTTGTTTTCAACAGATGCATAGGGGGCCACCAGCAGTTCTTTAAAATCCGGGGGAATCTCGTTGTACACCAGGGAAAGGTCAAAGCTGTCCAGGGGCTTTCCCTGGTTCAGGCGGTCCGCCAGCTTCATAAGGGTTCCCAGAGACAGCACCTTGCCCACGGCAGGAATGCTTTCCAGATAATTATGAACTTCCAGCACTTTGTTCATTTTATAGGGCGTAAACCAGTATTTTCCCGGATCTTCTGCTTTCAGCGGTTCTTCAAATTCGGCAAATTCATCAAATTCGGAAAATTCGTCATCAGATACCGTATCCGCCGTCTGTTTTGCATCTTCGGGCGGAAAATCAATGAGCACATCCAGGGGGGTGGTGCCGCCCAGCTGCTGATCAATGACTTTCATGCCCTGATAAATTTCCGTGTCTTTTTTAAAATAATTGATAAATGAATTTTCCACCCGCAGCCGGGACATGCCCACAGCGCTCAGGATCAGGGCCGCGACGCTGAGCACGATAATGGTCTTTCCATAAGATTCCGTGATCTTTGCCATCACAAACGTCAGGGAATGGGGAGATTCAGACAGATTGGGCGGATCCGTGCGGGGCAGCAGCATCATGGCGGCCGGGAAAAAAATAAACACAATAACAAGCGAAACAATAATGCCGGCCACCATCATCCAGCCAAAGGTAATCACCGGATAAATATCGCAGGCGAGCAATGATCCAAACCCGGCAATGGTGGTCAGTGCCGCATAAATACACGGGGTCAGTTTGAGCCGGGCGGTCTCAAGCACCAGTTCCTGCTGGGCCGCGTCCGGATAAAGCGCGGAGAGTTCCCGATACCGGACAATCAGATGAATGGTCACCGCCATGGTGATAATGAGCTGCAGGGAAATAAAATTAGACGAAATCACCGTCACCTCCCAGCCGAAAAACCCCAGCAGCCCCACCATGGCAAGGGCGGCAAACCCGCAGCAGAGCATGGGAATGACAATCCACTGGAGTTTCCGGAAAAGCACGCCCAGGGTGACCACCAGAAAACAAAACACGCCCAGGCCGAACACCTTTAAATCATTTTTAACAAACCAGACCAGGTCATTGGCAATCATGCTCACCCCGCCCAGAAACAGCTCCGCGTTCTGGCGATGGGAATCCATGATCTGGCGGATGGCGGCAATGTCCTCGTGCCGCAGTTGGTCGGAGCGGTCCCGCTGCTCATCCAGGCGGACCTGAACCCGGGTGTATTCAATTTTTTCCGTCTCTGAAAGGCCTGTGGTTTCTGCTTTTTCCCGCAAGGCATCATTGGCATAAATCAGATCCATGAGCCGGGCGTCGATTTCAAAATTAATCTGGATACCGGTGGTATTAAGGTCCGGGCTCACCAGCAGGTTGCTGTAAATCGGGCTGCGGGCCAGCTCTTCCCGGGCAAGGGTCCGGTCCACCCGGGGAGATCGCAGGGTGGGAATTTCCCCGGCAAGCTCAGAAATGGTCACGGGCGGACTTTCCAGAATCGGCACATCCAGGAGGGTCGTTACGGAAGCCACCCGTTCAAGGGCGGCTATTTCGGCTTTGAGCGCGGCAATATCATCCAGCACCGCATCAGACAGCAGATCCCCCTGCGGCGTATAGGCAATCACCAGGAAATCCTGAATCCCGTAGCGGGAAAGAACCTGACGGGACAAAAGCAGGTCTTCGTCGTTCTCCTGAATCAGGGTTTCAGAAGAAGCATCTATTTGAAAATCTTTGGAAAAAAAGCCAAATACCCCCAGCACCAAAAAAAACAGGATCAAAGTGATTTTCGGGTGCCGGATGATTTTTTCAAAAAAGCCGGTGACCAGGCTCCCCTCGGCCGGGGCCGGCATCTGAGAAGATGAAGCGGTCATTGTATCGGGTCTTCAACCGGTTTTTGCAAACTTTTCAGCAAATCTTCCGGGGTGCCGTTTTTCATGATTTCCGAAAACTGAGACTGATAGCTCCGGATCAGGCTCACGCCATTGATCTCCACATCATAGGCCATCCACCCCCGGTCGCCGGACTGATAAAATTTATATTTGAGCTCAATGGGCTTGTCTTTGGAGATGATGCCCACCGGCACATGCACCTTGTTGCCGTGCTGCGTACCGGGTTTATAAATTATTTTTTCATCATCATAAAAGGATGCTTTTTCAAGATAGGAATGTTTGAGACGGGCTACGAACAGCTCCACAAAATCCTGCTGCTGTTTCGGGTTCATAAGGCCCCAGTTGGTTTTTCCCAGGGTCAGTTTGGCCATCAGTTCAAAATCAATAATCGGGCCGATCATTTTCATGATCCGGTCCTGTTTGGCCGCATCCGACAAAGCGGCATCTTTGAGAAGGGTCAGCACCGCATCGGTTTTTGTTTTTAACAGCTTCTCAACATCCGCGGCGTCATCTGCCGCTGCCGGTACCGGAAGGCAGAACAGGCAGCATATCATTACCATCATTAAAAATTTTTTCATGTCATTACTCCTTTATGAGCATTCGACGCCGCATTTCATAAACATCCCGCTGCAAAACATACAGGTCAATGGCTTCGGCACGCATGGCATCATATTCATCCAGATACAGGGACATTATATTCAGCCGTTTTCCCACTCCGAGGGCCGTGACGGTTTTTCCGTCTTTAACGTAGGTGGCATAATCAAGGAACATATCCGGCCCAAAACCGATAAGATCCCGAAGATTGGAAGGCCCCATCACCGGCAGCACCAGGGGAAAGCCACTGCCGGCGCCATAATGGCCCAGGGTCTGCCCAAAATCCTCGGGATAGGCATCCAGATCCATATATTTTTTGGCCGGGTCAAACAACCCGGCAAGCCCGATGGTGGTATTGACAAAAAAACGGGCCGTTTCAATCCATGCGCCTTTAAATTTAAGCTGCAGCAGGTTATTGACAACCCGCTCGGGATATTCCGCATTGTTAAACGCCCGGTCAATGGCCAGCCGAACCGGCTCCCACACGACAAAGCGATACCCGGCAGCCAGTGGCCGGAACAGCAGCACATAGAAATGGTCATTCACAACCGTCATGAACCGGTTGTAGCCCCTTAGCGGATCAAATACGGCCGGCGCTTCCGCCATTTCAAATTCATCAAATTCGTCAAATTCATTGACCGTATCCGCATCAGAGGATTCCAGCGCTTCCGCCGCGGACACCCCTGCCCGGGAACCGGATTGCGGCACAGGGGTTGTTCCCTCGTCAGCGACAGCCACCGCCGGCAGCAGAACCCATACGGCAAAACAACTCCAAATCAATAATAATTTTTTAATTTTAAAGGGAATGCAGGGCATTGTCAATTTTTCCCAGAAAATGATGGATCCAGCAAAATTGCATCCGCATTTGCTAAACAACAGAGCGGATGCAGCCCTAAAGACAAAATCAGGTAAGTTTTTAGAAACGGGGCGGCACTTAAAGCTGCCGCCCCGGATAAAATTTCAACACGTTATGCCGCGCTGGACATTTTCACCGCGCAAACCTTGTATTCGGGAATATTGGACACCGGATCCAGGGCCGCGTTGGTGAGCCGGTTAGCTGCGGCTTCGGCATAATGAAACGGAATAAACACCGTACCGCTGTCCACTATCTCGGAAACCTGGGCCCGCACCGTGATTGCCCCTCTTCGGGAGGAAACGGAAATCATGGCGCCGTCTTCAACACCGTATTTTAAAGCATCTGCGGCGGAAATCTGGACAAAGGATTCCGGGGCCCGCTCATTCAATCCTTCGGTGCGGCGGGTCATGGTACCGGTATGATAATGATACAGCACCCGGCCGGTGGTCAGGTAGAGCGGATATTCATCATCGGTCTGTTCGGCCGGCGGAATGTACTCAATGGCGTGAAACATGCCCTTGCCCCGGGTAAACTGCTGGGTATGAAGAATCGGGGTGCCGGGATGATCCTGTGTCGGGCATGGCCAGTGCAGCCCTTCTTTCTGGATCCGGGCATAGGTGATCCCCGCATAGGAAGGGGTCAGGGAGGCGATTTCTTCAAAAATTTCCTGCGGACTCCCATAATTCATCATGGGATACCCCATGCGCCGGGCGATTTCACAGGTGATTTTCCAGTCATCCCATGCCTCCCCCGGCGGATTGACGGCTTTGCGTACCCGCTGCACCCGACGTTCCGTGTTGGAAAAAGTCCCGTCTTTTTCGGCAAAACAGGCCGTGGGCAGCACCACATCCGCAATCTGCGTGGTTTCCGTCATAAAAATATCCTGAACCACCAGAAACTCCAGATTGCCGAAACTTTTTTCCGCATGGTTCAGATCCGGGTCCGACACCAGTGGATTTTCACCGATGATATACATGGCTTTGATGTCCCCGTCATGGGCCATGGGCAGAAACGGGCCGTTTTGCCATGCCTCGCCATGCAGCGCGGTCGGAACCCGAAGCG
>JAABSH010000031.1 GCA_011390465.1 Desulfobacteraceae bacterium
TTATTCATGTTGCCTTGCCTCATGGTCGTTTGTAGTGTGCCCGTGAGGGCATATAATGTAACGCCTTACGGCGTCACTACGAACCAGAGTACCCGAGCTTGAGCAAAGTGGATAACCAGAAAAAGTTTTACCGTACACGCAATGGTTTTTTTTCACGGGTCTGCTGGTTTCAGGGTTCAGGTTCTTAGAGATTCATCGCGGACAAAGGTGCCGCTCTTGCCCCCGGACTTTTGTTGCAGGCAGATATCGGTTATCTTCATGGCCCGGTCATGGGATTTGCACATATCATAAATGGTCAGGGCCGCCACTGATACCGCGGTCAACGCTTCCATTTCAACACCGGTTCGATCGTGAATGCGAACCCTGCCGGTAATGTAAATCCCATGGGTAGCGGCATCCGGCGCAAAATCCACCTGGACATGGGTGATATTGATGGGATGGCACATGGGAATCAACTCACTTGTTTTTTTGGCGGCCATGATCCCGGCAATCCTGGCGGTTTCCAGCACATTTCCCTTTCGGGTGGTGGTATTGACAATTTTACGAAAGGTATCCGCGGTCATGAATATTTTTGCCGATGCCACCGCTTCCCGCAAGGTCGCGGCTTTGGTTCCAACATCCACCATCCGGACATGGCCGTTTTCATCCATATGGGTAAAATCTGTCATTTGTTTCTTATCTCTTGCTTTTGGTTTTGGTTTTTTTTGGCAAAACAGTTTAAAAATTACGAATTTCCTGAAATTTTGACATTAATTTCAGAACCTTTCACCTTTCACCTTTCACCTTTGAGCTTCGAGCTTTCAACTCTTATCTTTCCATCGCCCATAAATCCGCAACAAATCACAGGGGGCCAGTGAGTGAGCTTCCCCGAAACCCCCTCGCCCTGTAAATGCTTAAAAGAATTCCGTCTTTTGGGTCACTGATGTTTTCACCGCATTCAGGGTTCGTTCCAGGGTCTGAATCACGGTTTCCCGAATATCTCCGGCCACCACCAGGACCATGATGTCCTCTCCGATATTGAGAAGCGTATTTTCATTGATGGCAATCATGATGTCCACGATTCCGGGGGTCTGCTTTTCCGTTTCAATGACGCGGGCCAGCTTTTCGTGATCCACGGAAACCATCAGCCCGGAAACCCGGCGGCCGTCCCGGGATGTTTCCCGGACCACACCATTATGCACCAGCACCATGCCGGCTTTGTTAAACTCCGGGTGCTGCCGCATCCGGCTGATCATCTGCTGAATATCCATTTTTCCCCCTTTCTTTCATCCGCAGGAGCGCCGTTGCAAAAAACCTTCCCGCGGTCAATTGTGCTGATGCGCTTCAAGCCGGGCCTGGGCGGTTGCATAATCGTCTGCGGTATTGATGTTGAAAAAAGATATCAAATCCGGATCAGCCTTGCGCAATACAGTTTCCGGAATCTTTTTAACCCGCAATTTTCTAAATATTTTTTTGATCTGAAACTGCTTGTTTCGGATCTGCTGTTCCATGCGGGGCAGACAGATTTTGGAATACGCCGCGCACAGCTGCTCCGTGCCTTTGGCTGTTTCGGGAATCACCACCGCAGCATGGGGATCAATGCGAGAAATAACGGTTTCCACGATTTCCTTTTTTAAAAACGGCGTATCACAGGCCGTGACAAAAACAAACGGGGTTTGCGCATAAAACAGCCCCGCGTGAATACCGGTCAGGGAACTCCGCACCGGAAATATATCCGTGACAATGGTAAAATCCCATTCCAGATAGGCTGCCGGCTGATTGGTCACCAGAATGATCTCATCAAACACAGCGCTGAACACATCATATATAAAATCCATCACCCGGCGGTCTCCAAAACGGATAAAAGCTTTATTTTTTCCGTCAAACCGGGAATTCAGTCCACCGGCGAGAATAATGCCGGTGCAGGCAGTGCCCGGCAGCACGGCCTCCGGAGCAGAAGAATGGCTTTTTTTTTCAATATCCATTGTCATGGCCGCCAGATTAGGCAAAATTACCGGTAAAATCAAGCCGGCTTTAAAAATTTCCGGATATTTTGGTTTCCGCTATGCGCCGGCAGCGTTTTTTCGATTTTGATTTGATTTGAATAACCCTTGATCTTTATAAAATCCATGGTGTAGACTGAATGCCATTCGTCTTTGGCGCCGGACATGACCGGCCATGGCGTAAACCAGGCAGACAGCAGCAGCCCCCTATCCATTTCTCCAGCGCACGGCATAAGCTGAACAGATTTTTCCGGAACGGATTACTTCTGGATTTTTATTTTTTGCCGCCGGGCGCAAAAAAAAACGGTGTGGTTACAGGTCGTCTGAGGGATCAAACACAATAAGGAATAATTTCATGAGCAACATCCATATGGTGCTGGATGCCAAAGAAATGAAACGCATCCTGGACAATATCACCCAAAATATTATTGACACCCACAAGCAAATGGACAAGCTGGCCCTTATCGGAATTCATACCCGGGGGGTGTTTCTTGCCCGCCGCATTCGGGAGCGCATTAATGAACGCCGGGGCATTGAACTGGAAACCGGCAGTGTGGATATTAACCTGTACCGGGACGACTGGACCCGGATCGGGGCCCAGCCGGTGGTCCGGAAAAGTGACATCAGTTTCAATATTGATGAAAAACAAATTATTCTCATCGATGATGTGCTCTTTACCGGCCGGACGGTCCGGGCCGCCATGGACGCGCTGATGGATTTCGGCCGGCCGGCCCGGATCGAACTGGCGGTTTTCATTGACCGGGGACACCGGGAACTGCCGATTCATGCCGATTATACCGGTCAGACCCTTAAAACCACCCTGCAGCAGGCCGTTAATGTGCTGCTCGAAGAGCTTGACGGCGAAGACCGGGTGGACATTCTGCCGGTAAAATAATATGGGAGTCAGGGAACATAAAAAAAACGCATTGAAAAAATTGCGTGTCGGTATTATCACGGTTTCAACCACCCGGTGTCTGGCGGATGACAAAAGCGGACAATGGATGAAAAAACGGGCGGAAAAAGAAGGGCATACCGTGGTTTTCCATCAGGTTGTCATTGATGACGCCCTTCTGATCAAAGAGATGGTCCGCCGGGTCGTCGGAGAAGCAAGGCCGGACATTCTGCTGGTCACCGGCGGCACCGGCCTCAACCCGACGGATGTCACCATTGAGACCCTGCGCCCGCTGTTTGAAAAAGAATTGACTGCGTTCGGCAGCCTGTTTGCGCTGCTCAGCTTTGAAGAAATTGATTCCGCAGCCATCCTTTCGCGCGCCACTGCCGGCATTATCCAAAGAACAACGGTTTTTTGCCTTCCCGGGAGTCTCAACGCCTGCAGGCTTGCGTGTAAAGCACTGATCTTTCCCGAAGCCGGGCACATCGCCGCGCACGTCAATAAAAAACAATAAGGCCAAACCCGAAACTTTTTTTCAAGGAGCACGCACCTATGTTCGGCATCGGAATGCCTGAATTACTGATCATAATGGCGATCGCCCTGATTGTCATTGGACCGAAGAAACTGCCGGATCTGGCCAAATCCCTCGGCCGCGCCTTAAATGAATTTAAAAAAGCCACCCGGGAATTCAAGGATTCCATGGATATTGACGAAGATATCAATACCATTAAAAAACCGTTTAAAGACTTTAACAGCGGCATCCGGGGGGTGTTGACCGATCCGCCGCGCCAGACGGCCCCCCCCGATCAGAGCGAAAAAAAACCGGAACCTGCAGATGATCCCGTGGGCAAAGCACCGGCCGGCAATCAACCGGCGGAGGAGCCGCCGTCCGGGGCCGGGCAGCCCGCTGAAACGCATTCAACAGACACGGAAAGCGGAAAAAACGCTGATGCATGAAGATGAAAAACTGCCCCTGACCCTGCACCTGGAGGAACTGCGCAAACGGCTGATCCGCTGTGCCGTTGCCGTTGTCATCGGCTTTCTGATTTCATACGGGTTTAAGGAAAAATTGTTTGCCATCCTGACCCGGCCCCTGATGCAGGTCATGGATGCAGGGGACACCCTGATATTCACGGGTATTCCGGAAGCGTTTTTCACTTTTCTGAAGGTTTCCCTGCTGTCCGGCATCCTGCTGGCCATTCCGGTGATTCTGTTTGAATTCTGGATGTTTGTGGCGCCCGGCCTGTATAAGAATGAACGAAAAATCATGCTGCCCATTGTGTTTATTTCTTCTCTTTTCTTTGTGGGCGGCGCGCTGTTCGGGTATTTTATCGTGTTTCCCTACGGATTCAAATTTTTACTGGGGTTTGCCACGGAAACCCTGCGACCGTTTCCGTCCATGAAAGAATATCTCTCTTTTTCAGCCAAACTGCTCCTGGCCTTTGGCATTGTCTTTGAATTGCCCATCGTTATCACCTTTCTTGCCAGAATCGGTCTGGTAACGGTTGATTTTCTGAAAAAAAACCGGAAATATGCTGTTTTGCTTTTTTTTGTCGGATCCGCGATACTGACGCCACCGGATGTGGTCACACAGATAATGATGTCCATTCCCCTGATGATTCTTTACGAAATCAGTATTGTTGGCGCGCGCATCTTTGGCAGACCCCCTTTGGGGACCCCTTCCAAGAACAAAGATGAATAGGCACAAACGAATAAACACGGATTCAGAGATAAGAAATTAATCAAATGAATGGATACAAATTAACAAAAAGGGTACCATCTAACCAATGACTGGAAAACTTCAAAAAGCATTTGTTGTCTACTGCTCACCTGCGGGTACCACCCGACATGTCAGCCAGACCATTTCAAGGGCGCTTCAGGCCCAGAAAATCGAAGTGATCGAGTGCAATTTAAGCAAAAAATTCAGTGAAACCGCCATGATCACAAAAATTAACCGCATTAAAAACCATGCCTGTCTGTTCATCGGATCACCCGTGTATGCTTCCCATGCCATTCCGCCGGTGATGGATTTTATTGCCCGGCTGCCGGAAAAAATAAATATGCCGGCGGTGCCCTTTGTCACCTATGGCGGGGTCACCAGCGGCATCGCCCTCTATGAGATGGCTCAGGCCCTGACCGCCAAAAAAATGAAAATCATCGGGGCCGCCAAAATCATGGCCCAGCATGCGTTGCTGTGGCAGACGGAAGACCCTCTGGGCAAAGACCGGCCGGATGAATCCGATGACAACCTGCTCAGAGAAATGGTTTCCAGCCTGCTGAACAAATTGTCCGCCGGCACGGATCCGGCCATCGATCTTTCCACCCTGAGCTACTATTCCCCGCGAATAGTGGAGAAACTGAAAAAAACATCCCTTAAAAAAGCAAAATCCCAGATGCCGAAACGAAAAGTGGATGAAGATGCCTGTAATGAGTGCCGGGAATGCTCCGCGGTTTGCCCCACGGATGCCATCACCTTCACTCCGTATCCGGAATTTGAAGCCAACTGCATCTTCTGCTATAATTGCGTCCGCCTGTGCCCGGAAGACGCCATCAAAGCGGATTTTACCAAAATCGAAAAGCGGATTCGCGACCGGGCAGAAGAATTTAAAGAAACGCCGGAATCTCAAATTTTTCTTTAAGGGTCGCCCCGTGAAAAATCCTCCGGGACCGACTGCTTATCTGCTCATGGTCTATCCTTGTGGCGGGGTCCCCCAAAATTCCATTTGCCGGATTTCGGAAAAAGAGGTGCAGCAGACGGCTGGCAGCTATCAATAGACTACGCCGCAAAACACAGTTCTCAAAACCCTTCCCACGGAAATCGTATCATGATCAGCTGGAATGAAATCAAGTCCCGGGCCATGGCTTTCGCCCGCGAGTGGGCGGACGTATCTTCCGAAGATGCCGAAGCCAAGACCTTCTGGAATGAATTTTTCCATATTTTCAACATACCCCGTCGACGGGTGGCAACCTTTGAGCAGCGCGTGAAAAAAATCGACGGCCGGGACGGATATATTGATCTGCTCTGGAAAGGCACCCTGCTCATTGAGCACAAATCCCGGGGAAAAAATCTGGACCGCGCCCATCAGCAGGCCCTGGAGTACTTCCCCGGCCTCAAGGACAGAGAACTTCCCCAATACATCATGGTATCGGACTTTGCCCGGTTCCGCCTGTACAACCTTGAAGATGGTACCCGGCACGAATTTGCCCTTCAGGACCTGCACAAGCATGTTCACCTGTTCGGTTTTATCGCCGGTTACCAGGTCCATGCCATCCGGGAAGAAGATCCGGTCAATATCAAGGCGGCCGAGCGCATGGGCCGCCTGCATGATCAACTGAAAGACGTGGGCTATACCGGGCATGCCCTGGAAGTTTACCTGGTGCGCCTTTTGTTTTGCATGTTTGCTGATGACACCGGCATCTTCCAGCGGCAGGAGTTTCAGGAATATCTGGAACAGCGCACCCATGAAGACGGCAGTGATCTGGGCCACCATCTGGCCACCTTTTTTCATGTGCTCAATACCCCCCACGATCACCGTCTGAAAAACCTGGATGAACAGCTCGCCGCCTTTCCTTTTATCAACGGCAAACTGTTTGCGGAAAGCCTGCCGCCGGCATCCTTTGACGCGGCCATGCGCCAGAGTCTGCTGGACTGCTGCGGCCTGGACTGGTCCCGGATTTCCCCCGCCATTTTCGGTTCCCTGTTCCAGTCCATCATGGACAAAGCCGCCCGCCGCAACCTTGGCGCGCACTATACCAGCGAAAAAAATATCCTCAAGCTCATCAAACCCCTGTTTCTGGATGCCCTGTGGCAACAATTTGAAAAAATCAAACATAACGATAAAAAACTGGGGGAATTTCATCAATACCTGCGCACGCTCACGTTTTTGGACCCGGCCTGCGGGTGCGGCAATTTTCTGGTGATCGCCTACCGGGAACTGCGCCTGCTGGAACTGGCCGTATTGCGGCTCCTGAATCCTGACGGCCAGCAAATCATTGATGTGCAGAAATTCGTGCTTCTGGATATTGATCAGTTTTACGGCATTGAAATCGAAGAATTCCCTGCCCAGATCGCCCAGGTGGCCCTGTGGCTCATGGATCATCAGATGAATCTGAAAGTGTCCGAAGAATTCGGCCGGTATTTTGCCCGCATCCCCCTTAAAACCAGCGCCACCATTGTCTGCGAAAATGCCCTGCGCCTGGACTGGAACGATATCGTTCCGGCGGACCGGCTTTCTTATATCATGGGAAATCCGCCGTTTATCGGTCATCACCTTCAAGACAAGGAACAAAAAAAAGAATTACGTGATGTTTTGAACGGAATAAAAGCGGCTGGAGTGATGGATTATGTTTCCGCATGGTACGTTAAGGGATTAGAATATATACAAAAAACCCATATAAAAATTGCCTATGTTTCAACCAATTCCATTGCGCAAGGTGAGCAGGTTGGAATTTTATGGCGTCATTTATTTGATCGCTATCAAGTAAAAATTCATTTTGCCCATCGCACGTTCAAATGGAGCAACGAAGCAAAAGGAGTTGCTGCGGTTTATTGTGTGATAATCGGTTTTGCCGCTTTTGATGTGAATGACAAATCGATTTATCATTATGAAGATATCAAAGGAGAACCATTTAAAATTAAAGCAAAAAACATCAATCCTTATTTGCTTGATGCAACGGATATTTTACTGAAAAATCGTTCAAAGCCGATATGCAATGTTCCTGCAATGAAATACGGGAGCAAACCAACTGATGGGGGCAATTTTTTGCTGACTGACGAGGAGAAAGAAGCGTTTCTGATAAAAGAACCAAAGGCGGAAAAGTATGTCCATCCATTTATCAGCGCCAGAGAATTTTTACATAATAAAAAAAGATGGTGTTTATGGCTTGTTGATGCCGAACCGGCGGAATTGAGGCAAATGCCTGAAATTATAAAAAGAGTGGAAGCAGTCAAGCAATTTCGGGCAAAAAGCATCGCCAAATCAACAAGAGAATATCCTTTTCATACTCTTTTCCGGCAAGTCACACAACCAATATCAGATTATATCTTAGTACCAAGCACTACCTCTGAAAATCGAAGATATATACCGATTGGATTTTTATCAAAAAATATCATTTTAAGTAACGCATCCTTTGCCATACCCAATGCCGGTCTATACCATTTCGGAATTCTGGAAAGTGAAATGCATATGGCGTGGGTTCGGTATGTTTGCGGGCGTTTAAAAAGTGACTTTCGCTATTCCAAAGATATCGTCTACAACAACTACCCCTGGCCTGAAAATCCATCGGATAAGCAAAAACAGGCTGTTGAAGCAGCGGCCCGGGCCGTGCTGGATGCCCGGGAAGCATTTCCTGACGCCTGCCTGGCCGACCTCTATGATCCCCTTACCATGCCGCAGGTGCTGCTTAAAGCCCACCAGCAACTGGACAAGGCGGTTGACGCGGCGTACGGTAAAAAAAGCTTTGCCACGGAAGCCGACCGGGTCGCGTTTTTGTTTGATCTTTATGGAAAATACATCAGTCAAACATGACCGTTTTGAAATCGGGATCGAACCCGATCCCGATCCCGATCCCGATAGCGATAGCGGAAACACTTTCAAAAGATTATGCAAAACCGGGCCGGGTGGGCGCCGACGGATGTGGCCGGCGTGTTTTTGTGTGGTTTTTATTGACATCCACCATAATTGCTGGTAATCCACACATGAACCAAACAATACATTAAATCACACGGTTTATAAAAATTTAACTTTGCAATCACAAGGAGGATGAGTGAACATGAAGGGCAAACATCTTTTGTTATTACTGGCGCTTGCGGGAATGGTCGTGCTCTTTTTCGGCGCATCCATCAACGCGGAAGAATGTGCGGATGACGGCGTTATTGAAATGAAAAACACCGAAGCATTTGACAGCCATCGCATGGGTATTGTCATGTTCGGTCACAAACAACATTACACTGCCGCGCCGGACGGATACGGCATTGCCTGCGGCGAATGCCATCATGATGACAGCGGCCAGCCCCTTGAACTGAAAGAAGGCGATACGGTTCAGAGTTGCTTTGAATGCCATGACCAGCCCGGTAATGCCAGAAAACCGGCAGACATGGACCGGGAAGAATGGGAAACCGCAAAACTGGATTATTACAAAGAAGCGCTGCATGCCAACTGCATTGACTGCCATAAAGAAGGCGGCGCGGGTCCGGTCAAATGCGCGGACTGCCATCCCAGACCGTAAAAAAAAACCGGCATCACCCTCATAGGGGGTAGATCGGATTAAAATTTAAAACCGGGTATGTTTGTTTACCAAACATACCCGGTTTTTTTTGTCTTTGCATTCATTTCTGCTGTCTTCAGCCTTATACCTTACACCTTATACCTTACACCTTACACCTTATGCCTTAAACCTTATACCTTCCCACCTTCCGGGCCAGCCCCACCAGCGTTTCCGCCCAACGGGGAACGCCCAGGGCATGAATATGGGTGTAAGTGGCAAAAACATTTTTTACGGAGATACCATCCCGGCCATTCAAAATCCCACGGCCTTTTTCCATAGCAAAAACCATGTCCTCGTCCCTGCCCCGCCATTCCAGCACTTTGGAGTAATGGAATTCATGGCCTTTTAAAACCGCGCCAACAGGATAAAAAGGATTCGGGCGGTCCACTCCGGCAATGGTATATCCGTGGCCCTGGGGCTTTTTGGATGAAAATCCGAACACAATGGGCAGCACACCGGTCATGGGATAGGTCTGATCCAGCACCAGGGATTCGCCCAGATACATGAGGCCGCCGCATTCCGCATAAATGGGCAGTCCGCTGTCCGCTGCGGCTTTTACCCTGTTGCGGAAACTTTCATTGGCAGCAAGTTCTTTTGCGTGGGTTTCCGGAAATCCGCCGCCGATATAAAGAGCGTCAATCTCCGGAAGGCTGGCATCGGTCAACGGACTGATATCCGTCAAAATGGCGCCGGCCTTTTCCAGGGCTTCCAGATTATCCGGATAATAAAACTGAAACGCGGAATCCCGGATAACACCGATGCGCACGGGCGGATCCGGAAACTGTTCCGGAAATTGATTCAAAGATTCTGTTTTTTCGTTAAAATGAAACGACGGGGTTTTAACATGATGACCGGTACATGAAAACGGCCGGTTTTCAGCGGTTTTGGCAATACGCAGCACCTCATCCAGATTTACATGAGATTTCACAACCGTTGCGGCAGTGGAAATGGAGGCGTTGGCCCATCCATGCTCTGGCGTGGGAATCAGTCCCATGTGACGCTCGGGAAAATCCCTGGATTTCAGTTTGGGAATGGCACCGATCACCGGAATGCCGCAGTGGGTTTCAATGCTTTTTCGCAGAATGGTTTCATGGCGCAGGCCAGCCACCCGGTTTAAAATCACGGCTTTTATCTGGACGGCCGGATCAAAATGCAGGCATCCCAGCACGACCGCAGCCATGGTCCGGGTGCTTTTGGTCACATCCAGACACAAAATCACCGGCGTATTTAACAGTTTGGCCAAAGATGCTGTGCTGGTGGTGCCGTCCACATCCAGACCATCATAGAGGCCCCGGTTCCCCTCAATAACAGCAATATCGTTTTTGCAAGACGAATGGGAGCGGGTGTGGGTAAGAAATGACTGGCAGACAAGCGAATCATCCGCCATAAAGGTGTCCAGATTATAACAGGGCCAGCCGGCCGCCATGGCCAGCCAGCCCGCGTCTATATAATCAGGACCTTTTTTGAAAGGAACTACTTTTTTTCCAGAATCACACAATGCGGCAATGATGCCGATAGAAACAACCGTTTTTCCGGAACCTCCCCGCAAGGCGGCAATCAGCGTTCTGGGGATCTCGATCGGATCATCATCTTCCGGCATTATCGCAACAGCTTTAAAAAACCACTAAAAAAAATCATCAGTAGAAAATATTCAACACGATATCAGTTTAATCTTCGTGCTCTGCCGCTGCCTGTTTTCCTGCGCCCTGAAGGCCGTACATGGTGGTGCTGCCGGAAGACCAGTAAACCAGGGTGCCGTCTTCCACCAGTTTGTTTATCAATTTTTTGGCTTCTCTGGGCTTTAATTCCAAAATGCCGCTTAAATCATTGAAATAAAATTTTGATTTGGTTTTGGCTTTTTTGTTCAACGCTTCAACTATTTTGTCTCTTGCCTCATCTAATTCCATATTTGTATCCTTTGTATAGTTGTTTCCCGGGATAAATTTATCCCGGGAAACAAACAGGTGAGCATATTAGAATTTGAAATTCGAGGTCTGGCGCCAGGTATAGTATGCCGGATCACGGAAATCATCGATCAGATGATGGGTAAATTCCAGACCGGTTTTGGAGAAAAATCTTTCCCATCCGATCCGTTCGGCCCATTCGCCCAGCCGTTCATATTTTCTGGCATCTGCGGCATAGGCTTCGATAATTTTCTTGATCGTATCCGTCATGGTCGGCCATCTCGGCATTTCGTTCGGGATAAAAGCGACAACAACTTTGGAGAACTTGGGTGCGGAGATCCGGTTGGATACTTTACCGCCGACCATCAGCACAATACCGTCCCCTTCTTTGTCTGCCAGGGGCAGAGACGGGCACATGGTGTAGCAGTTACCGCAGAACATGCAGCGGTTTCTGTTAACTTCAATACTGTTGACGGTATTGCCGTCTTCCATTTCCACTTTTTTCGGTTTCAGCGCGGCGGTCGGACAAGCGGCAATGGCCAGGGGCACTTCGCACATTTTGTCCAGATACGCGTGATCCACCATGGGCGGTTTTCTGTGATATCCAAGAATGGCGATATCAGAGCAATGCACCGCGCCGCACATGTTCAGGCAGCAGGCCATGGAAATCCGGAGATGGGCGGGCAGCCGCATGTTCTGGAAATCGGAAAACACTTCGTCCAGGGTCGCTTTTACGGTACCGGAAGCATCCGTTGCCGGGGTATGGCAGTGAATCCAGCCCTGGGTATGAACGATGTTGGTAATACCCGCGCCGGTGCCGCCGATGGGGAACTTGAAAGAACCGCCGTCAAATTTGCGGCTTTCAAGATCTTTGACCAGCGGATCCAGTTTGTCTTTGCTGTCGACCATGAATTCAATGTTGTTACGGGTGGTGAACCGCAGATGACCGTCACAATGTTTGTCCGCGATTTCGCAGATTTCGCGAATCAGGGTAACAGACATGAGCCGGGCACCGCCGACACGGACCGTGTAGACTTCATCGCCGGTTTCGGAAACATGAACCAGAACACCGGGTTTCAGAATGTCATGATACAGCCATTTGCCTTTGTTCTTTTTGATTACTTCCGGATAAAACTGTTCAAAATGCTGTGGCCCAATGTCGGTGATCCGATTTTCCATGGGCTTGTCTGGATTATAACCAGAGGATATAAAAGCCATTTTTTGCACTCCTCCTATCTCTTGTGGTGTTTTCTGAATTCGTTAATGTCACGGTCCCATCCGCCTTCCACTTCTTCTTCTTTCCAGAAGATGTAGGGATTGGTCCGCGGTTCCTGAACATGCTGCGGAACCGGTTGGATACCGGTGGCTTCCAGCAGTTTCTGGAAACCCTGACGTTTCATCAGTTCACCCAGACGTTCGCGGTTCTTGCCTTCTTCCATCCACCAATCCCAAATGGCTTCGATCACATCTTTAATGGCCTGGTAATCGTCATCTTTGTTGACTTCGATGAACGGTACCAAAAGAGATCCCATCTGGGCGCCGTCAAGGATCGGGGCCTTGGCACCGCAAAGGATCGAACAACCGGTTTCTTTACCCGGTCTCAGGGCACGGGGCATGACGTTGATGCAGTGCATGCAGCGGGTACATTCTTTATTGTTGATGAACAGTTTGCCGTCTTCATATTTCATGCATTCGGTGGGGCAGCGGTCAACCACTTCCTTCTGAATGTCAAAGGGGCCCCAGTCACGACCGGCATGAGCGCCGGCGTTGGGTTTGAAATCACCGGCAACATATCCGGCAACCGCGTCCTGGTCAATGCGGATGTCATCTTTCCAGGTACCGATAAAAGACATGTCAGAACGGGCAATGGAGGCCACGCAGCAGTTCGGGCAGCCGTCAAATTTGAATTTGAATTTGTACGGGAATGCCGGACGGTGCAACTCATCCTGGTACTCGTTGGTCAGGTGGTGACACAGATCCTGGGTATCATAGCAGGCATATTCGCAGCGGGCCTGTCCGATACAGTCGGCCGGGGTTCTCAGGTTGGAACCGGAGCCGCCCAGATCCTGGTTGAAGTTATGGGTCAGTTCATAAAAAATTTCTTCCAGCTGGGGGGTGGTGGTGCCGAGGAAAATAATGTCCCCTGTGGAACCGTGCATGTTGGTCAGGCCGGAGCCCCGGAATTCCCACAGATCGCACAATTTTTTAAGAAAATCGGTTTTGTAGAACTTCCCGGCCGGCTGGTTGACGCGCAGGGTGTGAAAATGCGCAACCCCGGGGAATGTTTCCGGCTGGTCACAATACCGGCCGATAACGCCGCCGCCGTAACCGAATACACCGACGATGCCGCCGTGTTTCCAGTGGGTGGTGCCGTCTACGTAAGAAAGCTCCAGCACGCCCAGCAGGTCTTCGACAACATCCTGAGGAATCTGGTATTCTACATTCTTTTCATTCTTTGCCCTTGCTGCAGCTTCCTGTTTCATGTCGGAAACAAAGCTTGGCCACGGACCACTTTCAAGCTGATCCAGCAAAGGGGTTTCGTGTTTTGCCATCATTACCTCCCTTTCGTTAAAATTTTACCATCTATTTTGGCACATTAAATCACAAACTGACATTAACAATTTGCCGTTTTTTCCTGTTTACTGATTGTCAAACTAAAGCCAGCCATACAGCCTGACACCTTCAGCTGAATATCTTAAATTTCAGCTCTGCTTTAAGAATAAAGTGAATTTATAGATTTAATCCCCGAGGTTGTCAATAAAAAAAGGTACCCCGGCCAGGGTATCCATTTTCTTTGCCGTCAGAATTCGACTTTTTACGAGAACACCATTATTGCCTGCTTTGCAGCAGGTGAATTTACTTCCGGTACCGGTCAATTTCGTCTCTTATCTCCGGAGCCACATCATAACCCAGGGCCAATGCCTTGTCACAATGGGTCACTGCCAGATCATGGGCTTCTTTTTCCAGGTAGCAGATGGTCAGGTTATTGTGCGCAATGGCAAAATCCGCTTCTATTTCCAGAACTTTTAAATTGGTTTCAATGCTTTTGTCCACCATGCCCTTGAACAGATAGGCATTGGCCAGGGTGGCATAGGCCTGGATAAACATATTGTTGAAATTCACTGCTTTTTCAAGGGATGTAATGGCTTTGTCAATATCCCCTTTCTGGAAATGGACAAATCCAATATTGCCATACCCTTCGGCAAACCGGGGCCGGGCATTGATGGCCGACTGATTGTACGCAAGACAGCCATCCAGATCTCCCCGCTGCAGACAGATGCCTCCCAGCTGGACATATGCTTCCGCAAGAGAAGGGCTGCACCGGATCGCTTCCTGAAATTCCCTTTCCGCTTCATCAATGTTACGCTGGCTCAACAGTCCGGTGGCCAGGTTATAATGGCTCATGCCGCAGTCCGGGTTTCCCTGAATGGCCTCCCGCTGCTCCGCAATGTACTCTTCAAGTGTTTTCGTCTCTGTCATACCGCAGGGTTCCTTTATAATTTAAAATGTTGGATTTTTTAAAGAATTTATTATCTTCACAAACAGAATATTTCGCTAAAATAAGAAGGTATGGCCTGGATTGTCAAGGAAAAACCAAAGAAACACCCGGTGAATTGGGTTGTTGTGAAAGCCCTTCTAATAAAAAAGTTGAATGCCAGAACAAAATTCCCCCGCAGCCGGCGGCTTTTTGATTGACAAGCAGCATTATTTTTTCATAATGTTTTAAAATTAAACAGGTTAATGGTATTTCAGATATTTTTCAGGAGGACTTATGCAGGCTGGATGTTATACCGCACTCATCACCCCATTTACCGAAACATCCGTTGATTATGACGGCCTTGAACAGCTGGTGGAATTTCAGGTTAAAAACGGCATCACCGGCATTCTGGCCGTGGGCACCACCGGTGAAAGCCCCACGCTCAACTGGGATGAACACAACCGGGTTATCAAAGAAGTTGCAAAAATTGTAAAAAACAAATGCGCCTGCATCGCGGGCACCGGCAGCAACAATACCGCGGAAACCCTTTTCGCCACCGGGCACGCGGCTGAGGCCGGGGCGGATGCCGTGCTGCTGGTGGATCCCTATTACAACGGCCCCAGTTCTTTAGAAATCCGAAAAGAATATGTAGCGCCCGTGGCCCGGCAGTTTCCAGACATTACCGTGATCCCCTATGTGATTCCCGGGCGCACCGGGGCCCAGCTGCTGCCGGCGGACCTTGCCATTCTGGCGGAAACATTTGCAAATGTCAGGACCGTAAAAGAAGCCACCGGCAATCTGGACAACATGCGCATCACCCGGAAATGCTGCGGACCGGATTATACCATCCTGTCCGGGGATGACGGGTTGACCTTTGATATGATGACAGATCCGGACATCAAGGGCGCAGGCGTCATTTCCGTGGTCTCCAATATTGCCCCCGGCGCGGTGACGGAAATGGTAAACCTGCTGGTGAAGGGAGATTCAGCGGCAGCAAAAGCCCGATTTAATGCCCTGTTGCCCCTTTTCAGCCTGGTAACCGTCAAGACCCGGGAAAAAACCCCTTATGGCGAAGTTGAATGCCGGGCCCGAAACCCGCTGGCCCTGAAAACCCTGATGAATATCCTCGGCATGCCTTCCGGCCCCTGCCGGCGGCCGTTGGGTAAAATGACCCGTGCCGGCATTGACAGGGTCCTCGGTGCGGTGCGGAAAACCCAGGCGGAAAACCCGGAAATTCTGGCGCCGGCCGCTGAATTTTTCAATGTGGATATTGATGCGCGAATCAACGATGATGCTTACTGGAAAGGGTTATCCTATTCGTCCTATTGATATATCTTCTTGATAGCTTCTCTTTGACAGCTTCTTTTATTAACAAAATATTTCACCCCAAAATCCCGGAAGGGCAAAACCGCTCCGGGGTTTTGGGGTGTTTTTATAAAAACCGGAAGAATCTGGTGTTTCTATGTTTTTTCCCGCCGCTGGGCTGCTTCCGTTTCATTGAGCGAAAACTCTCCTTCCTTGAACAGCAGCCATTTGAGCCACTTGAACGAAAACCGGAGCAGAGCAACTTCATCTTCGCGGATTTCCTCAACTGTTTTGGGATCAACATCGTAGAGTTTCAGAAATGAGCTTTCAAAGACAAAGCGTTTGAACCGGTCAATATCATAGCTTGCGGTAAAAAACATATTTTTTGTTTTCTCCGTGAGCCGGATATTTTTGGGGATAGACCGCTTGCGCACAATAAGTTCCATCCACTCCGCATTGATCTCATCATACACATCCACGCCCTGGTCCCTGCGCCATTCTTTGACCGTCCATTCCTGATCTTCCTCAAATCCCTTGCAATGGGGCTCGTTGATCATAATATAAAACCCCTCTTCCTGCTGTTCCTTGTAGCTCAGCGACGCCACACCCAGAGGATAGTAGCGGCAGGTGGTGGGCCGGTCCGTATAAATCAGACAGCCGTCATCGCGCACAAAGGGGCAGGATTGCTGCTCATCATCCAGCAGTTTCAGCGTGACCACCGGCAGATCGGTTTTTTCCAGCAGTTCCGGCTTGGTGTACACGGCCAAAAATTCTTCAGATGAAATCTGCATCCGGTTTTTCATCCGCACAATGTCATAGGGGGTGAGCATGATATTGATGCCCCGGCAACACTGCGTAAAACAGGACACCCCTTTGTGACATTTAAATTTAAACCGGCTGTTTTCATCCAGCTGAATCGGCGGTATATTGGCTTTATCATTATTTTCAGTTGCTTGTGTCAAAATACAACTCCTTTTGTAAATGTATTCAAATTTAATCCTGTCACTTAAAAACCCCTATCTTTATCAGGCCCGGGTGTCAAATCAACAGTTATTTACAAAATACCCAATCACAGAGATTTCAGACGTCCGGTCCTCCTGTTCATCATTCATCATTCATCATTCCGCATTCCGCATCCCTCACTCCACCCCTTCCGGCATGGGCGCCACCGTATCCCCGCCGATGCAGTAGCCCCCGTCCAGCCGGATCACACTGCCCGTCATAAAAGGCGCATCATTTATTAAAAAGGATACCAGCCGCACCACATCCTCAATTTTGCCGGTGCGGCCCATCAGGGTGTGATCGATCAGGGCCTGTTTCTGGGCACTGGTGAGCAGGCCCCATCCCCTGGTTTTTTCTCCATGACGGGTTTCAAAAAATCCCAGCATGATCTCATTGACCCGCACTTCCGGTGCCCCCAGCCGGGCCCAGGTTTCCGTTAACAGGGACACTCCCCGGTTTGCCAGGGCATAACCTTCATTAAAAATATAGCTGGCCGGACCGGACCGGCCCACGATTCCGCTAATGGAAGAAAAATTGATCACACAGCCGGCACTGGATTTTTTGAGCCACGGCAGAGCTGCTTCAAACACCCATTTTTTGGCCCGCAGGGTGGTTTCCATTTCAAGATCCCACTGCTCGCGGGTATAGGCCCCGTGCACCACGGGCCACCCTCCCCGTTCGATATTGTTGATTAAAATATCCAGCCCGCCGAACCGGTCAATCACCCGGGTCATCATTGTATCTATTGCTTCGGTGTCGCGGAGATTCACCTTGATGATCAGATATTCGCCGCCAGTGTCGGCAAACCCCCGGCGCATGGCGTCAAGGGATTCCTCCCAGTCATAATAGGTCACCGCCACCCGGATTCCCTGGCGAACCAGAAACCGTCCGACGGCATTGCCGATGCCCTTGATGCCGCCCAGTACCAGGGCGACCGGTTTGTCTTTATCCATAATAAGTTCCTGTTGCTTCCGGCCGGTCCGGGCGGTTTTATCCCGGCCGCCGGGCGGTTATCACTGTTTTCAAAAAATCCAGGCCAAAGCGCAACAAATCCGTATCACTGGCCCCGGCCACATCCGGTATGTCAATATCCGCCAGGGCCGGCAGGTCTTTATTCTCCCGGAGGGCGTCAATATCATAAAACAAGGTATAAAAAAGGCGCTGCTCCGCAAAAGCCAGAGGGCCGGGCATGTACTGATTTTTTAAACTGATCACATCCATCATCAGATCATTATACCGGTTGTACGGCAGCAGTCCCTGGTTTTCCATCCACTGATCCGCATTCAGGGTCTGACCCTGCTCAAATCCGCGGCAGTGGGGCTCCCGCAGCAGGGCATACTGAACGGTTTTTTTCCCGTCTTCCCGGCGGCGATGCATCACCCTTGCCAGCGGATAGATGCGGCAGGATGACGGCCGGTTTTCATATACCCGGCACCCGGCATCGGATACAAACGGACAGATCCGCTCAAACCGGTCCGCCGGCACAAGGGTCACCACCGGCAGGCCGGTCTGGGGCCCGGTATGCCGGGTGGTGTACGTTGCCAGAAACTCAGAAGAAGACATCTTAAAATGATGTTTCAGGCGCAGGACATCATAGGGCGTCAAAAACTGATTCAGATCCCGGCAGCATTCATTAAAACAGGGCACCTGGGGGTGACAGGCGAAACAAAAAGACTGTGAGGCCGCCAGGGGCTCAATCAGGGGGTCAATTTTTTCGGATTCCATGGTTATTTCTCATCATAAAGCGTACAAAAACGGTTCTTTGCTGAATTAAAAACTTATTTTCGTAAATTTTAATATTGTATTCGGTTCAGGCATATGGTATCGGATTATTTTTATTATCCGTCCATTGGCCCGCCATTGGTAATTTTTTTGGTTTTTTACGGCTGCCACCGGCAGGAAAACGGGCGGCAAAGCAGGTAATTTTACTTGCATCGTTTTAATTATACCGCTATATTTACAAGATTAAAAACATACAGCATTCAGACAACGGTGTAAACTGTATTTCTGCTTTTACCACAAGAATCAGGAGGTGCAAGAATAGCTAAGCATAATAAACAAAGCAGCGGCAATCAGAACCGGATCAACGGCGACATCAGAGCCAGGGAAGTCCGCCTGATCGATCCCGAAGGCAATCAGCTCGGTATTAAAACCGTTCCGGAAGCGCTGGCATTGGCTGAGGAATTTGGATTGGATCTGGTGGAAATTTCCCCCAACGCAGACCCTCCTGTCTGCAAAATAATGGATTACGGCCGCTTCAAATACGAACAAACCAAAAAACAGCAGGAAGCAAAGAAAAAGCAGACCACTTTTCAGGTCAAGGAAATCAAGGTCCGGCCCAAGACAGATACCCATGATCTTGAAATCAAAATCGGCCGCATTGAAAAATTTATCGCCAAAAAAGATAAAGTCAAAGTAACGGTGATGTTCCGGGGCCGTGAAATAACGCTTACCCAGAAAGGCCGGGAACTGCTTTCCAAAATAGCTGAAGAAACCCGTGAATATGCTGTGGTAGAGCAGGAATCCCGAATGGAAGGCCGGACCATGCACATGATTCTGGCACCCAGATAACTCTCCGGATAAATCTCCGCCGGACGGTCCTGGCGCTTTCATTTCTCGGACGCCGCATTTTGCCTGTCAACATTTCGGCAAAGCATAGCCTGTGCTGGTGTTAAGCTGTTTTTCCGGCCGCGAGCCTTCGGCGAAATGTGCCGGTAATGGCGCGGATACGCTATCCGCGCCATATGTATTTAAATTATATATAAATTAAAAAAACCAAGAAAAACAGTTGATCTCTTTTAAAAATTTTGCTTAATAGCGGATCAACCACGACGCAGAAAACAAGGAGCAATACCATGCCAAAAATTAAAACCAACAGGGCCGCGGCCAAACGGTTCCGGAAAACCGGTACCGGCAAATATAAATTTTCAAAATCTCACGCCAGCCATATTCTGACCAAAAAAAGCCGCAAGCGGAAACGGTCGCTGCGGCAGGCCCAGGTTGCCGACAATACCAATATGAAGGAAATCAGACGCCTTCTGCCGAACGGGTAAGATGGCAGTCTACTATAAGGAGACGGATCATGCGAATTAAAAGAGGTTTTAAAGCAAGACGACGGAGAAAAAAAGTTTTAAAACTGGCCCGGGGGTTTGTGGCGGGCCGGAGTAAATTATACCGTACCGCGGCGGATTCCGTTGACAAGGCCCTGATGTACGCCTACCGGGATCGGAAAGCCCGCAAACGGGATTTCCGGAAATTGTGGATCACCCGGATCAATGCCGGTGCGCGGATGAATGACATTTCCTACAGCAAATTCATTCACGGCCTCAAACAGGCCGGCATTGAAATCGACCGGAAAATTCTGGCCGATCTGGCGGTATCTGATCCAGGGGTATTTTCTCAACTGGCGGCAAAAGCGTCAGCAAATTAAATCACCTGTTAACATAGTCAACTATATTGGCAACTATTTAGAACTGTATATAATTGACTGATGAGAATCCCCCTTACCCGCAGAGTATCTAAAATTGGAAACCCATATTGATCAGATCAAAGCCGAAGCAGTAGACGAACTCAAAGCAGCCGACGACATAGAGCAGATCAAGTCCCTTTCCGTCAAATATCTTGGCAGAAAGGGGCTTGTTACTTTATTTTTGCGAAACATTTCCCAACTCCCGCCGGACCAGCGGCCTGCTGCCGGAAAACAGGCCAACATCGTCAAAAAAGCACTTGAAAGCGCCTTTGAAACCGCTCTTGCCGAAATCAGCGCCCGAAAAACAGACACCGGTTCAGACGCCCTTGATGTTTCCCTGCCCGGCCGGCCGGCGTGCCAGGGCACCCTTCACCCCATTACCCATATCACCCGTCAAATCTGCGCCATTTTCGGACGCATGGGGTTTGATATTGCCGAAGGACCGGAAATTGAAACGGATTATTACAATTTCGAAGCCCTGAATATCCCGAAAAACCATCCGGCCCGGGACATGCAGGACACGTTTTATGTATCCGACAATATTGTCCTGAGAACCCACACATCGCCCATCCAGGTTCATGTAATGGAGCAGAATGCCCCGCCCATCCGGATTGTGGCACCCGGCAAGGTCTATCGGTGCGATTCCGATCTCACCCACACCCCCATGTTTCATCAGGTGGAGGGCCTTCTGGTGGATGAAAAAGTGTCGTTTGGCGATCTGAAAGGCGTGCTCCAGGCGTTTGTGCATGAAATTTTTGACGAACAGATCAGTCTCCGGTTCCGGCCCAGTTTTTTTCCGTTCACCGAACCCAGCGCGGAAGTCGATATCCTGTGTGTCATGTGCCGGGGAAAAGGATGCAAAGTCTGCTCCAATACCGGATGGCTGGAGGTGCTCGGATGCGGCATGGTGCATCCGGCAGTATTTGAAAATGTGGGATACGACACCTCCCGGTTCCAGGGGTTTGCCTTTGGTATGGGGGTAGAGCGCCTGGCCATGCTGAAATACGGGATCAATGATCTCCGGATGTTTTTTGAAAGCGATTACAGATTTCTGAGGCAGTTTTAAAATGAAAATCAGCCTGAACTGGTTAAAACAATATATTCCTTTTGATATGCCTGCGGCGGAGCTGGCAGACCGGCTGACCATGGCGGGGCTTGAAGTCGAAATCGTCACGGAACGGTTTGAATACCTTGACACCGTGGTGGTCGGAAAGATCACGGACATCCGCTCCCACCCGGATGCGGATAAACTGCGCGTCTGCACCGTGGATGTCGGCGGCAAAACCCTGGCCATTGTCTGCGGCGCGCCCAACGCCGCCCCCGGCATGAAAACGCCCTGCGCCCTGCCCGGCACAGTGCTGCCCGGCGGACTTGCCATCAAAAAAAGCACTATCCGCGGAGAAACATCCAGCGGCATGCTGTGCAGTGAAGCCGAACTTGAACTCGGACCGGACAGATCCGGTTTAAAGGTCCTTGACAATGAACTGGCTGAAGGGACCCCTCTGAACCAGGCCTTAGCCATCTCCGATACGGTATTTGAAATCGGCCTGACACCGAACCGCCCGGATTGCCTCAGCTTTATCGGCATTGCCCGGGAAATTGCCCCCATGGTTGGCCGAATCGGCCGGCCGGTCACGCTGCCGGCAATCACCTTAACCGAATCTTCAGACCGGATTGAAAATTTTACCTCTGTTGCCATTGACGCGCCGGATCTCTGCCCCCGGTACGCTGCCCGGCTGGTCACGGATATCACGGTGGCCCCTTCCCCGTTCTGGCTTCAGGACCGGCTGCTGTCCATCGGCTTAAAACCCGTCAACAATATTGTGGACATCACCAATTTTGTCATGCTGGAGACCGGCCAACCCCTGCATGCCTTTGATTTTGACGTTCTGGCGGAAAACCGGATTGTGGTGCGCACCGCCAAAGACGGGGAACCGTTTAAAACCCTGGATGGCAAGGAACGTATTCTCACCGACGACACCCTCATGATCTGCGACGGGGAAAAACCGGTAGCAGTGGCCGGCGTGATGGGCGGGTTGAATTCCGAAATAGAAAACACTACCACCCGGGTATTAATTGAAAGTGCCTATTTCAATCCCATTTCCATCCGAAAAACCGCCAAGCGCCTGGCCTTAAATACTGATGCCTCGCATCGATTTGAACGCGGCGTGGACCCGGAAGGCACGATAACCGCTCTCAACCGGGCGGCCTGGCTGATGGCGGAAATCAGCGGCGGCAAACTCGCCCGCGGCATTATTGACGAATATCCGGTGCCGTCATCTGTTTCCCCGATATCCCTCAGCACTGCCAAAACCAACGCCTACCTCGGGACGGCCCTGAGCCGTGAGGAAATGGCCGAATATCTGGCATCCGTGGAATTTAAAGTGGAAACCGTGGACCCGGACACCCTGTCGGTTCTGCGGCCCACGTTCCGCGTGGATGTGAGCCGGCCGGAAGATCTTATGGAAGAAGTGGCCCGGCTGTGGGGATACAACAATATCAAAACCACTTTTCCAAAAATTTCCGGGGTTACCAATCTTCCCAGCCAAAGCGTTAAGCTGAAAGAAAAAATAAAAGATCTCATGACCGGTTATGGATTTTCCGAATCCATTTCCTACAGCTTTATGGCAAAGGATGCCTGCGACCGCCTGAACCTTGCGGAAACCGACCACCGCCGGAACATCCTTGACATCCTCAATCCGATTTCCGAAGAGCTGGCCGTGATGCGCACCACCCTGATTCCCGGGCTTCTGGAGGCCATGCGCAAAAATCTTTCCCATCAGATCAAAACGCTTCGGCTTTTTGAACTGGGAAAAATTTTCATCAGCAACGGCCAGGACCGGCAGCCCACGGAAACAGAGATGCTGGCCGGACTCTGGACCGGCGACCGCCAGGAGATAACCTGGCATGACAAACCGGAAACGTGTGATTTTTTCGATTTAAAAGGGGTGGTGGAAGATTTGTTTCATCATTTTGACCTTTCCAATGCGGTATTTTCAAAAATCGATCCCCTTATGTGCCCTTTTACCCGACCCGGACGCACGGCCCGGATTCTGATAAACGATGAAGCCATCGGCATCATCGGCGAAGTGGCCCCGGACATTCTGGCCACATTCAATCTCCGGCAGCCGGCATTTATTTTTGAAATCAATGCCACCCGGCTCATGCCGCTGATACCGGATACCAAAACGTTTACACCGATTCCCAAATTCCCGTTCACGGACAGGGATATTACCTTAATTGTTGACAATCACATTCAGGCAGGGGATATTCTGGACAACGTCAGGTTGTTTAAGGAAAACCTGATGGAAGACATCCGCGTTCTGGATGTTTACAGCGGGGAGCCGATACCCGCGGGCAAAAAAAGTATTTCCTTGCGCGTGGTTTACCGCTCTTTTATGGAAACGCTGTCGGATCAGCAGGTCAATGGGGTTCACCAGCAGCTTACGAACCGGATCATTGAGGAATTCAATGCCACCCTGCCGGCCTGAAACGTCAACATTCTATGCGACCCTTGAAATGCTGACAGGAGATGCAGATACCGCTACGGACCCGAATACCGGAAAAGCTGTATTTTAAAATCGGAGAAGTCACGGAAATTACCGGACTTGCGGCTTATGTGCTCCGGTTCTGGGAGTCCGAGTTTCCCGTTATCGCTCCCAAACGGACTGCTTCGGGTCAACGACTCTATCGGCCGGTGGATGTTGAAGCAATCCTAAAAGTAAAATTTTTATTGTATGACAAAAAATTCACCATTGAAGGCGCGCGGAATTTTTTGAAAAAAAGCAGCCAAAAAACGCCGATGTCTTCCGCAGACACCCTTTTTCAGGAAATCAGGGCGGAACTGCACGAAATTAAAACCCTGCTTGAGTGACCCCTTTTTTCAGTCTATTTTTTCCTGTTTTGCCTTTTCCCAGCCGCTGTCACATCTCCCCCTAGCGGATCCTTAAATTTAATATTGACATAATATTATTTTTACATTAACTTACCGTGGTTATGTAAATGGGTTATGTAAGCGGGCATAGCTCAGTTGGTAGAGTACAAGCTTCCCAAGCTTGGTGTCGCGAGTTCGAATCTCGTTGCCCGCTCCAGATTTTCGCAGGGTTCTCGTAGGCCCATTCGGGTTGAATGTTGTGAGATAAAGTGTAAATTGATCTGAAGGGCTTGATGAAACGGGCAGAAGTGCCCGTTTTTTATTTTTTTTAATCATTTTTCAGGGTTTTAAACCAAAAGACAGACGATTGGCGAAAAAACGCAAAAAAAAGGACGAAAATCCAGAGGAAACGCCAAAAACCGGCGAAGCGACTCCGGATAACGCGGACGTTCCCGCCCGGGTCCGGCCCCTGGCCGAACCCATCTGTCATGTGGCGGGGATGGACCTGATCCACGTGGAATATCAGCGGGAAATGGGCGGCCGTGTGTTGCGGCTGTATGTGGATAAACCCGGCGGCGTCACTTTGGGAGACTGCCAGGAAATCAGCTCCCAGTTAAACGATATCCTGGATCTGAAGCTCGACACCCTGGATGCTTATACGCTCGAGGTATCATCCCCCGGTGTGAACCGGCCGGTGTCCCGGTTGTCTGATTTTGAAAAACTCAAAGGAGCACTGGCAAAAATTAAAGTGGCAACCCCGATCAACGGGCAAAAAAATTTCAAAGGAATCCTGGCCGGAGTCGATGACGACGACACTGAGACAAAAATCCGGTTGAAAATGGAAAAGGAAATTGTCACCATTCCGTTTCAGGATATTATTAAAGCACGGCTTGTCAATTATGACGGAGATAACAAATGCTTATAACAGACATGAAACGTGTGATTGAGCAGGTTAGCCGGGATAAAGGCATTGAATTCAACGTTCTGGTGAAGGCTTTGGAAGAAGCACTGCGCTCAGCCGCAAAAAAGAAATTCGGCAACAAAATCGACATTGAAATTCAGTACAATGAAGAAAACGGCGAGCTCGAGGTATTCCAGTTCAAAGAAGTGGTGGAAGAAGTGACAGAGCCGGAATTTCAGATCAGCATGGCAGAAGGCCGCCAGCTGGATCCTGAGTGTGAAATCGGTGACAGTCTCGGCACCAAGATGGACACCACCACCTTCGGCAGAATCGCGGCCCAGTCCGCCAAGCAGGTCATTATTCAAAAGCTGAAAGTGGCGGAACGTAACGCGGTATATAACAGTTTTATTGACCGCCAGGGTGAAATCATCAACGGCATTGTTCAGCGCACCACACGAAATGAAATCATCGTCAACCTGGGACAGGCCGAAGCCGTGCTGCCGAAACGGGAGCAGATACCCGGAGAAAGTTACCGCCGGGGAGACCGGATACGGGCCTATATCGTCAAAGTGCTGGAGGAAAGCCGGGGACCGCAAGTGGTACTTTCCAGAACCCATCCCGGATTTCTGATCAACCTTTTTAAAACAGAAGTTCCGGAAATCAATGAAGGGGTTGTCAATATCATGGGCGCGGCCCGGGAAGCCGGCAGCCGCGGGAAAATAGCGGTAAGTTCCAATGATTCGGACATTGATCCCATTGGCGCCTGCGTCGGCATCAAGGGAAACCGGGTACAAAGTGTGGTCCAGGAGCTCAAAGGCGAAAAAATCGATATTATTCCCTGGCACATGGACCCGGCCAAATTTGTGTGCAATGCCTTGGCGCCGGCGGAAGTTTCCCGGGTGATTATTGATGAAGTCAATCACAGCATGGAAGTGGTCGTGCCGGATGACTCCCAGTCCATTGCCATCGGCCGCGGCGGCCAGAATGTCCGGCTGGCATCCCGGCTGTCGGGATGGAACCTTGACGTAAAAAGCCTAACCGATTATGAAAACAGCATCCAGATGGGCATGGACTCATTGATGGCCCTGCCGTCAATGACCAAAACCCTGGCGGACATGCTGTTTAAAGAAGGATTCTTTTCCGTGGAGGATCTGGTGAAAGTGTCAGCGGAAGAACTTGCGGACGTGGCCGGCATTTCAGATACGGATGCCGCGGAACTGATTGATCAGGCCAATCAGGCTGTTGCCGCTGAACCAGACGAAGCAGACAATGACGCGGACGCAGATTCTGACCCACTGCCGGATGCGGCAGCAGAAATCCCGGCGGATGAAAATCCGGCGGCCGCCGACGTACCCGATACAGCAGACGATACAGATGATACAGACGATATAAATGATGCAGATGATATAAATGATGCAGATGATGCAGATACTCCGGAAAAAATTGACAATCTTGAATAATACCGAATAACTGAGAATATCCCGGTTTTTTGGTAATAACGTACAGCAAGACAACAATCCCGGTTTCAGATGGATAACGAGGGGGATGGATGGCAAAACTCAGAGTATATGAACTGGCCAGAGAGCTCAATCTGGAGAACAAGGCACTCCTGGAAAAAATGGAGACAATGGGAATAGAAGTGAAAAGTCATATGTCATCTCTGGACGAATCCGTTGTCGCGACCGTCAAACAGGAACTTTTCGGGACCAAGCCCCCGGAAGAAATTGTGGAAGACAAACGGATCAAACCCGATGTTATCCGCCGGCGCCGCAAACGCGTTGCACCCGTGCCGGAACCTGAAGCCGAAGCCGAAGCTGAAACCAAAGCCGAAGAAGAAACAACGGCAGAAGCGACACCGCCGGACAAAACAGCGGCGAAAAAAACCGCAGCAGAAACACCTGTTGCTGCGGAACCAGCGGAACCGGAAAAAGCCACAGAACCGGCACCCGCGGAAAAAACGGAAGAACCAGAGGCAGAAGCACCCCCGGAAAAACCGGCAGCCGACGAAACCCAAAAAGCCGCTGAACTTTTAAAACCCTCTGAAGCCGCTGCTCCGCCGGAACCTTCGGAAAAAGCAGAAAAAACACCGACACCGCCAGAGACAACGCCAGAGATACCGCCGGAGACAACGCCGGAGACACAGACTGAAGCGGGTGAACCCCCTGCAGCAAAAACCGCCGCAGACACGGAAACAAAAACCCCAATAGAAGCAGATCAATCTGAAATACCGGAAAAAACGGAAGCAGCGGCAGAATCCGGGAAGAAAGCTGAAAAACCCTCAGCAGCCAAACCGGCGGCCAGGCGCAAAGTTAAAAAAAGCACTCCGGCCAAAATCATCAGCATGCCCGAAAAACCGGTCGTCCCTGAGAGAAAAACGGAGAAAAAAGACTCCCCGGCCGAAACAGACACAAAAGAAAAGAAAAAGTTTCCAAAAGGCGCCAGGAAAAAACCGGCCCAGCCGGAACAGATGGCACCGAAAATCCCTGATACCGCCGTGGAACCGGTTGACAAATCCGTCGGAAAAAAGAAAGGCCGGAAAAAAGACCGGGCGGAAGAGGATTTTGAGGAACTGAAACGCGCCAAAAAACTGAAAGCACCGGCTAAACGAAAAGAAGTGGTGGAAGGTGCGGCCCTTTACGACAAAAGTTTTGGCCGGTCCCGGAAAGGCCGGAAAAAATTCAAGGCGGCCCAGACCGCCGCAGGGCAGAAAACCCAGATTACCACCCCAAAAGCCATTAAACGGAGGATTAAAATCGACGACACCATTGTTCTCTCGGATCTGGCCAAACGCATGGGCATCAAAGCCAATGAACTGATTGCCAAACTTATGGGCATGGGCATGATGGTCACGGTGAACCAGACCATTGATTACGATACCGCCGTCCTGGTGGCCACGGAATTTGGATTTGAGCTTGAAAAAGCCACTTTTGAGGAAGACAGCGTTATCATTACTGCAGAGGACTCACCGGAGCAGCTGAGCCAGCGGCCGCCGGTCGTCACCATCATGGGCCATGTGGACCACGGCAAAACATCCCTGCTGGACGTTATCCGCCGGTCTAAAATTACAGACCAGGAAGCCGGCGGCATTACCCAGCATATCGGCGCCTACCATGTAAAACATGAAACCGGGGACCTTGTCTTTCTGGATACCCCCGGCCATGAAGCGTTTACCGCCATGCGCTCCAGAGGGGCCCATGTGACGGATATCGTGGTACTGGTAGTGGCCGCGGATGACGGGGTCATGCCCCAGACCATTGAAGCCATTGACCATGCAAAGGCCGCGGGCGTGCCGATTATTGTGGCGGTCAACAAAATCGACAAGCCGGATGCCGAACCCGACCGTATCAAACGGGAACTGGCGGAAAAAAATCTGGTGCCCGAAGACTGGGGCGGCGACACCATCTTTGTAAATGTGTCCGCCAAACAGGAAATCGGCATTGACGATCTTTTGGAAATGATCCTGCTGCAGTCTGAAGTGCTTGAATTAAAAGCCAACCCGAACAAACTGGCCGCCGGCCACATTATTGAATCCCGGCTGGACACCGGCCGGGGCGCAGTGGCCACGGTACTGGTCAAAGAAGGCACCCTGCATGTGGGCGACCCTGTGGTCTGCGGCATGTATTACGGGAAAATCCGTATCATGTACGATGACATGGGCATTCAGATCAAGGAAGCCGGACCGTCCATTCCCGTGGAAATCGTGGGCCTTTCCGGGGTGCCGGATGCCGGCAATGAACTGAACGTGCTGGCTGCGGAAAAAGATGCCAAACAGGTCAGCGAACACCGGATGCAGAAACAACGGGCCAAGGAACTGGCCCGCACCAGCCGGATGAGCCTGGACAAACTCTATGAAAAGCTCATGGAAGGCGAGGTCAAAGACTTAAATCTCATTATCAAGGCCGATGTCCAGGGGTCTATCGAGGCCCTCAAGGACTCCCTGACCAAGCTCTCCATTGATGAGGTGAAAATCAGCGTGATCCATTCCGCCGTCGGGCCGATCCGGGAATCGGACATCTCGCTTGCCGCGGTTTCCAATGCCATTATTCTGGGATTCAATGTCCGGCCCACAGCAAAAGTGGCAGGGATTGCGGAAGAGGAAAATGTGGATATCCGGTATTATGACATTATCTATAATGCCATCAAGGATATCAAAGACGCCATGGTGGGCATGATGGACGCCAAGTTTGAAGAAAAAGTACTGGGCGCGGCCGAAGTCCGTGAGACCTTCCACGTTCCCAGCATCGGCACCATTGCCGGAAGTTATGTCACCAGCGGCAAAATCCAGCGAGGGGCGCAGGTCCGGGTGATCCGGGACGGCATTGTCACCTATGATGGAAAAATCGCCACCCTGCGACGGTTCAAGGATGATGTGAAAGAAGTGGGCGTGAATTATGAATGCGGCATTCACATTGAAAAATTCAATGACATCAAAGTCGGAGACGTTCTTGAATGCTACTATCTGGAAGAGGTGCAACCGGTAATGCCGGTGTGAGGTAGAAGGTAGAAGGTAGAAGGTAGAAGGTGGAAGGTAGAAGATGGAAGGTGGAAGGCGCAAGCATAGAGAGTGAGAAAGCACGATGGTCATTGGCATGGGCAAAATTACATTCCGGCTGGGATTCTGCCATTCCCTGAAGGAGAAGCGGAAAGTGGTCAAATCCATCGTCCGGCGGGCGCAAAACACCTTTAATGTATCCATGGCAGAAGTGGGCGCCAATGATATGCATCAGCAGGCGGAAATCGGTTTTGCCATGGCCGGCAATGACCGCCGGAAAATAAATGCCAATATCGATAAAATGCTCGAATTTATAGAAAACCTGCAATTAGCCGACATTATTGACACAGATATGGAGATAATGACGATATGAACACAAAACCTTTTGCCCGGGCCGACCGGGTGGGCGGATTAATCCACGAAGCCCTTTCCCTGTTGCTGCAAAAATCCGTCAGCGATCCCCGCCTGGCGTCAGTAAGTCTGACCGGCGTTAAAATGTCACCTGATCTGAAACTGGCAAAAATTTATTTTGTCATCTCTGAAGAAGTGACGTCCAAAGACGCCGCATTTGCGGGGTTTAAAAAAGCAAAAGGATTTATTAAATATAATCTTGCACAATCGCTTGATTTGCGATATATGCCTGATCTTCAATTTTATTATGACGATTCAATCGATTACGGATTCCACATGGATTCTGTTTTAAATAAACTGAAAAATGAGTATCGAACAAATAATCAACCACCTGAATAAGAGTAAGCGTATTCTGCTGGCATCCCATCTTCATCCGGACGGGGACGCCATCGGATCTTTGATCAGTTTGGGACTGGCCCTGCAGAAACTGAAAAAAAAAGTCACCTTATTCAATGAAAGCCCGATACCAGCGGTTTACCAGTTTCTGCCGTCCCTGCACCTGATAAACCAGAGCGTGAAGGATATTACGGAATTTGATACGGCCGTGATTCTGGATTGTTCCGACCTTCACCGCATCGGCGACATGGCCAGCCAGGTATCTAAAATACCCGTCCTTATCAACATCGATCACCACACCACCAATACCCGGTTTGGTGATTTGCAGTATATAGATCCGGGGGCGTCTTCCACCTGTGAAATCATCTACCGGATGATTGAAGCCATGGAAGGCGTTTCCATTGACAGAGGCATGGCCTATTCCATTTATACCGGCATTATGGCGGACACCGGTTCTTTCCGGTTTTCCAACACCACTCCGGAATCCTTTGAGATTTCGCACAAAATGGTGCTTCTGGGGGCTGATCCCCACAGAGTGGCGCATCATGTGTATGAAACCATTTCCCTGAACCGGATCAAGCTGCTGAATATGCTTTATGATTCCATTGAGTTGTCTCACAATGGCAAAATGTCCATCATGACCCTGACCCAGAACATGCTGAAAACCACCGGCACGATGCTGGAAGATGTCAACGGCCTGATCAACTATGCCAAGCAGATTGAAAACGTAAAACTGGCGGCCCTGCTGTATGAAAGAAGGCGCAGCCAGGTAAAAAAACAGGGCAGTCATTTTCATGTCAGCCTGCGGTCGGAAGGGACTGTCAATGTGGCGGCCATTGCCACGTCTTTCGGCGGCGGCGGCCATCAGAATGCCGCGGGATTTGACATTCACACGACGCTGCCGGAATTAAAACGCACCATTTTTCATTTTTCAAAAAACCTTTAAGGAAAAAAGGATTTTCGGTTCAATCTTAACAGCAGGCATGAAGGATAATGATACCAGCGGTATTTTGATTGTGGACAAACCCGGGGATATGAGCTCCGCCGGCCTAGTCCGTCGGATTAAAAAGCTCTCCGGCATTACCAAAATCGGCCATACCGGTACCCTGGATCCCATGGCCACCGGCGTCATGATCTGTACCATTAATCGCGCCACCCGACTGTCCCGGTTTTTTCTGGAAAGCCCGAAAAAATATACCGCAGTTTTAAAATTAGGGATTGAAACCGATACCCAGGATGCTACCGGCAGCGTGCTGACCACCCGGCCGGTGGACAGAATTTCAGAACAAACAGTGCGGGAAGCCGTTAAATTGTTCGAAGGCGAAATTGAACAGGTTCCGCCGGCGTATTCAGCCCTCAAGCACAAGGGGGTTCCCCTTTACAAATATGCAAGAAACGGCGTGCCCGTGATCAAGCCGCCGAGAAAAGTACTGATATCCTATATTAAGATACTGGATATCAGCGCTTCGGAAATCCGGTTTGAAACAAAATGCAGCTCCGGCACCTATATCCGGACCCTGTGCGCGGATATCGGCGAAAAGTTGGGATGCGGGGGCCATATGAAATCGCTCCGGCGAACCGCCTGCGGGGGATTTGACATAACCGATGCCATGGCCCTGAAAGACATAGAGGCCTGCGGTTCTCTGGCAGACATCACAACCCTGGTTTCCATGTCTGATGCGCTTTCTTTTATGCCGGCGCAGGTGGCCGGAGACCAGTTAACGGAAAAAATAAAACACGGAAAACCCGTTACATTTACAGAAATCACAAAGAATCAAACAGATACTGCCGGTAACGGCAGGCGGTTTGTCAAAATAACCGACGCCCGAAATCAGCTGCTGGCGGTAGTCTGTCCGGATGAAGCCGGGGACCGGTATAATTATTGTTGTGTTTTTTACAATCCATAATATGATAGTAACCCTATTTACCCAAAAAAATAAGCGAAAAATAGCCATTTGGAGGAGGAACAAGTGAATATCCCGGAACAGAAAAAAGTCGAAACCATCAACCGGTTCAAGCTTCACGAAACAGACACCGGATCTCCGGAAGTACAGATCGCCCTTTTAACCGACCGGATTTCCCATTTGACCGAACACTTAAAAATTCACAAAAAAGATCACCATTCCCGCAGAGGACTGCTGATCATGGTCGGCAAGCGCCGCCGGCTGCTCAATTATGTAAAAAACAAAGACGTTTACCGCTATCGGTCCGTCATCAAAGATCTCGGACTGCGGCGCTAATTACAAACCGTTCCCTTGAAAAGATGTGTTTCTGAACTGTATGCAGCATATCGGCGTTTAAGGGTCATCTATATCCCCATACAGGCGGCTTTGGAATTCTGCGCTTTTGAACGTCAGCTTGTTTGTTATCAGGAGATTAATAAAAAATGGAACTTTCTTTCAGTACAGAAATCGGGGGAGAAACACTCAGCCTTCAAACCGGAAAAGTAGCGCGTCAGGCCTCAGGGTCCGTTGTGGTTCAATATGGTGAAACCATTGTGCTGGTCACGGTGGTATCCGCCAAAGAAGAACGGCCGGATGTGGATTTTCTGCCCCTTACGGTTGAATACCAGGAAAAAATTTATGCTGCCGGGCGCATTCCCGGAAACTATTTTCGCCGGGAGATCGGCCGGCCCAGCGACAAAGAAACCCTCACGGCCCGGCTCACGGACCGGCCCATCCGGCCGCTGTTTCCCAAAGGGTATGGATTTGAAACCCAGGTCATTGCAACCGTATTGTCCATGGACAAAGTCAATGACCCGGATGTTCTGGCATTAAACGGCGCGTCCGCGGCCCTGATGATTTCGGACATTCCCTTTGAAGGACCGGTGGCCTGTGTCCGCGTTGGCCGCATTGACGGCAAACTCATTGTCAATCCCACCATTGAAGAACGCAAAATTTCAGATATCAGCGTGATGGTGGCCGGTTCCAAAACCGGTATCGTGATGGTGGAAGGCGGCGGCAACATTGTCAGTGAAGCGGAAATGCTGGAAGCCATCTTTTTCGGCCATGAACAGCTTCAGCCCATTATCCGGCTTCAGGAAAAACTCGTGGACGGCGCGGGCGTTGAAAAACGAACCGTTGTTCCCAAGGAAAGTGACCCGGAATTAACGGAAAAAATTACCGCACTGGCCAGCGAAAAAATCGCCCAAACCGTCATCACACCGGGGAAAGTCGCCCGCAATAAAGCATTGTCCGAGCTCAAACGCGAGATCTTTGAAGGCCTGGGAGAAGATTACGCGGAACGGAAAAAAGAAGTCTCGGCCATTTTCCACGATCTTGAAAAAAATATCTGCCGGGACATGATTCTCAAACAGGGCCGGCGGATTGACAACCGGGCCTTTGATCAAGTCCGGCCCATCACCTGCGAAGTTGGGATCCTGCCGCGGGTTCATGGCAGCGCCCTGTTTACCCGCGGGGAAACCCAGGTACTGGGCGTGCTGACCCTGGGCTCCGGTCCGGATGAGCAGCGGATCGAGACCTTGAACGGCGAGGTCCACCGATCTTTTATGCTTCACTATAATTTCCCGCCCTACAGTGTCGGTGAAGCCCGACGGATGATGGGGCCGAGCCGCCGGGACGTGGGCCACGGCACCCTGGCCCGCCGGGCCATTGAAAAAGTCCTGCCAGAAGAGGAAGATTTTGACTACACCGTCCGCATTGTCTCTGAAGTGCTGGAATCCAATGGGTCCTCCTCCATGGGCACGGTGTGCGCGTCCTCCATGGCCCTGATGGACGGCGGGGTTCCCATTAAAGCGCCGGTATCCGGTATTGCCATGGGGCTGGTTTCAGACGGCGACGCAACGGTGATCCTGTCCGACATTCTCGGCGATGAAGATCATACCGGTGATATGGATTTCAAGGTCGCCGGTACGGTTGACGGCATTACGGCCCTGCAGATGGACATCAAAATCCGGGAACTTTCCAAAGAAATCATGGAAAAAGCCCTGGCCCAGGCCAAAAAAGGCCGGCTTCATATTTTAGAAGAAATGCAGAAAGCCATCAGCACCCACCGGGAACAGATGTCCCCCTATGCGCCCAATGTCTACAATGTTCAAATCAACCCGGAACGTATCGGCGAGGTCATCGGACCCGGCGGCAAAATGATCCGCGCCATTCAGAGTGAGACCAATACCCAGATTGAAATCAATGACAATGGGATTGTTAAAGTCGCGGCGGTGAGTAAAGAAGAAGGCGATCGGGCCGTGCAGATGATTCAGGATATCGGCATGGATCCGGAAATCGGCGCCACCTATGAAGGCAAAGTCGTCAAGATCACCGATTTCGGCGCGTTTGTTCAGATTAAACCCAAAACAGACGGTCTGGTCCATATTTCCGAACTGGCCAATTACCGCGTGAAACAGGTCAGTGATATTGTCAAGGAAGGCGATATGATCAAAGTCAAGGTGATTGACGTATCCCGGGACGGCAAAATCAAGCTGAGCCGGAAAGCCCTGCTGACGGATGAGGAAAAACCGGAAAAGAGCTAAGGGACCGGGAAAAGATTAAAAATAGGCTAAAGACTGAAGGCTGAAGGGAAGGCATAAAAAACCAACGCCTTTGGTGCTTCAGCCGAATCCGGATAAACCGGAAAAGGTAAAAGTGTGCTAAAGTATGAAGTGAGCTAAAGTTATGGTTAATGCCTTCGGCATTGTCAATTTTACATTAAAAATGATCGCGCGTTTCGCGCAGTCCATAACTTTAGATCACTTTATGCACTTCACACTTTTTGCGTTTTCAAAAAATTTTGCCAAAAAACACAAAATTCAGTTTCTCTAACCCAAAAACCTCCATCGACCTTCCATGCCTGACACCACTGTTATAAAATACTGCCGAATGCGGCCGGATCAGGACGCAGATATCCCGCTCCCGCGTTACATGACCCCCCGTTCCGCGGGAATGGATATCAGCGCGGCCGTGACCGAACCGGTAACACTTCAGCCCGGAGAGATCCTCATGATCCCTTCGGGTTTTGCTGTTTCTCTGCCTGCGGGATTTGAGGCCCAGATCCGGCCACGGAGCGGTCTGGCCATCAAGCACGGCATCAGCATTGTTAATGCGCCGGGTACTATTGATGCGGATTATCGCGGGGAAGTCAAAATCGGGCTTATCAATTTTGGAACCTCCCCCTATATAATCTCCCGGGGGGACCGCATCGCCCAGATGGTCATCAGCCGCGTTACCCAGGCCCGGTTTGAGGTCGTGGAAACCCTGGATGCATCAGAGCGAAACAGCGGGGGATTCGGTCATACCGGGATCTGATATGCAGATATGCATGCTGGCCAGCGGCAGCCAGGGCAATTCCATCTATGTCTCAGATGGTGATACCGCCCTTTTAATTGACGCCGGCCTGTCCGGTGTGGAGATCGAGCGCCGGATGCGCGCCCGGCACCTTGACATACAACATCTTGATGCCATTATTGTTTCCCACGAACATACCGATCATATCCGGGGGGTGGGCATTCTGGCCAGACGCTACCAGATCCCGGTGTATATTTCCGCCCGGACCCATGAAACTGCGGCGGCCCAGCTCGGGAAACTGAAACAGGTTGTTAATTTTTCCTGCGGCACGGGCTTTGCCGTCAACGCCCTTTCCCTCCGGCCGTTTTCCATTTCCCATGATGCCGCCGATCCAGCCGGTTTTACCATTTGCAACAACGGCCATAAAATCGGCATTGCCACGGATCTGGGCATTGCCACGGCCATGGTGCGCCACCACCTGAAGGACTGCTGCTGTCTGATTCTGGAAGCCAATCATGACGTGCCCATGCTGGAACAAGGCCCCTATCCGTGGTCGATCAAACAGCGGGTCAAAGGCCGCACCGGGCATCTGTCCAATGAATCCTCCCGGGAGCTGCTCATGGATGTGATGCATGACCGGATGACCCACCTGATCCTGGCCCATCTCAGCGAAACCAACAACACCCCGGAAAAAGCCCTGCGCGTGGTCACCGAGCATCTGACCAACACCCGGCTCCAGCTTTCCGTGGCGTGTCAGTCCTGTCCCGGGCCAATCATAGAATTATAATTATAAAAAAACCCCATTTTGCCGGTAGCGGCAGCATAACTGCCGAAGCAGGAACCAAATAAAGGGAAACAGCCACCTCCACAGGGTCAGAATATCAGCCCATACCGATACCATTCGCCACCGGCAGCCAATATCCATGTACTTGCCCAGGCCGCCGCAACCGGTTTCCATCGTGAAAAACCGGAACCGGCAACCAGCAAAAGCCCAAGAATATTCCACTCAGTTGAAATTCTCATAAAACTGGGGCTGTTGTCCCAGATAATCAATCCGGCCGCCACAAGCAGTGCCCCGCATAAAATCCATGCATAAAAAACCGGGGTCCATTGTTTGCCTGTTGTTCTGGCCACAAAAAATTGCCAGGCAACAGTAACCGCCATGAAAAACAGAAAATATAAATGCAGGATATCCAATTGGGTCATGTTCTTCCACAACGCGCCCGCAAACCCGGCCACAGGCCAGCCAATGTTTGATGAAGCAACAGACGCAAGGGAATCAGCCACCTGAAACATCAGCCAGCCATGCCACACAACATACGCCATTAACGGCAAAATCCAGATCATTATAGACGGGCGGGAGACATCTTTTTTGATCCTTCCCGCCAGCCAGGCACATCCAAACCCCGCTGCCACCAGAATGGCTGTTTCTCGGGTTAACACCGCAAGTCCCAGCAAAACGCCGGCCCACAAGGGGTACCGACGCCACACCAAAACACCTGCCAGTATCCACATCAGGCACACCGGCTCCGTCAGTCCCCGGGAAACTGAAATCGCAAATCCGGGGTAAAGCCCCACCAGCAGCGCCAGCCAGGGCGGCTGCTGCAACCGAACGAATATGCCCGCAGCAAGCACCACCACCGCGCCAATGGCAAGCACATTCACAATTACCATCATCCAAGCGGTGCGTTCTGAATTACCCCGCGCCAGAAAATGAACAATGGCAGGATACAGAATCCGCTGCTGACGAAGCATTTGATTATCAAACCGAAAGCCCAGTTGCGAGGGGTCTTTGCCAAATGGGGAAAGCGCCAGCACAAAATAGGCCTGGCCATCGTAACCAAACTTTTCGCTGATAAACCGCTCTGGCACCTGATTTTGAGATGAAAGCACCAGGTGCCGGGAAAACCCCAGAAGCCCCCAGGGGTGACCGCCAGCCCGGGGCAGCAGCAATAAAACGAAAAAACTATAGACCAGGACCGCAATAAATCCCATGAAAGCCGCCCGAGGCCAGGGGCGTGGCATCATTCTCATGGCTGTTTCCACCCTTTTTTATACAGCCTCCCCGCAAAACGGACAGAATTTAAAATCCCCGGACCCGATGGGTTCTTTGCAGTTCTTGCACAGGGATGGCGCGGGCGCCAGTTCCACCAGGAGTTCCCCTTCCCGCACCGGCACCATTTTCCGGTCTTCAGAATAATTGGCGGTTTTCATTACCCGTTTTACCATGGCATCAAAGGGCGCAAACACCGCTTTTTCCTGTTTCATAATCGAGACATTAAAAATTTCATCCCCTTCTTTCACATAATCGCCGGCAGACACATAAGTGACCCACAGGTCGCCTTTGCTGGGAGACGCCAGATGATAAGCATTGTCCGGATCCGCCATGACATAATCCGCGCCGTCATCGGTCTCCGGCTCCTGTACTTTTACCTGATAAGTCAGAATCTGGGAATCCAGAAGGTATCGCACCACACTCACCCCGTTTTTCCGGGGCTCGGAAATATCCAGAATCACCATTTTATGGGGTTTGCCGGTGGAGTCATTGAATTCAAGGTCTTTGCGCAGCGCCAGCCCTTCAAACCAAGCGTCCAGGGGAATGTTGTTGGGGTCGCCGAACTGTTTCTGGAATTGAATGGTTTTAATGGCATCCCCGGGATGATTGAGATAAAGCACCAGCTCTTCATCCGTGGGCTGGCGTTTGATGAGTTCTTTCAGGGCATCGCGCTCGGCGCTGATATTCATTTCTTCCAGGAATTCCAGAGGCGAGGCTTGGGTGCGGTTATTCATGGCCCATTGCGCGTCACTGCCGAAAGCGCTCTGATAGACCCAGTCCGCGGGAAACCCCAGGGGCAGTTTGCCGTATTTGCCCAGCAGCAGATCCCGGAACGCGTCATTCGCATCCCGGTACAGTTTCAGCCGGTCTTTGAGCACATCTTCGGATAATTCATTTTCCGGCATTGTGGCCACGGTTTCCAGAACCCCCAGCATATGGCGGACGTAGCGTTCACCGCCGCGCTTGTAGGCTTCCACCACGGCCATGAACGCCGTGTTCCAGGTAATCTGGGAACCAGGGGTCACGTCATGGTAGCGGATGATTTTCCGGGTGCCTGCCAGAAACCGGAGCATATAGGGCAGCAGCCGGATATATCCCTGTTTCATGGCCCCTTCCTGGGAAGAGGACGTGGCCCCGCCCGGCATGCCGTGCTCGATCACATCATAGTCGATCCCCTGAAAATACGGGGAACAATACCGGTCATAATAAGGCATAATCTGTTTTAAGACAAAATTGCAGTCCCGGATCATGTCCTTGTTCAGGTGCGTTTTAAGGCCCAGTTCTTCTTCCATATAGGCGGCCGTGGACAGCACCTCACCCTGGCCGTACCACCGCACGGATGCGCCGATGGCGGTATCCACAATATGGGCGCCGGCTTGAGCCGCCGCGGCAACCGCCGGAACAAACAGGCCGTCCGTATAATGCCGGTGATAATGAACCACCAGATCCGGGTAGGTTTTCCGGATTTCGCCCACCAGCTGCCGCATGAACCGGGGCGGGCACACCCCGGCCATGTCTTTTAATCCCAGAATAAACAATTTTTCCGCCTTTTTTTCACTCACCCCGGCCACATCCGCAATCATGTGCAGAATTTCCGCGGTCACGGTCATGTAGCGGGCCACATCAAAATCCCGGGCATAGGAAAGAGAAATGGCGGGCTGAAAAATATTTCGCGTGGAATTTAAAACAATTTCCGCAAAGGGCCGCATGTTTTCAATGTGGTTTAAAAAATCAAAACACCGGATCACGTCATAATGCTCGCAAATCATTTCACCGGTGCGCTGCATCACGTTTTTGGGCTGGGGCTTGTACCCCAGCACATTGGTGGAGCGGATCAGGATCTGTTTCAAGGTGCGCGGGGCGAACTCATTCCACATGCGGGCTTCGGTGAACGGATAGGTCATATTGGCCAGCATGGCCACATGGAAATGGGCGCCGCCGCCGTTTTCCAGGGAGAAAAAACCGCTCCGGTCCAGGTATGGCCCGATCATCCGGTCTTCTCCCAGCCGGAAGCGATTGCCGCTGTTGGACTGGGTGATGTCCCGGGTGGTGGTGTCTGAAAAATGCACAAACCCGCTGTCCCGCACATAATCGAGTATGGCGTCCCGGTCAAACCGGGGATAGGTGAATTCGCTGGTGGCGTCCTGAAGCCGGGGAAACACCACTTCCAGCCGCCCCAGCCGCTTGTCTGAAATGCCCCGGTATTCCCCGAGCTGCACATAGGGGTTGAATCCCTTTGCTGATATTTCCGCCACCAGTCGCGACAGCCGCAGGGCTTCCGGGGCTTCATCCGTATAATCCATGAGTTCGGGTGTGTTTTCAATAAACCGGGTGTCATAGTCACCGGAAACGAACACCGGATGTTTGACGATCTGCTTGTGAAAAGGAATGGTGGTTTTAACGCCGCCGAACATGTATTCCCTTAACGCCCGCTGCATGAGTTTCACGGTCTTGGGCCAGGAATTGCCGTAGGTGATGAGAAGCGATGCCGCGGAATCGTAATTGGACGGAAATTCATACCCGGAAGTCACGCAGGAATCCAGACGCACCCCCTGGCCACCCGGTGAGGTATACCGGGTAATCAGCCCGGAATTGGGAGAAAAATGGTTTTGGGGATCTTCGCAATTGATCCGCACCTGCATGGCATGCTGAAACGGAAGGGTATTTTCCTTGTTAAACCGCAGTGTCGAACCAAAGGCAACCGCAATCTGTTCCTCCACCAGGTCAATGCCGTAGCGGCATTCCGTTATGCCGTGCTCCACCTGAAGCCGGGTGTTGACCTCGATCAGATAAGGGGTTGCGGTTTCATCCACCAGGAATTCAACCGTTGCCAAAGAATGGTAATTAACGGCTTTAACCAACTTTTCCGCGTATTCTTTCAATTCCGACCGCAGTTTTTCCGTCATTTTCGGCCAGGGAGAGGGCGTGATCTCCACCAGTTTCTGGTGATTTCGCTGCACGGTGCAGTCCCGTTCGTCAAAGGCGAACACATTGCCGTACTGGTCCGCAATCACCTGGATTTCAATGTGGCGCACAGAAGTGAGAAATTTCTCCACAAACAGCCGGGGATTGCCAAAAGAGACTTCCGCCATCACCGTTGCCTTGCGAAAGGCCGATTCCAGCTGGTCTTCGGAATGGATTTCATAAATCCCCCGGCCTCCGCCCCCGCCTTCCGCCTTCAGCATGACGGGAAATCCGATCTCATGGGCGATTTTTCTTGCCTCCTCAATCGTGACAGATCCTTTGGAGCCGGGCACCACGGGCACGCCGAGGTCCATGGCCAGACGGCGCACATCCACCTTGTTGCCCAGGGTTTTCATGGCATCTGTGGGCGGGCCGATAAACGTAATGCGGGCTTCCGCGCATTTTGCGGGAAAATTTTCATTTTCCGCGATAAATCCCCACCCCGGATGAATGCCGATGGCACCGCGGCTTTTGGCTTTTTCAACAATCAGCTCCAGATCCAGATACGCGTTGGGATCGTCGCCCAAGAGAAGCAGCTCATAAGCGCCCAGGGTAGACGGGGAGGTTTTGTCAACATCGGTGGCGGTCAGGATGGGAATCCCCTCCAGCCGTTCGGAGATGGCGCGGCTGATGCGCCGGGCCGGAATCCCGCGGTTGGCGATCACAATGGGTTTTCCTTCAAGCTTTTTTTGAACGTCATCAAATGTTTTTGAGTTCATTGTGGGTGTTGTCCTTTAAAAGTCTATAAAATTATGTGTTTTATTATATAGCCGGCAAGTCACCGGTTAAAAATTACCATCAGGTGTATAAGGGATCTCTGAAACCGGCCGGGCCGCTGAAAATTGCCGAAAGAAATAAAACTCAGTCCAGCGGCTGGATACTTCCTGAATAAATCACGTCCTCTGTGCGGCCTTTTTTGATACGCAGACCGCCGTCTTGTGCAAGGCCCAGTATAACCGCCTCAAAAACTTCCGCGTTCGCGTGGATGTGAACCGTGCGGCCGATCCATGCCATGCGTGCATCCAGCAACGCCACGAATTCGGCAGGCGAAAGGGACTGAATCAAATTCTCAAACAAAAATTTCCCTTTTTTCACCAGCTCTGTCCACAACTGCAGCGGCGGGAGGTCAACCCCCTGGACGGCAAGAGAAGTGGCCGCCACAGCCGCATCTTCCCGCAGATACCGGGCATCGGGAAAATGCGCCGTGTTAACACCAATACCGGCCAGAATGTGCCGGTCCCGCCGTTCCATCAGGATACCGGCAAATTTCCGGCCGTCCGTCAGCAGATCATTGGGCCATTTGATGGTCACCGGCACATGGAATTCTTTGAATACCCTGGAAAAAACAAATCCCGCCATGAGCGACAAAAGCCCGTCCCATTGCGGATGGAGAGCGGTGTTCGTCTCCGGCAAAGGCCAGTACCATGAGGCATGAAGATTACCGGCCGGCGACACCCACCCCCGTTTTCGCTGGCCCCGGCCCGCTGTCTGTTCAACCGCCACCACGGAATCCCAGACCTGCATCTGCCCTTTTTCAATAAAATGCCAGGCAACATCCATGGTGGATGTGCAATGGCCACAGACAAACACTACCGGCCCGTCGCCGGCTGCCGCCGCCGGCCGCCACACGGTTTCCCTGTCCCGGGCCGAAGAAAAAGGGAAAGATATTGTCTTCCATGGTCCCAGGCGGTTGATCTCTTTCTTCCAGATGGAACCGGTGCCGGCAATGGTCTCGGGTCCGGCCGCCGTCACCAGATCCGGCCTGTCAAAATCCAGGATAAAAATACCGCCTGTCATAGGCTTTCACCGTCTGCAATAGATGGCATTAAAATACAAAGAATTCCCAGTTCAAAAAAAAACTGAAAAGAGTTGCTGTAATTGTTAATTTGACAAAAACGGTCAATTTATAAATTTTATTCACCAATTGTCAAGCAAAATATATGCTTATAACATTCTAATATAATGGTATTTTTTCACTCTCATGGCACAATCTGCCTGTCACAACTTGCGTAATATTAAACAAAATG
>JAABSH010000032.1 GCA_011390465.1 Desulfobacteraceae bacterium
TCCCTGCTGGGACAGGGCAAAATGGGTGCCTTCGGGATCCACCGCGTCAAACCAGGGCGGAGAATAGTAAACAAGGGCAAATAAAAAAATCCCGGCAAAGAGCGCGATGATTTTTGTCAGGCTTTTCTTTTCTTTTTGAAGGCTTTCCATTTATTATATCCTCCTTGGGACCGGCGGGATCAGATTTAGGGGATGTGGCCGGTATTTTTTTTGAATCGGTTTTTAATCAATACCGCACTCATGCATGGTATTGCTGATGGTGGTGAAAAGGTCCGTGAGTCTCAGAATTCCGACGATATCACCGGATTTATCCGTCACCAGCAGGGACTGGTGCTGTCCCATGACCAGCTGATGAATGGCCTCGTCAATAGAGGCATCCAGATCCACAAATTCTCCTTCTGTGGGTTTGACCACGAAATTGACGACTTTGGACTGGCCGGCTTTTTTGCAGATATTGATCATGGCCCCGTCCAGCAGGTGGAACTTGTCCATCATGGATTTCATGAACTGCTTGCTGAAGCCGTAACTTCTCATGCCTTCCCGGTTCTGGATTTCATAGTATTTCGGTTCAAGGGCCTTGAGAACATCCAGCTGTCCCAGTTTGCCGATGACTTTTTTATTTTTGTCGTATACCAGGATTCCCCGGTGTTTGTAGGGGCTTTCCCTGAAATTTTTCTGCGCCGCTTCCAGGGCCGTGACCGCCTCATACAATGTGGCATCTTCGGAAACACCGGCATATTCCGAAAGGGAAATCATTAAATCTTTAACTTTGAATGATTTCATTCTGACCTCCTTTATTCAAATTTCGCAAAACCGTTTGTTTTTATGTAACGATTGTTTTGTTATCCTCAAAATATTGATTAAAATGCAAAAAAAACCAATACTATGAAAAAAACCATTAATCAAGGAGAACCGGTTTCCGCTAAAAAAATTATAACAGTCTGTATTTATAGTGGAAACGGATTGAGGTACCGCAGGATTATCCAAAGGGCAGGCGATTTTTATCCCCTGAAAAGACGGGTGCCGAGCAAAAACCCGCCCGGGTTTTTTAACAAAACCGGGGCGGGTCTGGTGCCGCAGATGGACACGCAAACAGGTAAAAGGCTTACGGCTGAATAAGAATGGTCGGAAACAGTCCTTCCTGGTCCCCTCTGGGATAGGGCTGGATGGTGTTGAAGCTCATGTTCTGGTTCCGCTGGGCATGGCCCTGGCCGGTGTTGGCGTCTTTGTTATAAAAGGCGCCGTTGGCTTCCAGAATATGATGGATGCGGCCCTTGAAAGCGGATACAAAATCCGAACCGCTGCCTTCAAAAAACATGCTGCCTCTGAAAAAAGCGGTTTCAACGGCTGCCAGTTCGCTTAGCGGCATGCTGTTGGTCTTGAGGTCGTCTTTGTTTTGAATCAGGCCCCAAATCAGGTGGCCCGGCGGCACCGTGAGCGGTGCGGTGATGTCGATGATGGTGTGGGGCATGACAATGCATTCGCTGCCGATGGTCAGCCGGCTGTCCGCCTGACCCCGGAGAAAACTGTTGAATCCCACAAACACATCAGCCCCCATGTCCGCTTCAATGATTTTTGCGCCATGGGCCGTGACATTGTTGCCTTCCAGCCAGGAGTTGATGATGAAACAATTTTCCTGGGCATTGGCCCCTTTGCCGAGAACGGAATTTTCCAGATAGGCCCGCTGGGATACCAGGACATTTTCCCCGATTTCCACCACCGAGTTGACCACCGCATAACGGTCCAGGGACGCGGTGGCCGGGATGTTGGCCGGCGGATCAATGTTTACCACGTCAAATACCCGCTGGAAATCCTGTTTCCGGTCTTCCACAAAATCCATGAGAATGCCTTCCGGCTGCTTTCCGGCCTCAAAGTGGATGTATTTTTTCAGTTTTTCCAGGGGGAACCGGTAGAGAAAATTAAAGGAATGGGGGCTGTTTACCCAGACCGTGCCCGGATCCACATTCAGGTGGCTGATTTCGCCGGCCTGTACATAGGAGAAGGTGCCGATCACGCTGTCCCGCATGGTGGTAAGGTCAACCGTGGAAAACGGCCCCAGAAAGCATCCGTCGGATGGGGAGCCATGAATATTGGCGTAATGGGTGGAAATGGTGTCCTTGATGAAAAATTTTTCCAGGGTTTCCGGGTCGTGGGAATAGTTGTGAATCAGGGTTTTCACAAACGCGCTGTCCTCGATAACGATTTCCTCATCTTTGGACACGGGAATTTCGAATTTGCCGAACTGGAAGTGGTCATCCTTTTTTTTCAGTTCATCGCCGCGCACGTCGGTTTTGTAGAGCAGGGAATTGGTCACCTGGATTTTACCCAGGAAATAACTGCCGGCCAGCCCGGAATGCCGGAACTGCAGGTTCAGGGGGTGGTCCGGGGAAATGCCGTAAAAGGCATAGAATTTGGTCATCTGGCTTTTGGGGATCAGGTCCCATACATAGGGTCCGGCGTCAAATTCCTGCTCCCGCAGATTGATATTGATCCGCTGGACAATGCGGGTAAAAAGTTTTTCAAGTGCGTTCATAAAATGGTGTCCTTTCCTTGTTCAGGGATGGGCTTTTTTATGGTCTTCAGCGTTCAGTCTTCAGCCTTCAGCCTAAATTTCACATTCTTTCATGGTGTGAAAGATGGCCGCAAATACATCCGTGAGCCGCAAAATGCCCACGATTTCATTGTTTTCCGTTACCAAGAGAGACATGTGGGAGCCCCGCACCAGCTGGTGGATGGCAGTGTTCAGGGAGGTGTCGATGTTGATAAATTCGTCTTCTGTCGGGGTGATCATCAAATCTTCCACTTTGACCTGCCCGGCTTTGCGGCAGATATCGGTCAATGGTTCCGCCTGCATCTGGTATTTTTCGCGCAGGTGGATGATAAACTGAGCGCTGAAGTTGTATTTGCGAATATCTTCAAATAATTCGTAATTGGCGTTATTCGGCTCAAGGGCGCGCAATACATCCAGCTGGCCGACTTTTCCGATCACATTGCCGTGTTGATCCAGCACGAGAACGGCGCGGTGGCGGTATTTGTTGTGATCATATTCCTCCTGGGCTTTTTCCAGGGCCAGGTAGGCTTCAAACAGGGTGGCGCCTTCGGAAACCGTTGCATATTCCGAAATCGGCACCATCAGGTCTTTAATCTGATAAGTATCCACAATTCAACTCCGGTTGGGGGTTATTGGGTGATGTACGATGGTTTTTATGAATCAAATTTCCTTTATCATTTGCCGCAGCCAAGATCAAGGATGATGGAGCGCCAGTTAAACTATAGCTTAATTTTATTTTTTTGGATACGAAAACCGTTGTTTTTGCCGGTCGTTAAAGGTTTTCAGCACAAACCGTCCGGCAAAATCCGGGTGGGACAGATACGGCCGGCTGTAGGTGAGAAAGGTATCCATGAGCTGGTCAAAGACCGCTGCTTTCTCCCGGTTGTCGATAAAGTTGCGCTGTTTTTTTGTCTCATAGATCGCTGTGTTCTCCAGGACCTGCCGGATTTCAGCGGCTTTCGCCGGATCCAGGCGGGTTTTGGAAATCGCCTCATCCACCGGCACCGCCATCCGGGCCACCAGGGTCACCTGCCACCGGTCTCCGGCAATTTTTTTGGACGCGTCAAACAGTTCAAGGGTCAGGTTGTTTTCAAGGGAAATGGTTTTTACCAGTTGTTCCATTTTTTTCCTTTTTCCAATCTCAAGATAAGGTGATACATCAAAACATCGTTTTTCCTGGTTTTCAAAAGTGATAATAAGCTTATATCCATCAACAGGTTTTACTTTTTTTACGGCCAGATACAAACCCCCGCCTCCCTATTTTAATGGTTTTAAACGGCTAAAACAAGGTCATCTGCACCTGCTTTTTTTTCTTTTTATGGACCGGGGTTTCACATTCCAGCAGTCTGGCTTCAATATCCGCCACAAACGGCGAAATCTGCCGGAAATCGGTTTTTCCGTACAGGGTGCGTTTTTTGGCCCGGGTGAGAAACAAATGGTCCCGGGCCCGGGTCATGGCCACGTAAAAGAGGCGGCGCTCTTCATCAATGTCTGATTCCATGCCGTTTCGGATAAACGGGATCAGCCCGTTTTCGCATCCGGCAATAAACACCACGGGAAACTCCAGGCCTTTTGCCGCATGGATCGTCATGAGAGAAATTCTCTGGCTTCGGGCGTCAAATATATCCGGGTCGGTTTGGAGGGCCGCGGTTTCCAGAAACCCGGCAGTGTTTTCGCCAAAGGTTTCCGCTGCGCGGATGACGTGTTCAAATGCTTCGCGCACTTTGGGATCGGATTTCAGACGGTGCCCGTTCCGGGCCTGTTTTGCCAGATAGACGAGCTTTTCTTTTACATTCATTGCCCTGACGTGCCGGGCAAACCCTGCAATGAATTTCAGCATCACATCCAGCCGTCTTCTGCCGTTGCTGGTAAGCCCGTCCCTGGTAAGTTCCTCAAGGGCAAGCCCGTTAACGGCCATGCGCTCCGCTTCCGCCATGAGGCCGTTTAAGGGATATTGATGCCCGTATCCCCATTTTTTAAGGGCCGCAAGATCCTTTTTTTCAATGCCGTGTTCAATAATGGCATTGACCCGCTCAAAATCAATATAAGCGCCGGCTCCCTCCACAATTTTTAAAAGCGACAAAAGCTCCTGAATGCCTTTGGCGCAGAACGCGTTTTCCTTGCTGGCCCGCTGACAGGGCAATCCGGCTTTCTCCAGCACGTCGCAAATGAGTTCCCCTTGAGCCTTTGTCCGGTAAAGCACGGCAAAATCCGAAAACGCCCGGTATGTGTCGTGCATGGCGGCGGTTTTGGGGCCGGCGTTTTTTGGGGAGCTGAAATCGTCAAAATGAAACCCCGTGCCGCCGATCATCTGTTCAATGGTTTTGCCGATGGCCACGGCTTCGGCTTTTTCCGACGGTGCCTCGATCACATTAGCGGTTTTAACTCCGGTGATGCCGGAATAGACCCGGCCGTAAAAATCATTTAAGGTATGTTTTTCAATCACCTGATGGGCCGCGGCCAGGATGGTTTCCGTGGATCGGTAATTCCGGGCCAGCCGGATTTTTTCAGCTGATGGGAAATCATCTGAAAATTTTTGGAAAAACGCCACATCCGATCCCCGGAACCCGTAAATGGACTGGTCCGGATCACCGATCACGCAGATATCGCCGTCTTCGGGCGCAAGGGCCCGGATGATGCGGTACTGCCCGAAGTTGAGATCCTGGTATTCATCCACAAAAATATAGGGATAGTGGTTTGTGTATACCTGTTTGAGCTCCGGATCGGATTCCAGAAGCCGGACCACGTTAAAAATAAGATCCTCATAATCATAGAGACGCTGAACCGAAAGCAGGTGCTGATATGCTTCGTATACTGCGGCAAAATCCGCCAAGGGAATGCCTTCCGCAACAGGGGCCAGGTCATCATCCGGCAGCAGGAGGAATTGTTTGGCCCGGGTGATCAAATCTGATGCGATAGCAGGGGTTAGGGCAAGATCAGCAATATAGTTTTTAACGCTGTCAACGGCTTCGCCCACCAGCAGTTTTCTGTCATAATCGTCAATAATGCTGTGGCCTTCCCCGGCATGAACATTTTTTAAAAGACCAAAACAAAACCCGTGAAATGTCGCTGCCAGGGGCAGGGAGGCGGCACTTCCCAGCATGCCGGAAAGACGCTGGCGCATCTCTTCAGCCGCCTTGTTGGTGAAGGTGACGGCCAGTATATTGCATGGGTTCACTCCCCGGTTTTTGACCAGATGGGCGATGCGGCAGGTCAGGGTCCGGGTTTTGCCGGTGCCCGGGCCGGCAACAATCAGCAGCGGCCCGCTGGCGTGGGTGACGGCTCTTAACTGATCGTCGTTTAACCCGGCTAAAATGTCGGATTCGCCGGCTGTTTTTTTGTCCGTATCCGGCCCCATATCCGGCCCGGCCGGGACCGGATGTTCTGTTTTGTTTGTCTTTTTATTTTCTTCGGTTTGCTGGGGCGCGTTTTTTCCGGGTGCTGGATTTTTTGGTTTATTTGCTGCCGCAGTTGATTTGGGGACTTGGAAAAGTTCTTTCTGTCCGGTCAACCGGTCTTTTTCTTCAGGGGCAAACACATTAATCCGGCCGTATTCCCCGTCATACCCGGGGAAAATGTGCACATCCCCGGCCCGCATGCGGCGGATGGCTTCTGCCAGAAACGGCACGGGCGCGGATTTGATCTGTTCTATCGGCAGGGTGTGGAGAATGGGCAGTTCCGGTCCCAGTGCTTTAATGGCGTTATCATAATGATAGGCCACTTTTTTGGTTTTCACGCCGCAGCCCACGATTTCCGAGATGATTTCCGCCAGCGGAATGGCGCTGAAAAACGGATGGGTTTTTTCCGGTTTTTCTCCGGGGTTGCGGGTGGCCAGTTCCGCCACCCGGTGAAGCACGCCCAGCGTCATGGGCCGGCCGCAGACCGGACAGATATCGTGAACGGCAAAGGACTTGTCCGGCGGGAGATTGATGTTGCATTTCCGGTGGCCGTCGTGATGGTATTTCCCTTCCTGGGGAAAAAATTCAATGGTTCCGAGGAATTGATCTGGATCGCCGGTTTTCAGGGCATGGTGGATGGCGGCATAGGAAAGATCCGTATCAAAGAGGTTGGCTTCCCGGCCCAGATTGGCCGGACTGTGGGCGTCCGAGTTGGATACCAGGGTTCTGCCGTCGATATTTCCCACCTGCCAGTTCATGGGCGGGTCCGAGGACAGGCCGGTTTCAAGGGCGAAAATATGGGGGGTGAGATCCTCAAAGCATTCTTCAATGGCATTAAATCCGGATTTGGAACCGAAAAGAGAAAACCAGGGCGTCCAGATATGGGCCGGAATCAGGAACCCCGCATCTGATGTCTCCAGCACGATTTCCAGAAGATCCCGGGCATCCAGCCCCAGAATGGGCCGGCCGTCGGATTTGATGTTGCCGATCTGGTCCAGCCGGGCATTGAACCGGCGGGCGGTGGCAACGTCCGGCAGAAACACCAGATTGTGGTTTTTGCGCACCGCGCCGGCTTTTTTGTAAATATTGCTGATTTCACAGCTCAGCATGAACCGCACCGGCAGTTTTTCCGAAAACGGCAAAATTTTGTCGCAGGCCGCGGCCAGATCATCCCGGAGTTTGAACAGGCCGGGTTCCGCGGGCATCAGGTGCTCAGCAATTTCTTCTATCCAGGCCGGGTGGGTGAAATCCCCGGTGCCCACCACGTTGATGCCTTTCATGCGGGCGGCCATGTATAAATTTTTAAAATCCAGGTTTTTGGCCGTGGCTCTGGAAAAACGGGAATGAATGTGGAGATCGGCAATAAATTTCATAAGGACGTCTCAATTTACAGTTAATCGGGTGGCGTTGGATTTAAGCGTATAATTTCCAGTATGTACCAGATCAAAACATATTTCTACCACTGCCGACATTATTTTAACAGGAAAAAAACTTGCCTGGAACCTGGATAGAAGATAAGGAGGGAGCTTGTCTTTTTGAGCGTATTCAGAATCCTGACGCATTCATCTTTATGGGAAAATCAGGATAAAACGGGTCTTGATAAAACCACAGAGTTCACGGAGACCACAGAGGGCTTTTATTAAAAATCTCTGTGTGCGCTGTGTTCTCTGTGGTTAAAATAATTTTTATAAAAATTTAAACGGTTGTTATTTTCTCAGGAGTTTTTATTTATGGGCGTTTTATCATCAAGTGTCTCAATTACCCGGTACCGGGTGCAGGGCGAAATCGAAGACGGGTTTATGGAAACCGTAACCGCAGCGCTGAAAAATAACACCATCCGGGAAATCGACAATGAACCGGATGACAAGAGCGTGGGCTGGACCAGTTTCCAGTCTTCGTTCCAGCCGGATTTTGAGGGGTCGTCGTTTGTGATCGGCACCCATCTGATTTTTTCCCTGCGCATCGACAAAAAGTCCCTTCCCGCCAAAGTGGTGGACAAGCAGGTGAAAATGGCCATTGCAAAGCGGCTGGCGCAGTCCGAGCGGGAAACCCTGCACCGGAACGAAAAAAGCGAGATCAAGGACGAGGTGCTGCGGCGCCTTTATATGCGGGTGCCGGCCACCCCCAACATGTATGATCTCATCTGGAATTATGAAGAAAAAGTCCTGTGGTTTTTCACCAATCTCAAGGCCGCCAATGAGGAGCTGGAAACCCTGTTTGCCAAATCCTTCAAACTGTCTCTTGTCCGGATGTTCCCGTACACTGAAGCCCTGATGACCGCAGAACTCGCGGATGAACAGAAAGACCGGCTGGAAAAACTTTCACCCACCACATTTTACAGGGGGTCCCATGCTTGATGTATCTGTAGCCTATAATCGGTATAAATTTCTGGGCCATGAATTTTTGACCTGGCTCTGGTACATGATTGACACTGACAAGGACAAACTGCTGGATCCGGCAGCGGAACTGGAAGATTTGTTTATCGGCAACCGGGTGGTGCTGGAAAACAGCAGCCACAACCGGGACGAGGTCATTACCATCAAAGGGGACGGCGCGGGCTTGGAAGAAGGGGTGATCGCCCTGCAGAAAGGCGCCAAGGTGACCGAGATCAACCTGGTGGTCCGGGCCGGGGAAAATGAATGGCGGTTTAACCTCAAAGGCGAGAGCCTCAACCTCAGCAGTCTCAAAACCCCGGAAACCGGACGCGTGGAGCAGGCCGAAGATGTGGAGGGGGCAGTGCTTGAAAAAATTTATCTCTATGAGAAAGCGGTTGATTTGACCCGTCATCTCTACCGGCTGTTTATCCATTCCCGGCTCAGCCCGGAATGGGAGCAGACCGTGGTGAAAAATATTTCCGGCTGGATCAGCCGGACAGCGCAGAAGTAGGGAAGGTTTCAGACAACTTCAACCCATCAAATCGCCGATCAGAATCCGCACCCCGATCCCGATTAAAATCACGCCGTCCACGAGTTCCATGCGCGGGCCGAATTTCTTGCTGAAAATTTTTCCCGCCCGGATGCCGATAAAAGAAAGCAGAGCCGTGACAATGCCGATCATGACCGCCGGATACCAAATTCCAGCCTGGATCATGGCAAGGCTCAGCCCCACAGCCAGGGCGTCGATGCTCGTGGCAACGGATACGGCAAAGGCATCCATGGCCAGGCCCACGGCAATGATTAAAATTTCAGGCGTATTCATCGCACGGTAAATTTGTTCTGTCTTTTTTTGAGGCAGGCGCAGTGGCCTGCCCTACGAACCGGTCAAGGCCTCCGTGCGTTGTAGGGACGGCCACCGTGCCGTCCTGTAATATGACAAAAGACCTATGGTTATGGGCTTTGAGGGTAGAACAAATTTATCCTGGTATTCATCGGATAATGCTTGAAAAACAATTTAAAAACAGGTTGAATATTTTGTTTATTTATACGCCGTGAGCGGAGAATATGCAACCTGCAACCCGATGTCATTAGCTTAAGAGGTTTCAATGTAGGGGAGGGGTTTACCCCCTCCCGCGAAAAAGGAGACCCATGCCGGGAGGGGATAAATCCCTTCCCTACGCATATGGCCTATGTTAATGACACTGACCTGCAACCTGCAACCTGTTATCTCTGCCCGGCGCATTGATGGATTCGCAAACCAGTCGATTTTAATTTTAATATTATTTCAAAGCAACACAACACAAGGAGGATGAATATGAAGGATGTAGTCATTGTATCTGCCTGCCGGACAGCCATCGGCGGTTTCGGCGGAAGTATGAGAGATTTGAACGGCGCAACCCTTGCCAGCGTGGTGATGAAAGAAGCCATTGACCGGGCCGGCATTGACCCGGCCACCATTGATGACGTGCGCTTTGGATGCTGTGTGGAATCCAGCGACACATTAAACGTCTGCCGGGTGGGTGCGCTCATGGCGGGGATTCCTGAAACAATACCGGCAGTTACCATCAACCGGGTCTGCATTTCCGGCATGGAAGCCGTGATTTCCGGCATGGCCATGATTCAGGCGGGCATGGCGGATATTATTCTGGCCGGCGGTGTGGAGCATATGTCCAGTGTCCCCTATGAAGTGCCGGGCGCTCGCTGGGGCTGCCGGCTCCAGGATCAGGTGTTTAAAGATGCCATGATCCACGCCCTTCACTGCGGCTCCCATGTGATGCCCCTGCCGGAAAACGGACCGGTGGATTCCACCCAGGCGCCCTATTCACACTTTATCGGAAAGCCATATATTATGGGCCATACCGCGGAATTTGTCGCCCAGAAGCACAATATCAGCCGGGAAGCCATGGATGAAGTGGCCCTGCGCAGCCATAACAACGCGGAACGGGCCACGGTAAACGGTGATTTTGCAGATGAAATCGTGCCGGTGTCCGTGCCCCGTCGCAAAAAAGATCCCCTGATTTTTGACAAAGACGAGCATTTCCGGCCCGGCATTACCCTGGACGTTCTGAGCAAACTGCCCCCCGCGTTTATTCCGAAAACCGGCAAAGTCACGGCCGGTAATGCCTCCGGCTTAAATGACGGGGCCACGGCCATGGTCATCATGAGCGCGGAAAAGGCCAAAGAACTGGGGCTCACCCCCATGGCCCGCATCAAGGCCACGGGCAAGGGTGCCTGTCATCCGGCGGTGATGGGGCTTTCTCCGGTGCCCGCGGTCAGGGATCTGCTGGGCAGGAGCGGCATGAAACTGGATGATTTTGAACTTATTGAGCTGAACGAGGCCTTTGCGGCCCAGTACCTGGGCTGTGAAATCGAGCTGGGTCTGAACCGGGAAGTCACCAACGTGAACGGTTCCGGCATCGGCCTGGGCCATCCCGTGGGATCCACCGGCGCGCGGGTCATGGTGACCTTGCTCTATGCCATGAAAAATCGCGGCAAGACCCTGGGCATGGCGACCCTGTGCGGCGGCGGCGGGGTGTCTATGGCGACGGTGCTGGAAATGATGTAGCAGATTGTTGAAAAACGATTGCGCTTGCCACTGCGGCGTTAAAATTTTTCTCAACATAATCGTTGCAAGTGAATCTTAAAAAAACCTTATTTCGCGCAGAGCCGCAGCGCTCGCAGAGAAAAAAATCTCAGCGCCTCAGTGTCCCTGCGGGATAAAAAATGTGATGGTCAGGAATTTTACGCCGGGTTCCCACGGTCTCCGTGGGAACCCGGCAAGGATTTAAACCGTAAACCATGACCCAAACAGACCAGGCGCAAAAACAAAAACAGGGAAAAACCATCAAGCTGCTTTTCTGGTGCCTGGTGGCACCGGCCCTGTTTTTTGTGTTTATGCGGCTGTTTTTTGTTTTTTTCGGATTTTTATACACACCGTTGATTTCATACATTACCGGCCACCCGGCAGATAAATCGCTTTTTATACTGGCGGCAGCAACTGCGCTGGTGTTTACGGTCGGGATTATCGGTGTTGTTTATCAACAGTTGAAAAAACATATTATCGAAAGCTGAACCAATCTGCACGAATCAGGACTTGTTTCATGACCAATCCCGCTGAAATTTTTGAAAAAAATTATCAAACCTATTGCGACCGGCTGGCCCGGGTGGATTTTGACGCGGTAAAAGACATTCTGGGCCTGGTTTCCGACGGCGGCCGGATGACCGTCCCGTTTTTTGACCGCTCCTATCAGGTATCTGCCGACGGCATTGCGGGCGATCAGGGAAACCGCCTGGATTATCATGCCTTTATTATTCTGGCCCAGTATATTCTTCTGTGCCCGGACAGGGTTTATGAGGACCCGGAGTGGGCCGCCTATAAAGATCTCAAGCGGGCTTCCCATTTTACCAATGTGAATTATTTTACCACGGACGCGGAACAGGCTGTTGAAAAACCGTTTTCCGGCAACCTTGCGTCCCTGATCGCGGCAGGGGAGGTCCTGGGGGGCACCCCGGAAAAATTGGATGTCGCCTATGATGCGGCCATGCGGTTTGCGGCCCTTCCCCGCATCTCTCTGCTTCTGCTGTTTAATGACGCGGATGAGGAGTTCCCGGCCAACTGTTCCGTGCTGTTTCAGCGGCAGGCGGAATTTTATCTGGACCCGGAATCCCTTGCCATGACCGGGGCGTATCTGGCCAAACGGCTGGCGGAAGTCGCCCAGGCGGGTTGAAAAAAATTTGTCACCACAGAGGTCACAGAGAGCGCAGAGGGCAAAGGATATCTCCGTGAACTCTGTGACCTCTGTGGTGATATACGATATTCGGATAGGCGGACTTGCAGTTATTTGTCAGTGGATAAACCGCAACGTTCATCGCGCAAATTTTCAGAATACTTTCATATACCAGGAAAATGCCGTGACGGTCCGCTTAAACCACCACCCGGTGACCGGGGAGTGGGAAAACTTGTAATACCCGGTTTTGTCTTCTTCCCCGTCCGGCGTAAATACGGTATAATCCGCCCGCACAACAATGTTTTCCCTGCTTCCTTTCATGGCCAGATCATTGATGGTGACGTTTCGTTTCAGGGTGCCCTGGGCGATGTCTTCTGCTGCGTCCATATTGCCTGCGGCCATGGCGGCCTTTATGGCGTCAGTGTCCGCGGAGATGTCTCCGGCGATTTCCACCATGAGGTGCATTTCCAACTGCCGGCGCAGCTTTGGGTTGTCCTTTAGGTCATTTGCAAGAAACATGCGATAGGCCAGGCTGGCTGCAATGATGATGACAGCGACAATAACAGCGGGCGTTCCTTTGAGATTCATTTCCATGGGCGGCTCCTGTGCTTGCGTTTTTTTGATTGATGCAGATGATGAAAATGTGATTTTATATCATTGTTCAGTGATAAGAACAATGGAATATGCAAATGAAAAAAACCCTGCTTTACCGATGGTTCGGCATCGGCGCCATTCCCAAAAAGATCCGCCCGGCCCTGGAGACCGAGGGAATTGTGGCGGCAGATGAGGGCATGGGCGGATGGTTTGTCGCCAAAAACGTGAAAGGCCCGAAAAAGCGGTACATTCGCCGCAGGGAAGGGTTTGTCGGCTGTCTGGTGATCACCCGGAAACGGATTGTCTGTTATACCTTTGGGAAGCGCCAGATGCACATTAGCGTGGATGATCCGGCAATCGCTGATCTCTGTGCGGATCTTCCGGAAAAAGAAATTTTGGCCGTGTCTTTTGACGCCGGCCGGTTTCGCAGCGGGTGGCAGGGGATTCTGGAATTTCGGTTCAACACGGATCAGGCGGCCCGGCTTTACCAGGCACTGACCGCGGCCGGGGTCCGGCCGGGCCGTGCGGATGAGGAGGATGAACAAGCATGAAAAACATTCACTATGTCATGGTGATCTGTCTGGTCATGGCGGCTCTGGGCTGCCAGGGATGCGCCTACAGCCACATTCAGGGGCCTCTGGATACCAATTTTGAAAATACCCAATTGGGGGACAAAGTGGGCCGGTCCCACACCCGGTCCGTGCTCTGGCTGGTTGCCTGGGGCAACGGCGGCACCCGGGCCGCGGCGGATGACGGGGGCATCACCACCATCACCCATGCGGATTTTGAATATACGGTATACCTTTTTGGCATTTATACCCGGGTGACCACGGTGGTGTATGGCTTTTAGGTATATGGTGATGGCGGCAGTAATGCTCTGCCTGGCGGGGTGTTCCATGTCCGGCCCCGGTCGGCTTTATACCCATGTGACCCAGCCGTATTCCAGGGATTTTAATCGCACCCCGGCGGGCTCAAAGCAATGTGTGCTGCGGGCGGCCCACCAGATTAAAGAGCCGGTGAGCGGCTACGGCGTGACCGTGGAGTGGAGCGCGGACCAGATCCAGGCCGCGGCCCGCCGGGCCGGGATTTCGCAGATCCGATATATGGATCTCCAGACCACCAGTTTTGTGCTGGGCATCTATACCCGGCGGAAACTTATTATCTGCGGCGATTGATGGGGTATAATCTGCGGTCGGACGGTACCGAGCGTTTGGGGTGGCGGGGGTGATGGGTGGTGATTAATACGCAAAAAGCTCAAGCAAACAATTGACAATCTTTATCCGGACGCTTTGGGAAATGACACCCGGTTTTTGACGGCTTTTTAAAAAGATCAAATTTTTTGTTGCACCTCATCCCTTGCTGCTTCATCGTACGCGAAGCATCCCGCCTTGTCGGGGCTCGGGATTTGCATACCTTAAAAAAATCTTATCTCCCGCAGAGCCGCGGAGCTCGCGGAGAAAAGAATCCCAGCGCCTCAGCGTCCCTGCGGGATAAAAAATATCATAAACAGAAATTCTTATTGGCCCATTCAGCAGCAAAAATGCGTTCAAAATTTTCTAAGATTTTATTAAAAATTATGGTTTGAGGCCAATTGGTGCCCCTTTTCACCGGCATAAAATACCATGATTTCAGCGGGTTTTGTCCCTTCATGCTCATCATTTTTTTAGACGCGGATTGCGCGGATTTGCGCGGATTTTTTTTTCCGCAAATGCGGGAATCCATTACCCCATCCGTGAAATCCGCGACATCCGTGTCAAAAAAACACTATTCTGTTTTATATAACATTTTTTTGAAGGAAAAACTATTTTTTTTCAATAAGTTCTGAGCGTTGAGATGAATTTTGAGCGGATTCAGCGGGGTTTCCGGCAAAAACGTTCATGTAATGTCATTATCCACATTGGTTATGGTGTTCTGGCTTGTAGTGACGCCGTAAGGCGTTATATGATATGCCCTCACGGGCACACTACGAGCCGGAAATGTCCGGCTGATCAAAAGATTGATAAAAAATTGACGGCTTCGTAAAAAGTCCAAATTCTTTGTTGCGCTGCATCCCCAGCGGCTTCAACGTACGCAAAGTACGCCTCATTGCTGGGGATTTGCGCGCCTCGAATTTGGAGCTTTTTTCTTTGCCGTCTGAATTCGACTTTTTACGAGAACATCAAAAATTTTGATCATCCATGATTCAGCCGCGGATGAACGCAGATCAACGCGGATAAAAACGCCAATCCGTGTTAATCCGTGTGCATCCGCGTCTAAAAAAAACGGGTTGCCCGCAAGTTAAGTTGCTTGATATACAACGCTTCAGTATCTGTCGCCTGATGATGGGGGATTTTTATGCTTGTGTTATTTTGTATTAATAATTAATATCAATAAGTTGATGATTTTCGCCACCTGCGGGAAGGTGTCGGCTGCTGACAATCAAGTCAGTTTTGACGGACATTTTTTTTAAAAACGGATAATCCCATAATGTTGTCTAAAAACGGAAAGCCACGGGTAGACACGCTGGTCCGGTTCAATTATGTTCCCCGCATCATTGGATTTGCGGTCCACGGCGTTATTTTGACCCAGCTTTTCGGGGACAGCAGTAATATATTTTTGTGGGCGGCGATTTTTGTCCAGAGTCTTGTGTGGCCGCATCTGGCGTATTTGCTTGGCAAATACAGCAGGAACGGGAGAAAAACCGAACACCGGAATCTGTATCTTGAGGCGTTTCTGGTGGGGGTCTGGATAAACCTGGCTGCTTTTCAGCTCTGGCCGTCAACGGTTTTTTTTGTGGGCGTATCCATCAACCTGCTGGCTACCCGGGGCATAAAACCTTTTATCAATTCGGTGGCGTTTGTGGCTGCCGGCATCCTTTTAACGGGTGTTTTTAACGGGTTTACGTTTGTCCCCCATTCCAGCCTTCCGGTAACCTATGCGTGCATCGGGTTTATTGTCATCTACTCCTCTGTTGTATCGTTTTTAAGCTTTCAGATTTCAAACAAATTGCGCACAAGCCGCCAGCGCACAGAGGCGATTTTTAATTCCATTCAAAGCGGCGTATTCGTGGTGGACGGGAAATCCCACGAAATTATCGCTGCAAATCCTTCAGCCGCAAGAATGCTGGGGGTGGCCCGGGATGAGATCGAGGGGCATGTCTGCCATCAGTTTTTGTGCCCGGCTGAGGCGGGAAAGTGTCCCATCAGTGATCATAAAATGCGCATGGACAGTTCAGAACGGATTCTTCTGAATAAGGATGGTAAAGAAATTCCGATTCTTAAAACCGTGGTGCCGTTTATCCTGCAGGGCCGGGAATGTCTGCTGGAAAGTTTTGTGGATATCAGTGACCGCAAAAACATGGAAGAGGAATTGCGGCGCCTGGCCCGGGCCGTGGAGCAGTCCATCGACGGCATTGCGGTGGCGGACATGGACGGAAAAATCCAGTTTGCAAACACTGCCTGGGCAAAAATGCATGGGTGCCGGCCAGCGGAAGTGCTTGGCAGGCCTATCAGCATTTTTCATACCCGGGAACAGCTTGATGCAGAGGTCAAGCCCTTTAATGCCCTGGTGAAGGAAAATGGCAGCAACGAGGGAGAGGTCGGGCATATGCGAAAAGACGGCACGATTTTTCCCACATGGATGACGACGACTCTTTTAAAGGATGATAGCGGCCAGCCGGTGGGGCTTCTGGGCATTGCCCGGGATATCACGGATCGGAAACACGTGGAAAATGAACTGCGCCTCACCCTTGAAAAAGTTGAGACCATCAACCTTCATCTGGAAAAACAAACCGCCCTGGCCAATGAAATGGCAGTGCAGGCGGAAGCCGCCAATATCGCCAAAAGTCAGTTTCTGGCCAATATGAGTCATGAAATCCGCACCCCGATGAACGCGGTAATGGGGATGGCATATCTGTTGTCAGATACCCGGTTAACGGATGAGCAGCAGTATTTTGTGAAAACCATTCAGCAAAGCACGGATTCGCTTTTGAACATTATCAATGACATTCTGGATTTTTCCAAAATTGAAGCCGGCCGGCTGGATCTGGAAATTATTGACTTTGATCTGGTGCAGCTGCTCGAAGAAATAAACAATATGCTGGAAATTGATGCCCGCAAAAAAGGCCTGGCATATTCGTGCCGGGTGGCGCCGGCGGTGCCTTGCCGGGTTTCCGGTGATCCGGGCCGGATTCGCCAGATACTGGTGAATCTCATCGGCAATGCCATCAAGTTTACTGAAAAAGGGGGGGTGGAGATTCAGGTGGATTTGGGTCCGGATCAAGGCCCGCGCGACCTGAGGGCCGATGATCCGCAGGTCACGCTGATGTTTCGGATCAGCGATACGGGTATTGGTATTTCTGAGGGAAAAATAGAAACGCTTTTTGACGCGTTTACCCAGGTGGATGCCTCCACCACCCGGAAGTTCGGCGGCACCGGCCTTGGGTTGTCCATCGCCAGAAATCTGATCGGGATGATGGGGGGGCAACTGAAGGTTGCCAGCCGGCAGAAAAAGGGCAGCACGTTTACGTTTACAGTGAACCTGAAAAAATCGGCCCCCCAGGCCGGCGCATTTATGAAACCGGAACTCCCCGGCACCGGGGTGTCTGAAAAAGAAGCGGCCATGCAGCCAACGGGGCCGCTCCATATTCTTGTTGCCGAGGACATGGCGGTCAACCAGGAAGTGGTGCAGGCGTTTCTGGAATCATTCGGATTTACGGCGCATGCGGTTGAAAACGGCCGGCAGGCCATCGAGGAACTGGCGCGGCATCACTATGATCTGGTGCTCATGGATGTCCAGATGCCGGAGATGGACGGCATGGAGGCCACCCGGGTGATCCGTGATCCGGCATCAGCGGTCCTGGATCATCGTATTCCCATTATCGCATTAACCGGGCACGCCATGGAAGGGGACCGGGACCGGTATCTTGATGCGGGAATGAACGATTATCTGTCCAAACCCATCAATCGGGATGCCCTTTATGGCGTGGTGATGCGGAACTTACCGGACAACCGGAAATAGAAACCCTCCAGCCTGTTTGATTTTGGTTAAGTTGGCCCCCCGGCTCACACCGAGAACAACATAATAATCAATGGCCATGGCGCACCTCCCTGTATACAGTTTTATTCCCGCTGATCCGCGGGCACATATTTTTTATTGAAATCCCCTGTATAAAGGGCCCGGGGCCGGAAAATCCGGTTTTTCTGAATATATTCAAACACCCGGGCTGTCCATCCGGCCACCCGGCTGGCGGCAAACAGCGGTGTGAACAATTCATCCTCCAGGCCAAGGCAGCTGTAAACCAGGCCGGAATAAAAATCCACGTTCGGGAAAATATTCTTTTCCAGGGCCAAAGGCGATGCCAGCATGGTTTTTTCAAGCGACTTCGCCACTTCATAGCGCTTTTGATTTTTGGGATTGTCATGGATCAGAAACTGCGCCAGGGGTCCCAGCACTTTGGCCCGGGGATCATAGACTTTGTATACCCGGTGGCCGAACCCGCTGATTTTGGCTTTTTTGGAGAGTTTTTCCGCCACCCAGGATGCGACCTTTTCTTTTGATCCGATTTCCCGGATGTTTTTCATGGCTGCCTCATTGGCACCGCCGTGGAGGGGCCCGCTCAGGGCCGCGATGCCGGAGCCAACGGAAAAGTAAATATCGGAGAGAGTGGACGCCACCACCAGAGAGGCGAAGGTGCTGGCGTTCATGCCGTGATCCGCGTGCAGAATGAGCGCGATGTCCATGATGCGCTCTTCCACCGGCGTGGGCGGTTTACCGGTGATCATGTAAAGCAGGTTGCCGGCGTGGCTCAGGGACGGGTCGGGTTCTAACGGCATCCGTCCCTGGTGAATGCGGGAAACCGCCCCGATAATGGTGCTGACCCCGGCGATCAGGTGGTAACAGGCCTCCATGGCGCTTTGTTTTTCAAAATACCGGTCGCTGCGCCTGGCGGTTTTTTTGCGGTCGCCCTGATTTTTGATTTTAAATTCATAAATAGCGCGTTTTCCCCCTGTGGGCTGGCATTCCATGGCAATGGAGTCTTCATCCGCGCAAATGGCATTGACTGTTTTGGGGCGGCCGGCGGCCTTGTCCATGTCCGTGAATTCCTGGCGCATGAGGTTGGTGCCCAGGCGAAGGGCTCCCATGACGCTCATCTCTTCCACCGGGAACCCCATGAGCATCCGCAGGGTGTCGTTGAGATGCATGTCGTCGAACAGCCGGCGTTTATATTCAGAGAGTTCCGCCGCATTGGGCAGTTTCCCGTGCAGCAGAAGATAGGCGACTTCTTCAAACGTGGCATTGGCGGCCAGATCAAAAATATCATATCCCCGGTACACCAGCCAGCCTTTGGCGCCATTTACGTATCCCACCTGGCTTTCGCAGGCAATGGCCCCTTCCAGGCCCGGGCCGACCTTGCAATCAATGGGCCATTGGGATGCGGCTGGTTTTTCCGGCACAGGTTCGCTTTGGGTTTCCAGGCGGGCTTTTTCCGCGGTTTCAAGGATGATATTTCGGATGGATGTCAAGGCATCGTGCATATTTGTGCCTCCTGTTTTAACGGGTTAACCATGCAGGAATATAATACATAAATTAAAAACGAATTTTACAATGTCAAGGGAGCGGCAGAGCCTTTAAATACCGCTGTTTTTGGCGATTCTCTTGTTAAAATGGCAGATAAAGCGTATTTTGTTGTTTTGTGCGTGTCTCAGACCCGTAAATCAGCCGGTTACGCGGATTGAAATCATAGATCCTTTGTTTTCATTTCTTTTGCCGGGTTTCGGGCCATAAACCCCACAGATAAAAAGGGGGTAAAAGCTGTTTTACTTATTGAAATTTCAAATAAATATTTTTTATTCAGCCGTCATAAAATGCTTGACATGGTGACGACTTGAGATCATATATCAGGAAAACCGGAACGATAGTGAATGTTAAAATAACTATTTGATTTTATTTTAAAAAAAATGAGGAAAAACATCATGCAGGAATTGACGTCCAATCAGGAAGAATCCGCGTTAATAGAACTGGAGAAAGATGACGAACCTCCCAGCGAGCCCCCTTGCCCGGCGCCCCGGCTTGTCAAAGAAGGTCTCCCCCGCTATTCCCGATCCATTGTTTTTAAAAAACCCCGCAATATCAATAAAGACGCCATCCAGCGCACCCGCGCATTCCGGAAACGCTTTTTCCCGGAAGTGGCGGACAAGGACTGGAACAACTGGCACTGGCAGGTGCGCCATCGTATCTGCTCGCAATCCCAGTTAAAACGCTTTCTTCGCCTTTCCGCTGAAGAAGAAAACGCGTTTACCTGCCTGGATACCAAAATTCCCCTGGGCATTACCCCTTACTACATGAGTCTCCTGCCCGAAGACATACCGGAACATCCCCTGCGCCGGACCGTGGTACCCACCCTGCATGAATTTTTTAAAATGCCGGGAGAAGAAAATGATCCCCTGGGTGAAGACACCCACAGCCCGGTACACGGCCTGGTGCACCGGTATCCGGATCGGGTGCTTCTCTTGTTGACCGATTTTTGCGCGGCCTTCTGCCGGTACTGCACCCGGTCCCGGATGATCGGGCGGGGTACCATTAATGCCGGCGGGGCCCGGCTGGAAAAAGCGTTTGAGTATATCCGGAATACCCCGGCGATCCGGGATGTGCTGCTGTCCGGGGGGGATCCCCTGACCCTGAGCGACGCCCGGCTGGACTGGATACTGGCAAATCTGCGCAGCATTCCCCATGTGGAAATCGTGCGTATCGGTTCCAAGGTGCCGGCGGTGCTGCCCCAGCGGGTGACGCCGCAGCTGGTGAAAATGCTGCGCAAATACCATCCCCTCTGGATGAGCCTGCATTTTACCCATCCGGACGAATGCACGCCGGAAACTTATAAGGCCTGCCGGATGCTGGCCGACGGCGGCATTCCTTTGGGCTCTCAGACGGTGCTGCTCAAGGGGATCAATGACAACAAGGAAACCATGACGGCCCTGGTCCACCAGCTCATGAAAATGCGCGTCAAGCCCTATTACCTGTATCAGTGCGACCCGGTGACCGGCACCGGGCATTTCCGGACACCTGTGGAAAAGGGGATTGAGATTATCCGGAGCTTGCGGGGGCATACCTCCGGGTATGCGGTGCCCCATTATGTGATCGACGCGCCTGGCGGCGGGGGAAAAATTCCGCTGATGCCGGATTATGTGGTCGGTAAAACCGCGGACGAGATTCTGCTGACAAATTATGAAGACAAGATTTTTTCTTATCCCCTTTCGGAGAAACATAATGAAAATCGGCCTGACCTATGACCTGCGCAGCGAATATCTGGCCATGGGCTACAGCGAGGATGAAACCGCGGAATTTGACCGGGATGACACCATCAGCGCCATTGAGAATGCGCTGAAGACCCTGGGGCATAAGACAGATCGCATTGGAAATGCCAAAGCCTTGACCCGGCGGCTGGTTGCGGGGGACCGGTGGGATCTGGTGTTTAATATCGCCGAAGGACTTTTCGGCATTGCCCGGGAAGCCCAGGTGCCGGCCATCCTGGATTTGTATGAAATTCCCTATACGTTTTCCGATCCCCTGATCCTGGGGCTCACCCTGCACAAGGGAATGACCAAACAGGTGATCCGGGAAAGCGGATTTACGACACCGGATTTCACAGTGGTGCCAACAGCTAAGGATGCCGCGGCCCTGAAATTTCCTCCCCCGTATTTTGTCAAACCCGTGGCCGAAGGCACGGGCAAGGGGATCAGCGAAAAGTCCATTGTCCGGGACCCGCGGCGTCTTGCGGCCGTTTGTGGTGAACTCCTGAAACAATACCGTCAGCCCGTGCTGGTGGAAACCTATCTTTCCGGCCGGGAATTCACGGTAGGCATCGTGGGCACGGGTCCGGACGCGGAAGTGCTGGGCGCTCTTGAGGTAATCCTGCTTCCGGGTGCGGAAAAAGGGGTGTATTCCTATGTAAACAAGGAAAAATGCGAGGAACTGGTGGAATACCGGCTGGCTTTGCCGAACAGTGATTTGCCTGTCAAAAAGGCCGAGGCCCTGGCCCTGGGATGCTGGCGGGCCCTGGGATGCCGGGACGGCGGCCGCATCGACATCCGCTGCGATGAAGCGGGAAACCCGTATTTTCTCGAAGTCAACCCGCTGGCCGGGCTGCATCCGGAACACTCGGATCTGCCCATTCTCTGTAATCATCTGGGTATCCCCTATGGAGAGCTCATCCGGCGCATTGTGGATTCCGCTGTCCTGCGCATGATGCCGGAAAATCGGGGGCAATGGGTCCAATGAAAATTGCCATTGCCCATAATGCGGTGGATGCGGCCAGTGCGCCGGATGAGCAGGATGTGCTGGTGCAGGCTGATGCCGTGGCCGAGGCCCTGATCGAACTGGGGCATGCACCGTTTCTGCTGCCCTGTGATCTGGATCTGGCCGGTGTCACGCAGGCAATTGAAAAACTGGGCGTGGATCTGGTGTTCAACCTGGTAGAATCCCTGGGGGGCACGGGCCGGCTCATCAGCGTGGTGCCGTTTCTGCTGGAGGCCCTTGCCATTCCCTTTACCGGCGCGCCGGCCCTCGCCATGCAGGAGTCGTCCCATAAAGTGCTGGCCAAGGCAAAAATGCGCCATGCCGGGCTTTCCACCCCGGCCTGGATCGGCCCCTTTCCCCGTGAAGGCTGTTCGGTCGAGGCGCTGAAATCAATGCCGGAGAGCAGCCAATGGATCATCAAATCCACCTGGGAGCATGCTTCTTTGGGGATCAGCGCGGACGGGATACGAACCGCGGCGGATGGGGAAGCCCTTTTGCCGGTGCTGCGGCAGCGGGCCGACGGCCTGGGGGGAAGCTGTTTTGCGGAGCAGTTTATTGACGGCCGGGAGTTTAATCTGTCCATCCTTGCCGGACCCAACGGGCCGGAGGTGCTGCCGCCTGCGGAAATTCTGTTTGACGGCTTTTGTGAAAACCAGCCGCGCATTGTCTGTTACAAGGCCAAATGGGACGAATCCTCATTTGAATATACCCACACCCCCCGGCGGTTTGATTTTCCTGATGCGGATAAATTCCTGACAGATACCCTTGTCAGCATCGCCCTTAAATGCTGGCAGGTGTTTGACCTTCGGGGGTATGCCCGGGTGGATTTCCGGGTGGATGGTGAGGGCCGGCCCTGGATTCTGGAGGTGAATGCCAACCCCTGCCTGTCGCCGGATGCAGGGTTTGCCGCGGCTCTTGACCGGGCGGATATTCCTTTCCATTGCGCGGTTGGCCGCATCATAAATGATGCCACAGAAGACGCCACGGGAAAATATGACAGACCTGTTGAACCTGCGGCCGTGTCTCCAAAAGCGGAAAAGCCCGCAAAAAACGTGAACCTTTTGAATTCATTGCCAGATGCGGTTTTCCGGCATGAAGCGCGGCCCGGGGATGGGGAAGCGGTCCGGGAAATGTGCGCGGCAACGGGTTTTTTTCATTCATACGAGATTGATGTGGCCGTAGAGCTGCTGGCGGACCGGCTTGAAAAAGGGGCCGCAAGCGACTATGAATTTGTGTTTCGCGAAAAAGCGGGCCGCTTGTTGGGATATGCCTGCTACGGCCGGATTCCCTGTACCCTTTCCAGTTATGATATTTACTGGATTGTGGTGGCGCCGGACCGCCAGGGCCATGGCCTCGGCCGGATGATGTTGGCTGAGGCGGAATCCCTGATTCAAAAAGCCGGCGGCACCCGGATTTATGTGGACACCTCCCAGTCGGAAAAATACCGGACCACCCGGGCGTTTTATCAGCAGTGCGGATACCATTGCGAATCCATTCTGCCGGATTTTTACGCGCCGGCAGACGGAAAGGTGATCTTCTGCAAGAAATTATAAAATTTAATGGTTGTCCACTTTGCTCAATTTCAGCCATTGAAATCGGTATCGGGATCGAAATCGCTATCGAATCCGATCCCGATACCGATTTCGATCCCGATAAAAAAGCACGGCAGTTTGAGGGAAACAGATAACCAGATAAAATTTCATCCCGCAGAGACGCAGAGATGCTGAGATGCTGAGATTTTTTTCTGTGAGGCAGGAATTTTTTTAACCACAGAGAGCACAGAGAACACAGAGAAAATATGGTTTTCTGGTTTTCACGAGACAAGTGGAAAATCTCTGCGGAAGCATCAAAACGATCGCCGTGTCCTCTGTGAGCTCTGTGGTTTTTAAGGTTTTAAGTTAAAAAAAATTTGGTTTTTTGTGAGCTTTTGATTTTTGAATGGTTGAAATAATCCTTGGCTGGAGAACAGTGGTCAGTCGTTTCATCAGCAAATATGCCCTGGTGGCAGCGAGCTATCCGGAGGAGGTAGATGAAAATGGATTTTGGAAAAATTTCAGACGATCTTCTGGCGGTTGCTTTTGATTCCACCAACGCCTTCACGGGTGCGCCGGAGGAACTCTGGTCTTGCTGGTTTGCGGTGTCGGAATCGGTTTTTTGGGAGTTCAACCCGAAATCCCGGCTGCCGGACCGGAATGCGGCAAAGCGCCGGATGTCCGTGGCCAGCCCCCTTTACCGGACCGAGCGATTCCTGGTGTTTAATCACGCAAAAACACCGGTGGCGGTGATGTCCTTTGGCTATGAAACCGAACGCTCCCCCAGTTATGAATTGGACAAAAACATCTGTCATATTAATATTCTGGTGGAAAAAGGGTTCCGTCGGCAGCGGATTGCTACCCGGCTGCTGGCGGAACTGCTGAAAAAAGCCCGCAGCATGCAAAAAATCACCATTGCCGGAGAAATCGACAACACGCCGGCCAGAAAATTTTGCGAAGCTTACAATGGGGAAATGGTGCACAAGGAAGTACAGCACCGAATGTACATGGACGGGGCTGACTGGGAGGCAGCCGCGGAGTGGCGGACAAAGGGGAGAAAAAAATTTCCGGACACCACTTTTGAGTTTTTTCAGGATTGCCCGGATGCGGACATTGAAGCGTTTTGCCGGACCTACACGGAAATTATCAATGAGCGCCCCACCGGCGACATGCAGCAGACCCTCATTACCACGCCCCAGTCCCGGCGGATCGAAGAAGAGAATCTGAAAAAGAAGGGAGTGCAGTGGTATACCCTGATCTCCCGGGAAAAGAACGGCGATATCAGTGCCATGACCGATATCATGTATCACCCCCGGGAGCCGCACAAAATTGTCCAGTATTTTACCGGCGTGTCTGCCGGACACCGGCGAAAGGGGCTTGCCAAACGGCTGAAAGCGGAAATGCTCTATGTGATGCAGGAAAAGTTTCCGGAAGTGGAATACATCACCACCACCATGGCGCCGGACAACCGCCCGATGCAGGCCATCAACGCGAAGCTGGGATTTAAGCTGCGGAAGACCGATTGTGTGTATCAGTGGGCGCTTACGGATCTGGAGACTCAGGTGGCAGCGCGCCTTCAGACCGCAGGGAGAAGACGGAAAAGGAATTGTCAAACGGGTTTCCCCGGGTGATGTGAAAATCAAGGGCGTGAAAATCCATGATCAGGGTCGCTACCGTAATGGAGGTGTCATCCGTAAGCCAGGGATGGGAAAACCGCTTGCGGCAGATGGGTGCGGTCTCATCGCCCCGGTCCTTTAAAATCTTTTTCATGGCCCTGATGGAAGGGGTGGAAACCGCGTCCATCAGTTCCGACGCCCGTCGGAAGCGGCCCGTGGAATTGGGAAAAAGCTTGAGATCATAATCGACTTTGGTGAGGAAATGGTTGGTGTGGACAAACCGGTCTTTCACCGGAAGGCTGAAAAATTCATTGCCCGCAATTTCAATGTTTTCCATTTGTCCGTTTTTGTCCGCAATCAGCAGATTGCAGACTTTGCCCAAACAATGGGAGGTGATGACCGACCGGGCAGCAGCAAGATCTTTGCTTTCAAGAATTGCCCGCAAGAGCACATGCAGGGGAATGCCGCCGGGTGAATAATTTGCAATGCTCATAAAGTTGAGGCAAACCCCGACGCCGTGGCTGTTCATGCCGATTTTACCGATCATCCCGGGTTCGGTCATGGTCAATATCCGGGTGCTGGTGTGGGTTTCAATGTCCGGTATTTCAATATCCGGTATTTCAATGTCAAGGATCACCGCCAGCGATTCTATTTCCATGTCCCAGTCCCAGTTCTGGCCCATGAGTCCCTGCTTTTTAAAGGCGATGGTTGTGCATTCCATGGGATTGAGGTTCAGAAGCTCGGTGCGTCCGTTCAGGGCGTAAATCCACAAGGGGTCCACATCGGCTGCGTCTGCCAGTGCTTCAATTTCCAGGAACAGATTCGTGCAAAACGCCCGGGTGTTGGCTTGAAATCCCCGGGAAATACCTAAGATATCTTTTTCCGGGATCAGAAACTGGTTTTTATAGAATTCAACGGTTCGGTGGATTCGGTCTTTGAGCTGCCGGCCGTGCTGGCGGCCGCGTTCTTCAGGGGTGCCGCGGAGTTTGATGACGGGGAAATACGGTTCCATTGAGAAGTGCGTTAAAAATTATAAAAATGCCACTGACGGGCCAGCCCCTGAAATCCATAGGCTTTGACGGTTTTTTCAAAATCTTTCCAGTCGTCTCCGTAATGCATCAGGATCATTTTTTCTTTGATGTCCGCGGGCAGGGTGTTCAGCTCCTCAATGCCGGCATGAACCCCGCCGGTATAAAACTGGCAGTCGTGAAAAATGCATTCCAGGTCGAAAAGCGGGCAAAAGGTCTCAAATAATTGCGGATCAAACCGGGTGTCACTGGTGAACATGACCCGGTCGTCAACGATCACGCCGCAGCTCCAGAAAGCGCTTTCCCAGTCCGGCGAGATGTCCGGGGTGTGTTTGGTGCGGAATAATTTCAGGTTGATGCTGCCGACATCGGCTTCATGGGTCTGGCGGGGATACTCCGGCCGGAACCGGGGCCGGATGATATGCCACAGATCGCTGAAAGTGGTTTCCGGCCCGTTTCTTTCATCATTAAACCCGGCCCCGCCTCTCAGGGAAAGATCCCACAGAATGTGCTGGTATTTATTGTCAATAACAATGGTGGGTTTCTGTTTGCTGATAAACCGGCCGGTGAGCATGACTTCTTCAAGTCCGCCGATATGATCGGCATGGGAATGGGTGATGAGAAAGGTTTTGATGTCCGTGACGCTCAGGCCGAGTTCGTAAAGGGCCTGCGGTGCTTTGGTGCCGCAGTCAATCATGATGTGATCATTGCCCTTGATGATAATAACGTTGTTCTGAAAATGCTTTCGGGTAAACGCGCTGCCCACTCCGACAAAAAAGAAGGATAAATCACCGGTATTGGTAAGCGGCAGGGTGGCACCGGGTTTCAGCTTTTTAATTTTCATTAAAAACGATCCCTGGAAATTCTGTGGCTGAACAGTCTGTTAAGTTTTTTGTGCGAAAGTGCTACAGAGTATCAGTAAACAGGAAAACTTGTCAAAACAATATCATTATTTAAATTAAAACGGAAATTTTTTATTTTAAATTGATTAACATATGAAAAAAAAATTAGTATGAATTTTTTTTAATGAATCTTTAAACGGCAGGAGAAATAAAATGACATTGCAGGAACAGATTAAAAAGGACCTGAAGCAGGCCATGAAAGATAAGGACGATGAGCGGAAGAACGCTTTGCGCATTATCATGGGAGAATTTGCCCGGGGTGCGTCAAAAAGCCTTTCAGATGATGCGGCAGTGCAGGTTATCAAAAAGATGGTGAAATCCGAGCGCGAAACCCTGGAGCGTTCCGGGCAGGCGACAGACACCCGGTATCTTGAAATCCTTGAATCCTATTTGCCGAAGCTGGCATCAGAGGCGGAAATCGAAGAATGGATCAGCGCCAATATCGATTTTTCAATATACAAGAATAACATGCAGGCCATGAAGGACATCATGGGCCATTTCGGGTCTGCTGCCGACGGCAGCCGGGTCAAGGAAATCCTGCAGAAGCTGTAATATGCTGGTTTCAAAAGGTATAAAAGACAGTTGCCGCAGGTTTTAAAACGGGAAAACAGAAAATAGCAGCTTGGTCTAAAGCTCAGGGAATCGGGGGAAAACGATTTGTCTTATCATCTGCGCGGTATGCTCACGCTTTTGATTTTTATTTGCTTTACCGTTATTATTTTTGTCCTGTTTGTATTTGTCACAATTTTTAAGCTGCTGGTGCCCCATCCCAAAGCAAAGGCCCTGGCGGTCCGGATCATGGATATTCTCAGCAGCCGGTGCTGGGTGTTTTGCGCAAACCTCACCCACCGGATTCTGGGAAAAACAACATGGCACATCCATTGGCCCGAGGGAAATGCAAAGCTTAAAACCGACAAATGGTCGGTTGTTCTGCTCAATCACCAGAGCTGGGTGGATATTCTGGTGCTGGTCAAGGTGTTTTACAAAAGGATTCCGCCCTATAAATTTTTTATCAAAAAACAGCTGCTCTGGATGCCCCTGATGGGCCCGTGTTTTTGGGCCCTGGAGTATCCGATTATGAAACGGTATTCCCGGGAGTTTCTGGAAAAAAATCCGCATTTAAAAGGCGAAGACCTGGAAGCTACCCGAAAGGCCTGTGAAAAATATAAAAACCTGCCGGTCACCATTATTAATTTTCCCGAAGGCACGCGGTTTACCCCGGAGAAACACAAAAAACGGCAGTCCCGATACCGGCATCTGCTCAATCCCAAGGCCGGGGGAACGTCCCTGGTGTTGTTTGCCATGGGCGAGGTTTTGGAAAATATTTTTGACGTTACCATTGTGTATCCTGAAGGGGTGCCGGGGTTATGGGCATTTTTTTGCGGCCGGCCCCGGAATATCGTGGTGGATGTCAAACACTTGAAAATGGATCCCGCGCTTTCCGGCAATTATGCCACGGACGCGGCCTGTAAAGCCCATTTTCAGAAATGGCTGAACCGGCTCTGGGCGGAAAAAGATCAGCAGATTGCCCGCCGGAAAGACGCATTATGACGCAAACGGAAAATAACGTAAAACTTGGCCTGGCCCTGTCCGGGGGCGGGTTCCGGTCCGCCTTTTTTCATGTGGGGGTGCTGGCCCGGCTGGCTGAAGCCGATATTTTGCGCCAGGTGGATGTGATTTCATCTGTGTCCGGCGGGTCGATTATCGCGGCCTATTATTATCTCAAGGTGAGAAAGCTGCTGGAATCCTCTTCCGGTGCCGACGCTCCGGGCCGGGAGGCGTATATTCGTCTGGTGGCGGAGATCGAGGCGGATTTTCTGGCAGCGGTTCAGAAAAACATGCTCATGCGCACGTTTCTGGACCCGGTGAAAAACGCCCGGATGCGGGCCGCGGATTTTTCCAGCACCGAACGTCTGGGGGAGCTTTTTACGAAATATTTTTTTCTGCCGCTCATGGGAGAGTCGGGCAAAGACAAAAAAAACCGGATTTTTTTAAAGGACATTGCGGTTTCAACCTCATCAGAAGATACGGCTGCGGACACCCGGGTGCCGTTTCTGATACTTAACTGCACCTGCCTGAATACGGGGCATTTGTGGCAGTTTACCAGCCGGTCCGTGGGGGAAAAGCGCACCAAAAATGAGGCAGGCCACGATATTGCGTTTCTGGAAAATTTTCAGATTGACGATGACGGCCTGACCCGGGGGCAGCGGGAAATTCTGGACAACGTGACCCTTGGCCAGGCAGTGGCGGCATCCTGTTGCGTGCCGGGGATTTTTGAACCCCTGAAAGTCAGAAATCTTTACAAAAACGGAGACCGGCCCCTGACGGTCCGGCTGGTGGACGGCGGGCTCGTGGACAACCAGGGTCTGACGTCTTTGTTTGCTGAAGAATGCACCCACGTTATCTGCAGCGACGCCTCGGATATTCTGCAGTTTGAGCAGCATCCGTCCATTCAGTTTCTGGACGGGGCCATGCGGGCAAACGATATTCTGATGGACCGGATTCGCAGCAAAAGTTTAAATGAACTCTTTGACTACGGGCGCAAGCGCTATCTGCTGTTTGACCTGGGAGATCACGACACTCGGGATCACATTTTCCCGGAAGATTCCGCCGATCTGGTGCACGCCCTGACCCGGATTCGCACGGATTTGGATTCCTTTACAGACCGGGAAGCGGATACGCTGATGTATTACGGGTATCAGTTCAGCAAAAAGGTAATTGAAAAGTGCGAATTTGAACTGATTCAGGACAAGCCCCAGGCCACCGGGGAGTGGCGGTTTCTGAAAATTAAAGACCTGTTTTTAACGGATTCCGCCCGGCGGCGGGAATTGCTCTACCATCTGGACGTGGGGTCCCGGCAGATGTTTAAAGTGTTTTTATTTAAAAAAGCCATGCCTTATCTGATTCTGCTGCCGTTTCCGCTGGTCGTGACCCTGATTCTGCTCTATCTGGTGTTTCGCATGTCACCCTTGGCGTTCTGGGGGATTCTGGTATTTTCCGGCGGGTTGCTGATTTACACCCAGAATCAGAAGATTCTGAAATTAATGGACAATGTGACATTTTTGCGAAAATTCAAGCGCCGGATGTTAAAAATCGTGGTCACCCTTCGCCTGCCCGAGCCGTTTTCCTATGTTCTGGCCCTGGCGTCATGGATTCAGCTTACTGTGTTTGATCCGTTGTTTTTGAGATACGGACGGATCAGGAAAATGTCCGGCAAACCAGGATTCGATAGAAATGATCGCTGAAACCGCTTAAGTTAACGACATTAACCTGAAACCTGAAACCTGACACCGGGCATCCCGTTATTTTCGTCCCGGCGCGTGGATTGCGGATTTCCCGCGTTGGATTGCGACATTACTATCTGGAATTTTATAAAAAGGAGTTTTTTATGGAAAATTGTCCCTGCGGGTCTGGAAAAAATTATGCGGACTGCTGTGAACCGATTATCAAAGGGGCTGTGGCGGCTGAAAAGGCCCAGCAGCTGATGCGCGCCCGTTACTGCGCATACGCGAAAAAACAGACGGATTTTTTGCTGGAATCCCTGCATCCGGATCATCGCGAAGATTATGACCCGAAGCAGACCCAAAAATGGGCAGAGGAATCCGAGTGGGGCGGACTGGAAATCATCAGCACGGAAAACGGCGGCCCGGAAGATACGTCGGGAACAGTTGAATTTATCGCCGATTATACGGTAAAGGGCCGCAGAAACCGGCACCATGAACTGGCGTCCTTTGAAAAGCATGAAGGCGCCTGGTATTTTACAGACGGCGCGGCCGTCCCGCCCAAGCAGGTGGTCCGCACCGGTCCGAAAATCGGGCGCAATGATCCGTGCCCCTGCGGCTCGGGCAAAAAGTACAAAAAATGCTGTGGCAGCTGAACCGCTTATTTTAATAAATTATCAATTATAACAGGAAGATATTCATGGGATACAATGATTTTACCTTTTATGATCTGATCCGGCGCAATGCAACGGTATTTTCGTCCACCCAGGCCTGGCATGAAGCAAGCACCGGCAGCGCGCTGACATTTGATGACATAAAAAACCGCGTGGACTACCTGGCGGCCGGGTTGCAGGCGGCGGGCATTAAAAAAGGCGACCGCCTGGGGGTTTTGGGGAAAAACAGCCTGGCGTATTTTCTGCTCTACGGAGCGGCGGCCGCGGTGGGGGCCATCGTGCTGCCGGTGAACTGGCGGCTGAGCCCGGAGGAAATTGTCTATATTGTAAATGACGCAACCCCCAGGTTTTTGTTTGTGGATGAAGCCTTTCAGGAGAGGATTTTCACGCATCGCCGGAAACTCACGTCAGTGGAGCGGTATTTTAACCTCCATGATGACGTCGGAAAAATGGAATCCTTGGCCCCGCTGCTGAACAAAGAACCCTTGGTATCGCCCACGTCGGTGAATAGCGATGACGGGTTTGTGATTATTCATACGGCCGCTGTCAGCGGTTATCCCCGGGGTGCCCTGCTGAGCCATTCCAATATGCTGTGCGCCTGTCTGCATCTTGATTATTATCTGGGCATTGAATCAAAAGATGTTCATTTAAACCTGCTGCCCATGTTTCATGTAGCCGGCCTGTTTATGGCAGTGGCCGCGTTTGGGGCCGGTGCCCTGAATGTGAATGTCGCTCAGTTTGAAGCAGATACGGCTGTGGCGCTTATCAGCCGGTTTAAGGTATCGCTGTTTTTTGATTTTCCGCCGATACTGGCATCCGTGCTCAAGGCGGCCGGCGAGGCACCGGATCGCCTCCGTTCGCTTCGGGCGGTGATCGGGCTGGGCACGGCCGATGACATTGAAAAATATCAGAACATCACCGGCGGCAGGTATTATTGCATGTACGGGCAGACGGAGACCGCGCTGCTCTGCACCCTGGGAGCATATAACGAGGCCCCGGGGTCAGCCGGAAAGCCCGTGATGTTTGCGACAGTCCGGACCGTGGATGATGCCGGCCGGCCGGTGGGCGGCGAACCGGGAGAGATCGTTATGCAGGGGCCACTGGTGTTCAAAGGATACTGGAATCTGCCCGAAGAAACCGCGCAGACATTCCGGGACGGGTGGCATCATACCGGGGATATGGGGCGGTTTGATGAAAACGGGGTACTGTATTACGCAGGCCGGAAACCGGAAAAAGAGCTGATCAAGCCGGGCGGGGAAAATGTGTATCCCGCGGAGGTGGAGAAAGTGATTCTCCAGCATCCGGCAGTGGAAAAGACCGTTGTCATCGGTGTGCCCGACCCCCGGTGGAAAGAAGGCATCAAGGCGGTCTGTCAGCTCGTGCCGGGCAGAACCCTGGCAGCGGCGGAGCTCATTGAATTTGTGGGCGGGCGGATTGCCCGTTATAAAAAACCCCACCATGTACAAATTGTGGATGTGCTGCCGTTAACCTCAGAGGGCCTGCCGGACCGGGAAAAAATCAAATCCCTGTATGGTAGTCCGTGAGAACAGGCAGAGGATGAAATCCGTATCGCGTTTAGCTTCCTGATTTATACTGGCTTTCACATCAGAACCATTTTTCCCCGGGATTGTCTGAATAGACCCTTGATTCTTCTGCCAAATTATTTTATAGAAGCAGGCTATTTTAAAAAAAGCCCGGCAGGCCCATCGCCGGCATGATTTTTATATTTGGGAGGAATCCATGGCAAAATTTTATGAAGTCCGGTGGCATGGCCGTGGCGGCCAGGGAACGGTTACCGGCGCAAAATCCCTGGGCGAGGCGGTTCAGGGAGCGGGAAAATTTGTGGTGGCGTTTCCGGAATATGGTCCGGAAAGGCGCGGCGCGCCCCTGCGGGCGTTTAACCGGTTTTCCGATCACGAGATCCGGATCCACACGCCGGTTCAGAATCCGGATGTGGTAATTGTGGTGGACCCCACCCTCATCGGCAGCGGTGCCATTGTTTCCGGCATAAAACCGGAAACCGCTTATATCGTCAATACCCGTCAGTCGGCCGCGGAAATTAAAAAGCTGCTAAAAGCCGATACCCAGAAAGTGTTCACCACACCGGCAAACCGTATTTCCCGGGACCTGTTTAAGCGGGAAATTCCCAATTCCGCCATGATGGGGGCGTTTGCCAAAGTCTGCCCGCACATTATTGTCATTGATGAACTGGAAAAACAGGCCGCCCATGTGTTTTCAAAAATGCTTGGCCCGGCCCTGGTGGAAAAAAATCTTGAAGCCATGCGGCAGGGCTTTGCCCAGGGGGACATGATATGAAAGAAAAATACCGATTAAAAGACTGGCAGGAACTGCCCATCGGCGGTGTGGTGGCCGACGGCGGAAATTCCGCGGATTATGAAACCGGCACCTGGCGCACGTCCCGTCCCATATGGCACGGGGAGAACTGCATCAATTGCCTTACCTGCTGGATTTTCTGCCCGGAAGACGCGTTTATCCTCAAAGACGGGGTGACAAAATCCGGCAAATCCAGAAAAGAAATTGACCATATCAATTATTACCACTGCAAGGGGTGCGGCCTTTGCGCGCGGGAATGCCCGGTGAATAAAAAGGGAAAGCGGGTAGCCATTGAATTTGTGAAAGAAGAACATTAAAAAAAAATTAAACATCCAACATCGAACGTGAATCGTTTGTTTCACCCTCCATGCTGGACTTTATGTATACTGGAGACTGTTATGAGTAAAATCGTTGCCATCACCGGCGCCGGGGCCATGAGCGAATGCATGCGCCAGATCAATCCGGATGTGGTGCCGGCGTTTCCCATTACCCCGTCCACCCAGGTTATTGAGGATTTTTCTCAGTTTGTGGCGGACGGCCGGGTGGATACGGAAATGATCACCGTGGAAAGCGAGCACAGTGCCATGAGTGCCTGCATCGGCGCGGCCGCGGCCGGCGGGCGGGTAATGACCGCCACCAGTTCCGCGGGCATGGCCCTGATGTGGGAAATGCTCTACATTGCCGCCAGCATGCGGCAGCCCATTGTCATGACCCTGATCAACCGCGCCCTGTCCGCGCCCATCAATATCCACGCGGACCACGGCGATTCCATGGGGGCCCGGGATGCCGGCTGGATTCAGCTTTACGCGGAAAACAATCAGGAAGCCTATGACAACCTGATCATGGCCCCGAGAATCGCGGAAGCCATGAACGTCCGGCTGCCGGTGATGGTCTGCATGGACGGATTTATTATTTCCCATTGTGTCCAGACCATGCAGCTGGAAGATGACGACCGGGTCAAGGCCTTTATCGGCGAATTCGCATCCACCTATCCGGTGCTGGATACGGACCATCCGGCCACCTGGGGGGCGCTCGATCTTCAGGATTATTACATGGAGCACAAACGGGCCCTTCACATGGCCATGAAAAATTCAAAGACCGTGATCCAGAATGTCAGTGCGGAGTTTGCGGATGTGTTTGGCCGCAAGTATGACCTGTTCGAATCCTACCGCCTGGATGATGCTGATCGGGTGATTGTGGCCATTAATTCCGTGGCCGGGGAAATCAAGGAAGTGATTGACGAGCGAAGAGATGCCGGCGACCGGGTGGGGCTTTTGAAAATCCGGGTTTTCCGGCCATTCCCCTATGCGGAAATTGCAGCCGCCCTTGAAGGCGTGAAAATTGTTACGGTGCTGGACCGGTCCGAAAGCATGGGCGGATACGGCCCCTTGTTTTGCGAGATCCGCGCGGCCCTGTTTGACGCCCCGGAAAGGCCCCTGGTGTACAGCCGGACCTTTGGTCTGGGGGGACGGGAGCTGTTTATGGCGGATATTCATGATATTTTTGAGGAAAATAAACGCTATCTTGAAACCGGTACGGTGGAAAAGACAGCTGATTATTTAAAGGTCAGGGGAGGTTGATGATGCCCAGTTTACAGGAAATGGCAACAAAAGAAAGCGCCTTTGCCGGCGGCCACCGCATGTGCGCCGGATGCCCGGTGCCCATTCTCACGAAAATGCTTACCCGGGTGACCGACGGATATGAAATCGTGGCGGGCAATGCCACCTGCTGCCTGGAAGTGGCATCCTCCATTTTTCCGTATTCCGCGTGGAAAATTCCATGGATTCATACGGCTTTTGAAAACGCCGGCGCTTCCATGAGCGGCGTGGAAACCATGTACCGGGCCCTGAAGAAAAAAGGCAAGATCACCAAACCCTACAAATTTATCGCCATCGGCGGTGACGGCGGCACCTATGACATCGGCCTGCAGTCCCTTTCCGGGGCCATGGAGCGGGGCCATGACCTGGTCTATATCTGCTACGATAACGGCGCGTACATGAACACCGGGGTCCAGCGCAGCAGCGCCACGCCCCTGGGCGCCACCACCACCACCACGCCCGCCGGGGAGCGCAGTTTCGGCCGCCAGGGCAATCGCAAGGATTTGTCCCGGATCATGGTGGCCCATAATATCGGATACGTGGCCCAGGCCAGCATTCATGATCCTGTGGACTTGTCTGAAAAATTGAAAAAAGCCATTGATCTGGACGGCCCGGCGTTTATCAATCTTTTGTCGCCGTGCGTTCCGGGCTGGAAAATCGGGCCGGACATGGCGGTTGAAGTGGCCCGCCTGGGAGTGGAATGCCGGTACTGGCCCCTTTATGAGGTGATCGACGGCGCGTATAAAGTAAATTATGAACCCAAAAAAAAGGTGCCGGTGAAAGAATGGATGGCCCTCCAGGGCCGGTTCAGGCACCTGCTCAAGCCGGAATACGCGGAAGTGGTGGATGCGTTTCAGAAAGAAGTGGACCGCAACTGGCATTGGATTGTCAAGCAGGAGGAGTTGAGCGAGGTGCTGGCGGGCCGGGTGAATTGATTTAAGTGCGCTTTTTCTGTATAAAAAAATGAAACCCGTGGCAATTGCGGGTAAAATTAGATATAATAAAATTTTTAAGAACCCAGTTGAATTTTACAGCACATACAAGGAGGATGGATCATGATGTATGATTTTAATGCGGCCGAAGTTTTCAAAGTGGCTGTGCGGATAGAGGAAAACGGGGCGGAATTTTACAGAAAAGCGGCGGAATTGCAGTCTGATCCGGAAAACAAAAAATTTCTGGAAAAATTGGCCGACATGGAAGACACCCATAAATCAACTTTTTTAAAAATGAGCAAAGACGTCACCGAAGCGGAAAAAACCCAGCAGGTGTTTGATCCTGAAGGAGAGGCCGGGTTATATCTTACAGCCATGGCGGATACCCACGGGGGCGAAGGCAGCCCGTCCGCGGCGCAGCAACTCACGGGCAATGAATCCATGGAAGAAATTCTTAAAATTGCCATTGGCCTGGAAAAGGAATCCATCCTGTTTTATCTGGGCATCAAGGAAATGGTCCCGCCCAAATTCGGCCAGGACAAAGTGGATGCCATTATTGAGGAAGAGCGTCGTCATGTAATTCAGCTCAATGGATTTCTCAAGAAAATGAAAAGCGCAGGCTGAAGGCCGAAGACTGAAGCCCGTAAAGCAGGTGGTACCAGGGTGACGCAGATGTAAGGCATCAGATGCGGTGCCCTGTGACCGCCGCTTACCATTTCTTGATGTAGCGACTGACGGGCACTGCATCCATCTGCTCTGGTTTTAAAAACCGGTTGCTGTAAGAAAGATATCCGCCGCTGGTCAGAAACAGTTCAAACACATTCCGGTCAATATAATATCCCCTGCTTCAACTGTCATAAACCGGCAGATGATGTTGGGGCGCCTGAAGCAGTCCCGGATTTTCAAGGTCTTTGGCAGACAGTATCGGGGCCGCAACCGGCCATTGAATGGCAATCTCCGGATCAGACCACAGAATGCCGTATTCATCGCCTGGCGCATAAAGGGCCGTGCATTTGTAAATCACATCCGCAAATTCGCTCAGCACTACAAACCCGTGGGCAAACCCTTCGGGGACATAGATCTGCCGGTGGTTTTCAGCGGACAGTTCCGCGCCAGTCCAACGGCCGAAGGTGGGGGAGCCCCGCCGGATATCCACTGCCACGTCAAAGATGGTGCCGGTGACCGCGTACACCAGTTTTCCCTGGGGCTGGCGCAGCTGGTAATGAAGGCCCCGGAGCACCCCTTTTGTGGAGTGGGAATGGTTGTCCTGGACAAAGTCCCGGTCCAGTTTTTCATATAGGCCGGCGGCCGCGTATTTTTCCCGGTGAAAGGTTTCCATGAAAAATCCGCGATGATCTGTAAAACACGGCGGCTCTATTAAAAAAACCCCGGGAATTTCCAGCCGGGTAAGGGTTAAAGCCATTTCATCATCTCCGACGGGGTCAGTTCGGCAATTTCAGAGAGATACTGGCCGTAATCATTTTTAATCATTTCCGCGGCAATGGTTTTAAGCTGGTCACTGTTGATGTATCCCAGACGGTAGGCGATTTCTTCGACGCAGGCGATTTTAAACCCCTGCCGGTTCTGGACGGAACGTACAAAAGCCGCGGTCTGCTGCATGGATTCATGGGTGCCCATGTCCATCCAGGCAAATCCCCGGCCGAGAATTTCCACTTTCAGGGCATCCTGCTGAAGGTATTCGCGGTTGACATCCGTGATTTCCAGCTCCCCCCGGTCCGAGGGTTTCAGGTTTCTGGCGATGTCAATAACCTGGTTGTCATACACATACAGACCGGCCACCGCATATTTGGATTTGGGATTTGGGGGTTTTTCTTCAATGCCGATAACGTTTCCGGCGGCGTCGAATTCCACCACGCCGTAACGCTCCGGATCATTTACCCGGTAGCCGAACACCACGCCGCCGTGATTTACCTGAAGGGCATTTTTTATAATGCCGCTCAGGTTGTGGCCGTGGAACATATTGTCCCCCAGGATCAGGCAGACCGGGTCGCTACCGATGAATTCGGCACCAATGATAAATGCCTGGGCCAGACCTTCGGGCCGGGGCTGTTCCGCATAGGACAGGTTAAGGCCCAGCCAGCTGCCGTCGCCCAGGAGCTGTTTAAAATTCGGCAGATCCTGGGGGGTGGAGATAATCAGAATATCGCGGATGCCGCCGAGCATGAGCACGGACAGGGGATAATAAATCATGGGCTTGTCATACACCGGCAGCAGCTGCTTGCTGGTGACCCGGGTGAGGGGATAGAGCCGGGTGCCGGAGCCGCCGGCCAGAATAATGCCTTTCATCAGGGGAAGTTCCTCCATCAGGTTGGGGGGTTCAATTTTTCAGATGATAATCAGATGATAAAAGGTTTCGGGAGTCAGGTGTCAGGTGGCAAAAAAAAACGGATTTCGCCAGACATCTGACACCAGACACCAGACACCTGAACACTGACACCTTATACCGTTGCATACTGCCGGGCGATCCACTCCCGGTAGGCCCCGCTTTTCACCCGGGTGACCCAGGTGGGGTTTTCCAGATACCAGTCAATGGTGGCGGCAATACCGGCTTTAATCTCTGTTTCCGGGGTCCAGCCCAGGTCGGTTTTGATTTTTGCCGCATCAATGGCATAGCGCAGGTCATGGCCGGGCCGGTCTTTCACAAATGTAATCAGGTCCCGGGTTTTGCCAATGGACCTGCCGAGTTTTTTGTCAATACCGTCGCAGATCATTTCCACCAGGGTGAGGTTTTCCAGCTCGCAGTTGCCGCCCACATTATAGGTTTCGCCGACGCTGCCCTGTTGGATGATGTCCCAGACCGCGCGGCAGTGATCATCCACATAGAGCCAGTCCCGGACATTTTTGCCATTGCCATATACGGGAAGGGGTTTTTCGTCAACCGCGTTTAAAATCATCAAGGGAATCAGTTTCTCCGGAAACTGGTAAGGCCCGTAATTATTGGAACAGTTGGACAGGGTCACCGGCAGGCCGTAGGTGGCATGATACGCCCGCACCAGGTGGTCGGAGGCTGCCTTGGATGCTGAATAGGGACTGCTGGGCCGGTACGGGGTGGTTTCCTTGAAATACCCGTTTTGTCCTAAACTGCCGTAAACTTCGTCCGTGCTCACGTGGTGGAATCGCTCAATCCGGGCCTTGCGGGCCCGTGCGATTTCCAGAAGATTGAACGTGCCCAGGATATTGGTGTTGATAAAATCATCCGGCGCCACAATGGAGCGGTCCACATGGGATTCCGCGGCAAAATGGCAGATAGTGTCAATGTCGTGGGCGTCAAACACCGCGGCCATTTTGTCTTTGTCGCAGATATCGGCCGGCACAAAAATATACTGGTTTGGAAATTTTTTTTCAATGTCTGTCAGGTTTTCCGGGTTTCCCGCATAGGTGAGCCGGTCCACATTGATGATTTTTCCGGTAAAATCCGCTGCGGTTAACAGCCATCGGATAAAATTGGTGCCGATAAAACCGCATCCGCCGGTGACAAGCAAATTCATTGGGGTTGCTCCTGTTGATGGTTATGGGCGGCATTCGGCCAGCAGCCGGTCGCCATATTGCCGGACGTAATCGTCTACATTTTTTTGCCAGTGATCCATGATATTGAGATTTTCTTTTTTCAGGCGGTGGTTGTCTAAAACTGAACACCGGGGCCGTTCGGCCGGGGTGGGATACTCTTCTGTGGTGCAGGGCACAATATCGCATTCAACGTTCAGTTTTTCAAGGAAATATCTGGCAAATTCATACCAGGAGCAGTACCCTTCGGATGAGGCATGGTACAGCCCCTGGCCGTTGTTTTTGATGAGATGGTCGATCTGAAGGGCCAGGCGCCAGCTCCAGGTGGGGGAACCGAACTGGTCGTTTACGATTTTTATGGGGGTTGTTGGATTGCTCAGGGCCTTTTTCAGGATGGCTTTGAGAAAATTATGGCCGTAAAATCCATACAGCCAGGCCGTGCGCAGAATCATAAAATCAGATGCATTGCCCAGAACGGCCCGTTCCCCTAAGAGCTTGCTGCGTCCGTATTCGGTAAGGGGACCCGGAACGTGGGCTTCGCGATAAGAATAAGTGGACGGTTTTTTTCCGTCAAACACATAGTCCGTGGAAATATGGATCAACAGGGCGCCGAATTTCCGGGCGCTTCTGGCGACATAAGCCGGTCCCTTGCCATTAATGGTCCATGCCTTGTCTGCTTCAGATTCGCATTTGTCCACCTGGGTAAAGGCCGCGCAGTTGATGATAATGTCCGGCCGGGTGCTTTCCACCACGGCTTCCACCTGCGCCGGATCTGTGATGTCAGCATCCTCAATATCAATGCTGGTGATGTTGTAATGGTCTTTGAATACCTTGTGGCAGTCTTTTCCCAGCTGACCGTTCCCGCCGGTAATGAGTAAGTTCATGATTTTTTCCTGTTTCAGATTAAAATAATAAGAATCGTGTCCGTCAAGGGAATCCCTATAGCGCAAAATTTGTATTTTTACAAAGCATAGCAACGGAAAAATCATTTTTAAATTTTCGGGAAATCTGCTACGAAAAGATCAAAATTTTTGTTCAGCCCGAACCATCCGGTTTCACGAACAGTTTTGCGTAACCCCAAGCATTCAGCATCTGATGAATCCGCACCCCCAACAGGGACCCAGATAAATGACCCTAAAAACCGCAGGAATCTGCCGGGAAAAAATATTTTTGGCCGCCATCACCGGGATTTTGCTGACCCTCAGCTTTCCGCAGCCCGGCATCTCCTATGCCGCGTGGGGCGCTCTGGTGTGTCTGCTTTTTGCCATTCGGGACGTGTCTGCGCGTGACAGCTTTTTTCTGGGGCTGGCGGCCGGAATGGTGCATTTTGCCACTCTGTTGTACTGGCTTATCCAGACCATGCATGTTTACGGGTTTCTGCCCCTCTGGCTGAGCGGAATTGTCTTTATGCTGCTGGTATTTTACCTTGCCCTGTATGTGGCCGTATTTTCAGGACTTTTGACATTTTGCCGCCAGGGGCCTTTTTTTTCGTTTATGATGATGCCGGTGTTCTGGGTATTGCTGGAATACGTTCGGTCCTTTGCGTTAACAGGATTTCCCTGGGGGCTGATCGGGTATACTCAGTTTGAACAGCTTCGGCTGATTCAGATTGCGGATATGTTCGGTGTGTATGGCGTGTCGTTTGCGGTTTTGCTGGTCAATGGCGCTGTTTTTTTTGCAGGGCTTGGGCTGACAGGGAAAAAATGGCAGGGCCGCAATATCTCCGGTCTGCAGGTGGCAGCAGCAGGGATTGTCGGGGTTGCGGCAGTGGCCCTGATGGCGGCCTATGGTGAAAATCGCCTGAAAGTCGCAGATTCTTTGATTGCGGAAACGGAAAAAACCACCGTGGCCGTGGTTCAGGGCAATATCCCCCAGATATTGAAATGGGATACGGAGTTCCGGATCCAGACCATTGATACCTATGTGCGGCTGTCTCAGCAGGTCAATGAGATGCGGCCGGAATTGATTGTGTGGCCGGAAACCGCCACGCCGTTTTACATGAAATATAATATTGAGCTGACAAAAATTGTGCTCCAAGCGGTTCAATCCATGGGCGCGTCGTTTGTTGTGGGCAGCCCCACGGTGGAATTGACGGACACCAGCGAGTATTACTTTAACAGCGCCTATCTGATTACGCCGGAGGGCGATATTGCTGATAGAAATGACAAGGTCCACCTGGTGCCGTTCGGAGAATATGTGCCCCTTAGAAAGTGGCTCCCGTTTGTCAATCATATCGTGGCCCAGGTGGGGGAATTCCGGCCTGGCCGGGCCGGCAACACCCTGGACTGGCCCCGGGCGGATATCGGCATGCTGATCTGTTATGAAATTATTTTTCCGGAACTTGCCGCCCGGATGACGGCAAATAATGCCGGGCTTCTGGTGAACATCACCAATGACGCCTGGTTCGGAAAATCCAGCGCGCCCTACCAGCATTTTTCCATGGCCGTGTTCCGGGCCGTGGAAAATCGCCGGTCTATTGTGCGGGCCGCAAATACCGGCATCAGCGGGTTTATTGATCCGGCCGGCCGGGTGCTGGAACAATCCCTGTTGTTTCAGGAAGCGGCCATGGCCTGCCCGGTTCCCCTGATCAACGGGCATCACAGTTTTTACAATCGCCATCCCCACCTGCTGGTTCTGTGTTGCTTTCTTGTTGTTGGCATTTGTATAATAATGAGGATAAAGCTCAAAGCTGAAAGCTAAAGGCTAAGGCAATGAAGCGTTTCCTGCA
>JAABSH010000033.1 GCA_011390465.1 Desulfobacteraceae bacterium
AGCTCGGGTACTCTGGTTCGTAGTGACGCCGTAAGGCGTTACATTATATGCCCTCACGGGCACACTACAAACGACCATGAGGCAAGGCAACATGAATAATTTGAGCCAAATGGATAACCAGAAAACTCTTAACATCCGGGGCCGGAGAAGAATGCGGCCGCCGCTGCCGGTCTGTTGTATGATTATTTTTGTCATTTTCAGCCTGCCGTCTCTGGCCGACGCCGGTTCGCCGGCCGCTCCGGTTTTAAAAACCCTGCCGTTATCTGAAATCCCGCAATTTACCGATGATCTTCACTATCAGCACCTGGCTGGGGCCGTGCGGGGCAGTATGGGGTATTATGAGAAACTGCCCCCTGAACAGCGCATTTATCTGGGTGACCACGCTTTTACCGCCCGGCATATGCACCGGTCCATGGCAAAATTTCTGGGCCTTGTTAAAAGCGCGCCGCCCCCCGAGGTGCTCCGGGCCTTTGTCTGCGCTTTTTATCAAGTTTATGCGTATCAGGCAGACGGTGGAATACATCCCGTGCTTTTTACCGGATATTATGAACCCCTGCTTTCGGGCAGCCGGCACCGGAGCGGCAAATTTCGCCATCCGGTTTATGGCCGGCCGGATGATCTGGTGGTGCGGGACGGGAAAAGCGCGGGCGGTAAACTGGCAGAATCTGAAAAAATCGGCCGAAATGACGGCAGCCGTTTTGTTTCCTACTATACCCGGCGCCAGATAACTGCCATCAACCCGTCGGATTTCAACGCCCCCGTCATTGCCTGGACAGCGGATCCCGTGGAGTTGTTTTTTCTTCATATCCAGGGCTCCGGCAAAATCCGGTTTGCGGATAACGATATCATCAATGTGCATTTTCAGATTTCAAACGGTCATCCCTATAAAAGCATTGGAAAATACCTGATTGATCATCAGAAACTCTCCAGGGAAACGGTTTCCATGCAGTCCATCCGCGCTTACCTCTATGCGCATCCGGAAGCCATGGAGGATGTTTTTAATTACAACCCACGGTATGTTTTTTTTGAAACAACGCCCCGGGGCCCGGTGGGATGTTTTAACGTTGAACTGACGCCGGGCCGGTCCGTGGCCCTGGACCGGCAGACGGCCCCTGCCGGGGCTTTGGCGTTTGTGGAAACCCGGAAACCGGCCTGTGACCCATCTGGAAAAATTTGCGGCTGGCCGACGTTTTCCCGGTTTTTTCTGAATCAGGACACGGGCAGTGCCATCAAAGGGCCGGGCCGGGCCGATATTTTCTGGGGAAGCGGCGCGTATGCGGAACTGGCCGCCGGCCATTTGCAGCATCCGGGAAAACTTTATTTTCTGGTGCTGAAGCCGGGGATTTAGGTGTCAACCTTGTTCAAAAACAACAGCAGCCCGCCGCAGAACGCCATTCCCGCGCTGATGGCAAACAGGATGGGCGCCCCCAGGATTTCAAAATAATACCCGTTCAGCAAAAACCCCGCCATAATTCCAAATCCGTAAGTTACGGCGTTGTTTACGGCCTGGCCTAATGTCTTGGCTTCTTTGGGCGTGAGCTGGTCCATATACAAAATGCTGGCCACATGAAACGCGCCATAGGTCATGGCATGGAGCAATTGGGAAAAAAGAATCAGGGGGGCGGCGGCGGCAAAAAAAAGGATGCCCCACCGGATAACCGCCACAATAAAAGCGGCAATCAGCACATTTTCATAGGAAAACCGTTTGAGCAGCCGGTGGGAGGTGACCATGACAAAAATTTCAGAAACAGAGGCCAGTGCCCAGGTTATGCCGATAAAGGAACCCGAGAAGCCAAGATTTTCCAGATGAATGGAAAAAAATCCATAATAGGTGCCGTGGCTGGCCAGCATGAGAAAGGCGGCAATGACGAAAATAATGACCCGCCGGTTGAGCATGGTTCTGGCGCCGGCAAAAAAATCAGATGCATGGGTTTTTTTCACTGTCGGCACGGCAATGGAAAAAACCGCATGGGCCAGGGACCCGGCCAGAATCATAACAATGATGATATCTGTTGAAAATGCATCAATAATGCGGCCGGTGATGATGACAACCAGCACAAAACTCAGAGATCCCCAGGCCCGCAGCCTGCCGTAGCGGGCTTTTTCCCTGCCCAGAAGATCCATGGAAAAGGATTCCAGAAAAGCGATGATGGGGGCGTAGAAAAATCCATAAACCGCTATGATGGCAAACATCAGCCAGAAATCTGTGGTCAGCAGGAACAGGCCCCACGCAGCGGTGCTGGCAAAGGTGCAGAAAATATAGATGGGCCGCCGGATGTGAAACCGGTCGGCGATGGTTGCCCAGATCATGGGAAACAGGGCCGTGGTCAATGTTTTGACCGAATTCAGTACCCCGATTTCAAATCCGGAAAATCCCAGATGATAGCAGTAAAGGTTGAAAAACGGCAGAAAGAGCCCCAGAACGCCAAAATACAGGAAATACTGGGTGCCCAGAATGAATTTAACCGGTTTCATAAGGTATTAGCGCGCAGCAGTGCCGCAGGATTCAGGGTTTAATTTGTCCATTGACGGTTCGCTGCCCAGCATGACCGCCAGCCAGCGGGTTTCTTCATTGCTTTCAAAGGCGATTTTTAAAATCATGGTAAGCGGCACGGACAGCAGCATGCCCACCGGCCCCAGCACCCATCCCCAGAACACCAGAGAAAGAAATACCACAAGCGCGGAAAGGCCCAGCCCGTGCCCCATGAACCGGGGTTCTACAATACTGCCGATCACGACATTCACGATGACAAAGCCTGTTGCCGCCAGCAGGGCATGGATTGTGCCCAGCTGAATCAGGGCCAGCAGCACCGCCGGAACCGCGGCGATGATGGAACCGATGTTCGGCACATAATTCAGCAGAAAGGCCAGAAGGCCCCATAACAGGGCGTAGTCCACACTGATCAGGGCCAGCCAGCCCCAGATAAACAACCCGGTGATAACGCTGAAGATGGTTTTTAACACCAGATAATGATTGACGCTTTCCGTGAACCTGCTGAATTCCCGCAGGGATTTTTCAGGGGTTTTAAATCCGGCCCGGATTTTATTGGGGAATCCGGCCGCTTCCAGCAGGATAAAAATTACCGTAAGCAGAATCAGAAAGGCATTGGTCAGGGCACCGCTCAGACTGGAAAGGGTTTTGGCCGCCATCTGCATGGCAGTGCCGGGGTTTAAGTATTTTTTCAGCATGTCATCGCTGATTTCAACGCCAAAACCTGCCAGCCAGCGCTGCAGCCCGGTAGATTTGGAAACCAGCAGCTGGCGGTATTCCGGCAGGGCATTGGTGAAGTCGTTGACGGAGGTGCCTACAAACCGGGCAATCAGATAAAAAATGGCCACCAGGCAGGTGATGATGAAAACAATGGCCACAATGCTGGGAATGCCTTTTTTCTGCATCCAGAAAAGGGGCGGAGTGAAAATAATGGCAATAAAAACAGACAGAAAAAAAGGTACCAGAATATCACCGGCGCTCCGCATGCCTGCCACGATAACAATAAAGCAGGCGGCTGCCACCAGGGCGTTGGTGCCGGTTGAAAATCCGTCTTTGGGTTGCATGGTTTCAGGGTCTCCTGTTCAGCCATCAGTTATGCACAAATAAAGAATTGTTGATTTGTATCAGAATTAAATACAATGGGCAAGCATGTCCATTGCATGCTCAGGATAAAATGGGTTTGATGTGAAAGCCACTTTACACAGGAAGTTGAATGCAATACGGATCTACGCTTAAGGGATTGAACGTCGAACACTGAACATTGAACACCCAACATCGAATATGGAACGTCTGCGGCGATTATTTTTAGGGTTAAACCTGTCATCACCTTTTTGTTGACCGTGATACGGAATGTTTATGGCAAGCCTTCGGGGTTATGAATTGTGGAGCGTCAGCGACATTCCTTATTCGACGTTCATTGTTGAACGTTCGATGTTCAAACGTCTTTTAGCGTATATCCCGAATGCGAGAATAAATTTATGGTGATTGCATACACGTTGAAATTTCGTGGTCCGCCCCGGCAGGTATATATGCCTTGACATCCCACGGGTTCTTGCTTAAAAAAGACCCTAAATCGGGCGGACCCTGCGGGCCGCTGCCGGATGATCATTTTGAATGAAAGGAGGACACAATGCACGGAAAAATTTTTTCGCTTCTGCTGATCATTGCCATGGCGGTTTTTGGCCTTGCATCACCGGTTCAGGCGGATACCGGCCTGCCGGTGGCAGTGATTGAAAGCAATGTGTATGACTTTGGCGCGGTTTACGAAGGCGCGGATGTTATTCATGAATTTGTGATTCAAAATAAAGGGGATGCGGATCTTGAAATTACTGACGTAAAAACCGGGTGAGGGTGCTCAGCGGTTTCGCGCCCCACGAAACCCATTCCTCCCGGTGGCGAGGACAAGATTGCATTCAAGTTATATACAAAAGGATATGGCGGCCGCGAGCTGCGAAAAAGCATTCGGGTATTTACCAATGATCCGGAGAACAAAAAGCTGACCCTTCAGCTGGCCGGCCGGGTGAAACAATTCGCCCACATCCGGCCTGGTAAAGTTTTTCTGCGGGGAACTGCCGGGGAATCCATTTCCCAGACAGTGCAGATTGTTCCCGGGGAAGAAGAGACATTTAAGATTCTGCAGGTCAACGCCCTGAAAGGCGGGGATTTTGATTTTTCCTTAAAAGAAGCGGAAATCAACGGCAAACCCGGATATGAACTTACGGTAAACAACCTCCGGCAGACCGAAGGCCGGTATTTTGATAAAATTTTTATGATTACGGACCGAACAGACCAGGCCCCGTTGAACGTTATGGTATCCGGTCAGATTCAGGCCCCGGCAAATCCGCCGGCGGAACCGGAAGCAACGGGAAGTGATCAGCCCCAAAATCCGTCCAGTGAACCGGATACGGCGATTGACTGAATTGAATGGATAAATTTAAGGTACTGACCTTTGACTGCGATGGTGTCATGTTTGACACCACCCGGGCCAATCAGGCGTATTACAATGATCTGCTGCATTTTTTCGGGCGTCCTTCCATGACGCCCGAACAGTTTTATTTTGCCCAGATGCATACGGTGGATGAGGCCCTGACCCGTCTTTTTCCGGACCCGGAACTCCTTGCTGCTGTCCAGGACCGGCGGCAGCAGACCGGATATACCCATTACCTGAAACACATGGAAATGGAGCCGGATCTTATTGCGGTGCTGGAAAAATACAAAGGCCGGATCGGCCTTGCCGTGGCCACCAACCGTACCGACACCATGAACCGGGTATTGGCCATGCATGGTATTGATCATTATTTTGACCTGGTGGTCACGGCCCTGGATGTTCCCCGTCCCAAACCCCACCCGGATCCGCTGCTGCGGGTGCTGGATTTTTTTCAGGTGGCGCCTTGCGAAATGCTTTATGTGGGAGATTCCGAACTCGATGATCAGGCTGCTCAGGCCGCCAATGTGCCCCTGGCCGCTTATAACAATCCGGCTCTTGCCGGCGTTTTTCATCTCAAACGGCTGAAGGCCCTTGAAAAGATAATAGCGTTATAAATTCAAAAACCGGAGGCACTGCCTTATGGCCCAGCAGAAAACGGTTTATCTGATCGACGGTACCGCGTACGTTCACCGCGCCTATCATGCCATCCGCCACCTTTCCAACTCCAAAGGCTTTCCCACCAATGCGGTATTCGGGTTCACCCGGATGCTGATCAAGCTGATTGAAGACAAATCTCCGGAATATGTGGCCATGTTTTTTGACAGCAAAGGCCCCACCTTCCGTCATGAGATGTTTTCCGACTACAAAGCCAATCGTCCGCCCATGGCAGATGACATGGCGGTTCAGATTCCCTATATCAAAGACGTCACCCGGGGATTTCATATTCCCATTTATGAACTGGCCGGGTATGAGGCGGATGATCTTATCGGCACAGTGGCCCAAAAGGCCGTTGAAAAAGGTTTTGACGTGATCATGGTCACCGGGGACAAGGATTTTGTGCAGCTGGTCACGGACAGAATTATCATCTGGGATCCCATGAAAGATGAAACGATCACCCGGGAAACGGTAATTGAAAAAAATGGCCTGACACCCTCTCAAATGCTCGATGTGCTGGGGCTGGCCGGCGATTCCGCCGACAATATTCCGGGCGTTCCGGGAATCGGCCCCAAAACCGCCATTACCCTGCTGAAAACATTTCAGGACATGGAACGTCTCTACCATCGGATTGATGAGGTCAAGGCCCCGAAACAGCGGGAAAAGCTGCTGGCCCACAAGGAGCAGGCCCTGCTCAGCCGGCAGCTGGCGCAAATCAATACCAGTGTGCCCATAGACGTTGATATTGGCGCGTTTCAGCTGGACCCGCCGGACAATGACCGGCTGGCCGGCATTTTTAAGGAACTGGAATTCCGTCAGCTTCAGAAAGCCTACCCCGGATCCGGCAATTCAGCCCGCAAAACCTATCACGGCGTGCACGATAACGCCAGCCTTGGCGCATTGATTCAAAAATTAAAAAACGCGGCGATTTTTGCCCTGGATACGGAAACCACGGCCATTAATCCCATGACGGCACGGCTGGTGGGATTGTCTTTTGCGGTTACGCCGGATGAGGCGTTTTACATTCCCTGCACCCATAATGGCCCGGATATCGCTGATGGCGCTGACGGCGTAAAACAACTGGGGCTGGATCTTGTGCTGAAACAGCTCAAACCCCTGCTGGAAGATGCCGGATGCCAAAAAATCGGCCAGAACATCAAATATGACTGGACCGTGCTGTGCCGCCACGGCATTGATCTCAAGGGCGTGGTGTTTGACACCATGGTGGCTTCTTATCTTATCAATCCGGAAAAACGGGCCCATAATCTGGATCAGATTGCCCTTGATTTTCTGGATCACAAAATGATTTCCTATGAAGATGTCACAACGGATGCAGATCGGAAAATTACAGATTTCCGGGAGGTGACCATTGAAAAAGCCATCCCCTATGCATGCGAGGATGCCGATATCACCCTGGCGGCTTATGAAATTTTCAAGCCCATGTTGAAAGACCAGGGCCTGATCCGGCTGTTTGATACGGTGGAGATGCCGCTGATTCCGGTGCTCATGCGCATGGAAATGGCCGGCATCCGGGTGGACCGGGACCGGCTCCTGGAATTTTCCAGGGACCTGGCCTTGCAGCTGGAACAGACCGAACAGCAGATTTATTCCCTGGCCGGAGAAACCTTTAACATCAATTCCTCTCAGCAGCTGGGGTATATTCTTTTTGAAAAATTAAAACTTCCGACCCAGAAAAAAACAAAAAAGAGAACCGCTTACTCCACGGACGTGGAAGTGCTGAAAATTCTTTCAGACCGTCATGAACTGCCGGAAATGGTGCTGCGCCACCGGAGTCTGGCAAAGCTCAAATCCACCTATGTGGATGCTTTGCCCGAACTGATCAATCCGGAAACCGGCCGGGTGCACACCTCATATAACCAGACCGTCACTGCCACGGGCCGGCTCAGCAGCTCCAATCCCAATCTTCAGAATATCCCCATCCGCACGGAAGAGGGCAGAAAAGTGCGGCAGGCATTTGTTCCGGAGCCGGGATGGTCTTTTGTATCCATGGATTATTCCCAGATCGAACTCCGGCTTCTGGCCCATTATTCCGGAGATGAAATTCTGATTGACGCGTTTGCCAAAGACGAGGACATTCACGCCCGGACCGCCGCGGAAGTGTTCCAGGCCCTTCCGGCCATGATTACCAGTGATCTTCGGCAGCAGGCAAAGGTTATCAATTTCGGGATCATGTACGGCATGAGTCCTTACAGTCTGTCCAAAGAACTGAAAATCAGCCAGAAAATGGCAAAAACCTATATTGATAATTATTTCAAGCGGTATAAGGGTGTGAAGCAGTTTATTGATACGACCATAGAGACGGCCCGGGAAACTCTGATGACGGCCACGGAACTGGGCCGCATCCGGTTGCTGCCGGAAATCAACAGCAAAAATGCCAATCTTCGGGGATTTGCCGAACGTAATGCCGTGAACACCAAAATTCAGGGCACGGCCGCGGATCTGATCAAGCTGGCCATGATCCGGGTGGATGCGGCTATTTCAGAAAAAAAGCTGAAATCCCGGATGTTGCTTTCCGTGCACGATGAAATTGTGTTTGAAGTGCCGCCGGAAGAACTGGAAGCCGTGAAAACCCTTGGCCGGGAAATCATGGAATCCATCTGGGCGTTCAAGGTGCCGCTCAAGGTGAATGTGGTGGTGGGGGAAAACTGGGCACAGGCCCACTAATTTATGCTGGAAATGGTTTCCAGCGGCGGCCAGGGGCCTGGAATGCGCTATGGGGCTGAAAAATAAGGCTGGAGAATAGAGACTGAAGACTGACGGGAAGGAATCAAAAATGATTTTTGCATATCCAGTTCGAGCAAGTTCTGTCATTGCGAGGGAGGTACGACCGCAGCAATTTCCCCTAATCTGATCTGCCCGCATCCCTGGCTGCGGCGTCCCGCACGGATTTTTCAATGGTTTTGTAAATATTTCGGAAATGATCATGAAAACTCGTGGGAGAAATATTGCCCACTTCAATGAATTTAACCACAATTTCCTTGGCGGTTTTCAAAATCAGCTCATCTGTTTTAGCGCCCATATTTCTGCCTTGTAATGTTTTTCTGGGTGAATCGTCCCGATATTTCAAACATGAAGCGGGTCTTCCGCATGGAAAAGGGTCATATCAGATTCCGCACAGATGCGCAATCCATTACTTGATGATTGTCTGATACCTGAGTCTGACTATGCTTGACACCTATGCTTGACACCGGGCAAATATTTTTTATACTGATAAGTTATGAAATAATGCCAATAACCCATTGCCAGCAATTTATCCGGTATTGACCGGCGGCAAAACCGCCAGTCAGATTTATGTTAAGGAGATAATATCGTAACATGCTTAAAAACCAAACAATTAAAATCGGCCGCAACGATCCCTGCCCCTGCGGCAGCGGTAAAAAATATAAAAGATGCTGCTTGAACGCCAAAAACCCCAAACCGGTGAACATTGAAAAATTGTATCAGCAGAAATACGGCATCCGCCTGAAACAGCCCAAAGACATCGAAGGCATCCGGGCCTCAGGCCGCCTGGTCATTGAAACCCTGGACCTGATGGAAGAAAATATCCGGCCCGGCGTCACTACGGAGCAGCTGAATACCATTGCTCAGGAATTTGCAGACAACCACCATGCCGTATCCGCGCCCCTGAATTACCGGGGATTTCCCAAAAGCATCTGCACCTCCATCAATGAAGTAATCTGCCATGGCATTCCCGAGGACCGCGCCCTTGTGGACGGTGATATTGTCAACGTGGATATCACCTTAATTTACAATGGTTATTACGCAGATGCCAATAAAACCTTTTTTGTGGGCACCCCCGGACCGGACGCCCGGAAAATCGTCCATGTGGCAGCGGAAAGCCTGAAGCAGGCCATGACCATGCTTGTTCCCGGCAATACCCTCGGCGATATCGGATGGGCCATCCAGCAGTACGCGGAAGACGCGGATTGCTCGGTGGTCCGGGAGTTTGTGGGCCACGGGGTTGGGTTTGAATTTCACGAACCCCCCCATGTGCCCCATTACGGAAAAAAAGGCACCGGCATTTTACTGGTGCCGGGCATGGTGTTTACCGTGGAGCCCATGATCAATCTGGGCACGGCAAGATTGTTTGTCGCAGATGACAACTGGACCGCCATTACCGCGGACCGCGAACTTTCGGCCCAGTTTGAACAGACCTTTGTGATCACCGAAGACGGCTTTGAGAGTTTGACACCTTACGCATTGTGATGGTTATGGGATGACCGCTGTTTTTTATGTTGCCTTGCCCAGATATCATGGTATCAGGAGTTTTTCTGAATGCGGTTTTGTGTTTTATGTGCCCCGTCTTATTGACATGCGGTAAATCCTGTATTACTTATCCTTTTTGCCTTTATTTATTTTTGAATTCTTAATGATGCAACAGACTGATAAAATAACAATGAAAGAAATCCATTCCCAGGAACGCCGGCAGTTTGAGAAACTGTTCAAGCAGGAGAAAATTGACCGGTTTGAAGATCGTTTTGCCATACTGGAAGTGTTTCTCCAGAGAGAAGGCCATGTTACCGTTGATTTGCTGAAAGCGGATTTGGCCCAAAAAAAGAATGCTTCCTCCGGCGACGTAACCGGCGACGTAACCGGTAAAATAACCGGTGAAGTGTCCGGTGAAGTGTCCGGTGAGGTGTCGAAGGAATTTATCGAAGATACCCTGGAGCTGATGTGCCGGTTCGGGTTTGCCCAGAAGAACCGGTTCAATGACGGAGAGGCGCAGTATGAACACCGCCATCTGGGGCAGCATCACGACCACATGATCTGCACCAAATGCGGCAAGATCATAGAATTTAAAAATGATCAACTGGAACAGCTTCAGGTTCAGGTGGCGTCTGCCTATGGGTTTCACATGCTCCAGCACCGGATGGAAATATACGGTCTTTGCGCCGATTGCATGAAGACCCGGGAAAAACAGATGCCGCTTATGATGGCCAAGCAGGGGGAAAAAGTCATCATCAAGGATCTGGTGGGGGGCAGCAATGCCAAGCTGCGGCTTTTGAGCATGGGATTGCGCATCGGCGATGTTCTTGAAGTGATTACAAACAATGGATCAGGCCAGCTGGTGGTGGCGGTAGATTATCAGCGATACGTGCTGGGTCGGGGAATGAGCCAGAAAATCATTGTCGGGCCGGCAAAAGCAAAGGATCAATAATGCGACTGGACCAGATGCGAGAGGGACAGCATGGCCGGATACTCCGGATCGGCGGCGAAGACCGCTTGCGGCGGCGGATACTGGAAATGGGAATGACAAAAGGCTCTGAATTTTATATTGAAAAATATGCGCCTTTAAAAGATCCCCTGGAGCTGACCATAAGAGGGTGCCATGTGTCGCTGCGGGTCCGGGAAGCTTCGGAAATTGAAGTGGAAACCCTTGAGGGACAAAGAGAAAAACCTGCGCCGGAATGCCGACCCATCTCATGAAAATCGACCAACGTCGAAACCTTTCATGTTAGGGGCGGTACCCTTATCTTCCGCGCAACCGCAATCAACCCCTAACCCCAATCATTTTTTTTACAGACAATACGTATTTCAGGCAAATTCATGGAAAAAAAACAATTGCGAATCGCCCTTGCAGGCAATCCGAATTCCGGTAAAACCACTATTTTCAACAATCTCACCGGCACCCGGCAAAAGGTGGGCAACTGGCCCGGGGTGACGGTTGAAAAAAAAGAAGGGGATATCCATAAATTCGGCTGTGATATAAAAATTATTGATCTGCCCGGCACTTACAGTCTGACCCCGTTTTCCATTGAAGAGATTGTGGCCCGGAATTTTATTCTGGATGAAAGTCCGGATGTGGTTATTGATATTATTGATGCGTCCAATCTGGAGCGGAACCTGTATCTGGCCAATCAGCTGCGCGAACTGGACTGCAAGGTTATTTTTGCCCTGAACATGGCGGATGTGGCCCGGGCACGGGGATTTAAAATTGACGCGGAGAAATTGTCCGAGCTGCTCGGGGTGCCGGTGGTGTTTACCGTGGGCAATAAAAACGAGGGGTTGGACAATCTTTTGAAAACCGCCATTGATCTTGCGGCAACCCCTTTGGATATTCCGGAAGAACGGCGGGTGCGATACAGTCAGGACATTGAAGCGGCAGTGCGGGAACTGCGGGATTTTGTCAGGGAAAAAGATGGCGGCGTCCTGCCCTATGATGTCCGGTGGACCGCGGTAAAACTGCTTGAAGGCGACAGCATCGTTAAAGACCGGATTCAGGAAAAGTTACCCGGTGCCAGCCGGGATATTCTTGAAAAGGCAGCGCAGCTGAGGGGAAAACTGTCCCGGCGTCTGGATGATGCGCCGGAAATTGTGATGACCGATGAGCGCTATGGGTTTATCGCCGGTATTATCAAGGAAGTGATGTCTTCGTCCACCCGGCAGCGGGTGGATATTTCCCGAAATATCGATCTGGTGCTGACCAACCGGTTTCTGGGGTTTCCGATTTTTATTTTTTTTATCTGGGCCATGTTTCAGATTACCTTTACCCTGGGCGCGTATCCCATGGAATGGATCGATGCCGGTGTGGGGCACCTGTCTGCCTTTTTTGCCCATATCCTGCCGGACAGCATTCTGAAAGATCTGATTGTGGACGGCATCATCGCCGGTGTGGGGGCTATTGCGATTTTCCTGCCCAATATCCTGCTGCTGTTTTTTTGCATCGCGCTTTTTGAAGATACCGGATATATGGCCCGGGCCGCGTTTTTAATGGACAAGATCATGCATCTTATCGGCCTGCACGGCAAATCGTTTATCCCGATGCTCATGGGATTTGGATGCAATGTGCCGGCCATTATTGCCACACGGTCTCTGGAAAGCCGAAAGGACCGGATTCTGACCATTCTGATCACCCCCTTTATGTCCTGTTCCGCCCGGCTGCCGGTATATATCGTGCTGGCAGGCACGTTTTTCGCGGCCCATGCCGGTACGGTGATTTTTATGATTTATCTTTTCGGCATCCTGGTGGCCATTGCCACGGGTCGTCTGCTCCGCACGGTACTGCTCAGGGGAGAGGATGCGCCGTTTGTCATGGAACTGCCGCCGTATCGGGTGCCCATGTTGAATAATCTGATGATTCACATGTGGGATCGCAGTAAAATGTTTTTGAAAAAAATGGGCGGGATTATCCTGGCCGGATCCGTGGTGATCTGGGTATTGTCCAGTTTTCCCCGGAATATTGATTATGCCGTTGATTATGATGCCCAGATTGAACGGGTCGAACAGGCGGAACCACTGAAACAGACAGGTTCCAGTGACGCCGTAAGGGATGCCGGAATCCCGGATTCGGCTGACCGGATAGCCGCGCTTCAGAGTGCCAAAGCAGCAGAGCGGGCGGAAAAGTCCTATATCGGCCGCATTGGAAAATTCATCGAGCCGGTATTTGAACCCATTGGTATTGACTGGCGGGGGAGCGTGGCGCTTTTGACCGGGTTTGTGGCCAAGGAAATTGTGGTCAGCACCATGGGGGTTCTTTATGCCGCGGAAGGGGATATGGAATCCGAGGCCCTGCACAGTGCGCTCAAACGGTCCGGTATGACGCCCCTGTCCGCTCTTTCCATGATGGTGTTTGTGCTTCTCTATGTACCCTGTCTGGCCACTGTCGGGGCCGTTGCCCGGGAAACCGGATCATGGAAATGGGCTGTTTTTAATATTGTCTATACTACCGGCGTGGCCTGGGGAATGTCGTTTATTGTGTTTCAAGGCGGCCGGCTCGTAGGCTTTTAAACTGAAAAAGGCACGCCGGTTGTCGGCGTGCCTTTTATCAGATTAAAAAGATGCGTTTCAGGTTGCGCGGGACGGTTCATCAGGAAGCACGGGCGTGATGTCAAAGGTGATCTTACCCCCTTCCACGTCTGCTTTCACAAGGCTGGCTTCCGCCATATCGCCTTTTAAGATTTCCATGGACAGGGGATTTTCAATAAACTGCTGAATGGTCCGTTTCAGGGGCCGGGCCCCGTATACCGGATCAAATCCTTTTTCCGCCAGAAAATCCTTTGCCGCATCTGAGAGTTTAATTTCAATATTGTGGTCTGCCAGCCGTTTTTTCAGCCGTTCGAGCTGAATATCCACAATTTGCCGGAGTTGCTCATGGGTAAGGTTGTGGAAAATAATGGTTTCATCGATCCGGTTTAAAAATTCAGGCTTAAAACTGGCCCGCAGGGCTTGAAACACTTTTTCCGCTATTTGTTCCCGGTTGCTGTCTGCCACCTCCTGGATCAGGTGGCTGCCCACATTTGAGGTCATGATGATGAGGGTATTTTTAAAATCAACGGTTTTGCCTTGTCCGTCCGTTAAACGGCCGTCATCCAGAATCTGAAGGAGCACATTAAAAACATCCGGATGGGCTTTTTCAATTTCGTCAAACAGAATAACGGAGTAAGGTTTCCGCCGAACCGCTTCCGTGAGATATCCCCCTTCCTCGTAGCCCACATATCCCGGAGGCGCCCCGATCAGCCGGGCCACGGAATGTTTTTCCATGAATTCGGACATGTCCACCCGGATGATGGCCTGTTCACTGTCGTATAAAAATTCCGCAAGGGATTTGGCCAGCTCGGTTTTGCCCACGCCTGTGGGCCCCATGAAGATAAAAGACCCGATGGGCCGGTTGGGGTCCTGGAGCCCGGACCGGGCCCGGCGCACGGCATTGGAAACCGCGGTGACGGCCTCATCCTGGCCGATCAGCCGTTTTTTCAGCCGGTCTTCCATGTGCACCAGTTTTTCCCGTTCCCCTTCCAGCATTTTGCTCACCGGTATGCCGGTCCATTTGGAGACGATTTCCGCAATGTCTTCGGCCTCCACTTCTTCCCGAAGCATTTTGCGGTGGACTTGCAGGTCCGCCAGTCGTTTATTTTCCTGCTCCAGCCGGTTTTTCAGTTCATTTCGCCGGCCATAGCGCAGTTCTGCTACTTTTTCAAAATTGCCTTCCCGTTCTGCCTGCTGTTCTTCAATGCCGATCTGGTCAATTTCGGATTTAATGGCCTGGATGGCGCCAATGACGTCTTTTTCATTCTGCCAGTGGGCATTGAGCGCGTGAAAGTCTTCTTTGAGGATTTCCGTTTCTTTAATCAGTTTTTCCAGGCGTTCTTTGGATGCGGCATCTGTCTCCTTGCGCAGGGCTTCCCGTTCAATTTCCAGCTGATTGATTTTCCGCTGAATTTCATCAATTTCAGCCGGTTTGCTGTCAATTTCGATGCGCAGACGGGAGGCGCATTCGTCAATCAGGTCAATGGCCTTGTCCGGCAGAAACCGGTCCGTGATGTAGCGATCCGAAAGGGTGGCCGCTGCCACCAGGGCGGAGTCTTTTATTTTGACCCCGTGATGCACCTCATATTTCTGCTTCAGTCCCCGGAGAATGGAGATGGTGTCTTCTTTTGTGGGCTCCGCCGCCATGACGGGCTGAAACCGGCGTTCTAAAGCCGCGTCTTTTTCGATGTATTTGCGGTATTCGGAAATGGTGGTGGCGCCGATGCAGCGCAGGGTGCCCCGGGCCAGGGCGGGTTTCAGCATATTAGAGGCATCCAGAGATCCCTGGGAGGCGCCCGCACCCACCAGCGTGTGCAATTCATCAATAAACAGAATGATTTTTCCTTCTGCTTTTTCCACTTCCTTGACCACGGCTTTCAGGCGGTCCTCAAATTCCCCGCGGTATTTGGCGCCCGCAATCAGGGTGCCCATGTCCAGGGCAATGAGCCGCCGGTCTTTCAGGGATTCGGATACATCGCCTTCCACAATTCGCTGGGCAAGCCCTTCCACAATGGCGGTTTTTCCGACCCCGGGTTCGCCGATGAGCACGGGATTGTTTTTGGTCCGCCGGGACAATACCTGGGCAATGCGCCGGATTTCCTCATCCCGGCCGATCACCGGGTCGATTTTTCCCTTGCGGGCTTCTTCGGTCAGATCCCGGGTATATTTTTCCAGGGCCTGGTATTTATCCTCCGGATTCTGATCGGTAATTGTCTGGTTGCCCCGGATTTCCATGAGCACTTTGAGCACGTTTTCCCTGTTAATGCCGAAGTGACTGAAGATTTTTTCAATGGTCTGGTCTTTGGCGGTCAGAAGGGACAGGAAAATATGCTCCACACTGACGTACTGGTCTTTCATGCGGGCGGCTTCGTCAAATGCTTTTTCGAGTATTTTTTTGCTCTGGCCGGATAAATAGGCATCCCCCACCGATCCCTGGACCTTTGGCAGGGTTTCAACGGCAGAAAGGGCCTCCCGGGCCACATCATCCGGTGCAACGCCGATTTTTCTGAGGATGGAACCGGTGATACTTTCCGCGTCACTCAGCATGACATACAGAAAATGAACCGGCTCAATCTGCTGATTGTTATATTTTGATGCAATGGCCTGCGCTTCCTGAATCAGTTCCTGTGATTTCAAGGTAAATTTATCAAAACGCACGGCATAATCCTCCTTTTGGTTTGTGATCATTTTTTATTAGATAAAAATAAGCACTTGCCCGATTGTGTCAACTTGATGACGGCGCAGCGAATTGCTGATTTTTGTCTGGTCAGTTTTTTTATTTGACCGGGCCCTTGAATTTTAATAAAATAATTTACTATATTACCTGATTCCTGCCCTAACTCTCAGAAGAGCCTGCTGCGGCCGATACCTTCCGCCGGGTTCGGATGAATATCTGATAAAAGCAGAATGCCGATAAAATGCCGATAACCTTATTATCGTAAAACGTGAGAAGCGCTATGACATTTTCGGATTCCCTTTATTCCCAGTATTCTGGAAGTGAAATTGCCTTGATGATGAAAAGAATCGAGGAATTTAATTATCTTCAGGATATTGATGCCATTCTTGATAAAATCCTTGAAGAAGCCCGCCAGCTTTCCGGTGCGGAGGCAGGGTCGATTTTTATTCTGGAAGACGGTGCCCTCCGGTTTGCTTATGTGCACAACGACAGCCTGTTTAGAAAAGATGCCGCCAATGCGGAAATCTATTTTGATTTTTCCGTTCCCATTGATGACCAGTCCATTGTCGGTTATGTGGCATTGTCCGGCAAACCCCTGGTGATTGATGATGCCTACCGCCTGCCTGCGGACCGGCCCTATACATTTAACAGTGATTATGACAAAAAAGCCGGGTATCTCACCCGCTCTGTTCTGGCGGTTCCCCTGTATACCTTTCACGGCCGGCTGACCGGGGTGATGCAGCTGATCAATGCCAAGGATGAAAACGGCGGTGTCGGGCCGTTTTCCAAAAAAGCACAGGACCTGATTCCGCTGTTGGCCGGCAATGCGGCCGTGGCAATTGACCGGGGCACAATGAACCGGGAAATGATTCTGCGCATGGTGAAGATGGCGGAGCTTCGGGATCCTCTTGAAACCGGCGCCCATGTTCAGCGGGTTGGGGCGTATTCCGCTGAAATTTATCACCAGTGGGCCTTGAAAAAAGGCATTGGAACACAAAAGAAAAAACGGACAAAAGATTTGATCCGCCTGGCTGCCATGCTGCATGACGTGGGAAAAGTGGGGATTCCGGATACGATTCTGAAAAAACCGGGAAAGCTGACGGAACAGGAATTCGATGTGATCAAACTGCACACCATTTACGGGGGCCGGCTTTTTATGAACCGGTCGTCCCGTCTGGATCGAATGAGCATGCAGATCGCCCTGAACCATCATGAAAAATGGAATGGTACCGGTTATCCGGGTAAAATTTCGGATATCGTGCATCCGGAGGATTTTAAACCGGTTTCTAAAAAACAATTGGAAATTCCCCTGCCCGCCCGGATCGTGGCTCTGGCGGATGTTTATGATGCCCTGACATCCCGGCGGTCCTATAAAAAATCATGGGATCAGCAAAAAGCGCTGGATATTATTGCCGCAGAAAACGGGCAGCATTTTGATCCGGAGGTTGTGGCATGCTTTTTTGAAATACTTCCGGTGATTTCTGCCATTCAAAACAAATTCAGGGATTCGGATACCATATCTTCAAATTAAAACCGACAACCGTTAAAAGGAGATTTGATGGGCAAAGAGGGTGTCAAGCTCTATGATTTGGTTAACAGCCAGAGTCAGACCGCGGTTTTTGCGGAAATTGAGACCATTATTTCTCTTATGGGCATGACCGCTGTGATGGATCGGTTTTATCCGGTGTATCAGGATATTGTCCGGCTTTTTAACGGAGACTATCCCGGCTACCGGGCCTCCAATACCCGATATCACAACCTGGAGCACACCATCATGGTAACCCTTGCCGCGGCCCGGCTGATTCACGGCAGCATGGCCGGTGGCTTTGAATTTACGCCGGATCAGGTTCTTCTGGGACTTCTGGGGGCCTTATTTCATGATGCCGGTTTAATTCAAACCCTTCAGGACAAGCACGGCACGGGCGCTAAATACACCATTGGCCATGAAAAGCGTAGTATTTTTTTTATGCGGCAGAATCTTGGGGACCGGCAGTTTACCCGGGAACAGATGGACGATTGTGCCCGGCTCATCAAATGCACCAATCTGGATATGCATCCCGCAAATATTGATTTCAATACTCAGGAGATTGAAGTTTTGGGTAAAATCGTGGGCTCCGCTGATCTGCTGGCCCAGATGGCGGACCGGATGTATCTGGAAAAACTGATTCTGTTGTTCAAGGAGTTTGAGGAAGCCGGGATTCCGGATTTTGATTCGGAAATCGAACTCCTTGAAAAGACGGAAGGATTTTATCAGAATGTCGCCCAAAACCGTCTTTCCAAAGCTTTTGATCATATTTCCGATCAGATGATCCATCATTTCAAGATCCGCTGGAATATCAACCGGGATTTGTACATGGATGCCATTGAAAATAACATTGGTTATCTCAAAACCATATTGAACAATGGAAAAAACAACCGCTCATTTTACCGGAAGTATCTGCGCCGGGGCGGGCTGTTAAAAGATAAAATGTGATTTTTTCCCTATGATGTTTGCCGGCGGGATGAAAAAACCGCTGGTTCAGGCAATCACAAGACCATCAAAGGAGCAGACATGCATCTGTTGATAAAGATTGTTTTTATGTGGGTGGTGGCAGGGATGTTCCAGCCGGCCCTAGCCGGTGAAATTTCTGCCAATTATTATGATATTGGCGTGTTTGCCTTTGAAGAAGGAAATTTCAAAGACGCTGAAGCCTATTTAACGCAGGCCGTCAGGCGCAATCCTGAAGACGCGCTGGCCTGCTTTTACCTGGGCCGGACCTATCAGGAACTGGCGCAGACAGCAGATGCCAGGCGTTATTTTAAAAAAGCATCCGCCATTGATCCATCCATCCCCGGGCTGAATTATCATCTGGGGATTCTTTTTTATGAAAACAATGAATTTGATACAGCCCTGGAATATTTTTCCCGGGTGATTGCGGAAAATCCGGAAGATGTGCTGGCCCTTTATTATGCCGGGGTCAGCCGTTATAAACTGGCGCAATACAAAGCAGCAGAACCCCTTCTGATGCAGGCGGCCCGGATGAGCCCGAGTATTGAAATGAACGGAAATTATTATGCCGGCATCTGTAATTACCATCTTAAGCGGTTTCCCCTGGCCGCCGCTCAGTTTGAGCAGGTGGTGGAAATGGCGCCGGAAGGCGATATGAAAGAAAATGCCCGGATGTGGATAGATGCGGTCAGACAAAAAAAAGCAGAGGCAAAACCCTACTTCCTGTATCTCAAAACCGGTGCTGTGTATGACGATAATGTGATTCTGGCGCCGGAGAATCTGGATCAGGTGTCAGATGAGAGCGATGCCGGGCTGATGGCGTATTTTTCCGGAAAGTATGATTTTTTGAAAAACCAGGATCTGGTTTCCGGCGTGGGATACAGTCATTATCAGACCCGTTATCAGGATCTGGATGCCTACAATTTAACCGGGAGCATGGGTAATTTTTATGTTAACTGGCATCTTAATCCTGCCCTTTCTTTTGAATGCGCTTACCAGCCCATGTATTACTGGGTGGACGGGGACAGTTATCTCATGCAGCATCAGGTGGTGCCTGCGGCGGTGTGGCGGATTGATCCGCTGAATCTTGTTGATTTTTCATACCGGTATTCCCGGGACAATTATTTTACGGACAATGGCCGGGACGGACATGCCAATGAAGTTACGCTGGAATTTTTCCACCAGGTTCAGGCCTTTAGCGGGAATTTTTTTTGCGGGGTCGGCAGTGAGGTTTTTTCCGCCCATGCAAAAGACCAGAATTTCACCGAACTTTCCGCCCTGGCCGGTATTTCCGCAGATATCATGAAAAATACCCGCCTCACCGTATATGGTCAGTTGTTTGACAAAACCTATGATCACCAGGATGCGGTGTATAAAAAGAAACGGGATGACAACCGGTACCTGATTTTTGCGTCCGTCACTCAGACCCTTTGGCGCCCCTGGCTGCAGGTTTCAGCGGAATATACGTTCATGAAAAACAACTCCAGTATTTCCGATTTTGATTATGAGCGAAACACCATCCTCCTTGCTGTTTCCGTCAAACTTTAAGGGAGAAAAAAAATGATTTTCCGAAATATCCACAAACTGCTGGTTACAATTATGGTTTTGGGCCTCGTGATGGCAACAGCGGGATTTGCGGCAGAACCCGACGCAATGGCAATTCTTGAAACCCTGGAAATACGGGATGGATACGCGCCCGGCAATGGTCTGTCCATCGGCAGCATCCGGCAGACATATGGAACAGTGGTCATTGTGCATCAGGATCAGTCATTGGGTTTCAAGGCAGTGCCCGGGTGTGAGCTGTTCAAAAATGATCTTGTCATTACCGGTAAAGACGGCAGCACGGCCTTCCGGCTGGCTGACGGCAGTTTTATTTCCCTTTCGCCGGGTAGCGCGATGCGCATAAACCAGGTCTCCTATGCGCCAAAGCAGAAAACCCGATCCGCCTTTGTGAATATGCTGAGCGGAAAAGCCCGGTTTGTGGTGAAAAAATTTGTGGATGCCCGGCATTCCGAATTCAAGGTCAAAACCAAAACCTCCGTTGCCGGGGTTCGGGGCTCTGATTTTATTATCAGCTCCTCGGAAATGGTGACGGAAATCATTACTCTGGAGCAGACTGCTCTGGCGGTGATCAGCCTGGCCCATCCGGAGGCCGAGCCGGTGATGCTGAAGGCGTTTGAGCGCACGGAGGTGCGCGCGGGCATGCTGCCGGAAGAAGTTCAGCGCACCCGGGCCGAAGACATTGATCGTCTGATGAAGGAATTCATGTTCCAGCCGCCGGCAGCACCCATTGAACAGGAAATGGGCCTGATCGCCGCCGGTGCAGGCGTTGCGGCTGACACGGAAACAGGGCCGGAAAAAATTTATGTGCCGCCCTCAGAGCTGGATCAGCCCCGCATGGCAGTTCCTGAGCCCGATTCTGCCGGGGAGGGTTCCATGGGGGATCTGTTTCGGTCCGGACGGATGCTGATGGATGAACAGGCTATCAAAGACAATGAATTGCAAATTTATGAAGACATCCAGGAAACCCAGCAGAAAGAGCCGCTGCCGGATTTCCCGGGGACGCCGTGAACTCTGAATTGGTTATTATATTCATCGAAAGGACCTGCCGGATATGGGGCGTTTAAAGAAATAAAAGATCAATGTCTGGAAACAGGCAAGGGAGGATATGATGGGCCATGGGAAGCTTCAATGGAATCAGGGCAGGAAGCGTTTGGGATCGCTTACGATGAAAATCGTTTTGGCGATGCTCCTCGTAATGAGTTTTGGAAATGAAAAAGCGCATTCTGCGGGAGTGAATTATTATGTGGATATTCAAAATGGATCAGATACCGGTGATGGATCTCAAACCAATCCCTGGCGGACCCTGCATGGTGTTTTTGATCCGGTGCACCCAAAAATTGGAGACGGCGATACGCTTTATGTCATGCCGGGCGTCTATAGTTCCGAGACCGAGGGGGTCGACGCTCAGTTGGAAATTCAAATTCCCAATGTACAGATTATCGGCATCTGCTGGCCGGAGATCAGATTTGTCTATGAGGTTGAAGCACATTGGACTGCAGGCTTTCAAATTTCGGCGGCCGGCATTACTGTAGAGGGATTCAAGATCACCGGATTTGAATTCGGCATTTATGCCGCAGACCAAAGCCCCACCATGCGGCGCAATATCATTTTTGGTATGCTGGTAAGCGGAATCCATGTTGAATCAACAAATTCGTCCATTTCTCCGAGAATTGAAAACAACTTGATATATGATTGCGGATCAAGCGGAATTCTCATTTCGGGTAATAATAAAGGTGGCACTCCGGAAATTTTTCATAATACCATTGATGCTGGGGTTTCTGGTTATTCTGGGACGGGGATATCCATTTACGAGGTAACCACGCCTATTAGTTCCATATGGCCATATATTGGGTTTAATATCATCACGAATTTTAACAGTGGAACAGGTATTTTTAATGCCGACGCTGATATTGTTGAAGTTTTTTACAACAATGTATTTGCCAATGGCAGCAATTATGGAGGCACGGGAGGATTTGTGGTTGCAAATCCAAAAACCGAAGATCCCAAGTACCAAGATCCCAGTGTCGGAAATTACCGGCTTCAATATAGCTCTCCCTGTATTGACGCAATACCTGATGATGTTAGTTTTCCTGATCCGGTCGTGGATGATCTGCTACTGGAATCAAGACCTATAAATATTACCGGAATCGACAACCATGATCCGCCAGGCGGCCTTTACGATATGGGTGCCTATGAAAAGACCGGGGACGCAGATCGGGACGGATACTCGTATGTGGATGAGATTTCTAACGGGACCGACCCAGATGAATGGGATACGGATGGAGACGGGTATCATGATAAAGAAGATACTGACCCTAATGATTCTGGTAACCACCCCACATATGTTCCGGGAGAGTATTATGTCGACGCCAACCAAACCTGGCGGGGTCTGGGCACCCAAGCAGAGCCATGGCAGGATATCCATCTGGCGATCCATCACATCAACAACGGTACGGCTGGCACTGAATCCACCCCTTATATCATTCATGTGGCGGCGGGTACCTATTCGGCCGACTGTTGCCCGGGGAACTGGGAGCCGGATGAGCCGCTGATCATCACCCAGTCCTGGGTGCTCATTCAAGGGGTTGGAAAGAATGCTACCATTATTGATGGCACGGTTTGTGGTGCCGGTCCTTATGGCCCCGACTGGATGGATGGATTCATCCTTGAAGGGGCGGATCATGTCACTATCCGGGATATGAACATTCAGAATTTTTGTGCGACAGGCGGCAGCTCCGGTGTCAATATGCGGGGCGCGACCAATTGTGTGGTGGCGGCGTGCCGTATTCATGGCAATGATTTCAGCGGCGTGAATATCGGCATGGATTATTTTGACTATACCCCAAGCGATTACAATGCGGTCAAGGATGGGTGCGAAATTTTTCACAATGGATATGCTGGTGTGTATATCGGCAACAGCAGCTATAACGAAGTGCGGGACAACAGCGCCTCCATTTATGATAATGGAACGGTCGAGTCTCCTGGTATCGGTGTATCCATTTCCGGATATTCCGATTATCCGGCCCATGGCAACCAAATTGTCAACAATCGCATCTACTCTTCCGTGAACGCAGAGCCTGCCCAGGAAAAGGGTGTTTATGTGGAAGGAGATGGCGATGGAAATATTGTGGAGGGGAACGAAATTGATGGCCATGTTCTTGGCAGTGCCTGTGGAATCTACACCAATAACGCGGATGTGCAGATTTTACGAAATACCCTGAGGGATAACGGGACCGGTGTCATCATTGAGGGAAATTATTCAAATAACATTGCCCCTAGTGTTATCAACAACCTCATTTATCGCAGCAACTCATCTTTGCCAGATGTTTTTGACGGGATTTATTTGCTCAATTCCAGCGGCAATGGGGTTTCCCCTATCATTTACCACAACACCATCGACGGCGGCGCGCAATACGGCATCTACATTTACAGTGAGTCCGGGACCACCAGCCCTGAGATTAAATACAACATCATCAGCAATTTCGAATATAAGGGGATTTACAATGTAGGCGGCATCCCTGTGATTGATTATAATGATGTCTTTAATAATCTGGAATATAATTATTTAGGGTGTTCTGCCGGGCCAAATGATTTGGACCCGCCCCAGGATCCCGCTTTTATTGATCGCGGGACGGGCGATTACCATCTTGGGGTCGCTTCCCCCTGCATTGATGTGATTCCTTTATCATCTGTCACCCTCGACCACGACAGTATCACCCGTCCCCAGGGCGCGGGGTATGACATCGGGGTTTATGAATATCCTTCTGCGCCGGCCCCGGTCAGCACCATCACCGGGATTCCGGATACCGGACAGACGGCCTGTTATGACAATACCGGTGAAAAAACCTGTCCGGACCCCGGCGCGCCTTTCTACGGCCAGGATTCCCAGTACCAGCCCCAGCATCCCCGGTCCTATACCAAGCTGGGAGCAGGAGGAGTGGAATTGGATCCAGGCGCCGATCATATTGACGACGGCGGCCCGTGGATCATGACCCGGGACAATGTCACCGGCCTGATCTGGGAGCTCAAAACAGCTGGTAACGTAAGTGATAAATATGACTGGACATCTGCAGACACATACGCAGAAGATTTGGCCCTTGGCGGCTTCACTGACTGGCGGGTCCCCACCATCAAAGAACTCAGGTATTTAATTGACCATGGCAGGTCTGGCCCAGCCATTGATCCTTGGTTTTGGGTTGATGATACATCTTTATACTGGTCATCCACGACCGACGCAAACGATTCTAACTATGCATGGCTTGCAGGTTTTGGGGGTTCCGGCACTGAATGGAGCATGAGCAAAACCGGGAACTGGCTAGTGCTTGCCGTTCACGGAGAAACACCGGGTGTTTTTGAAGACGGCACCACCTCCGGGCGAATGGTGGTCAATGTTGACAATACGGTCACGGATACGGCAACAGGTCTGATGTGGCAGAGGAGCAGCGGTCCTATTAGCGATTGGCAAGATGCCCTGGCGCTTGCAGAGGGCCTGGTGCTTGATGACTATAGTGACTGGCGCCTGCCCAATTTTAATGAGCTGGGATCGATAGTTAATTTTATGGCATTCGCCCCGGCCATTGATTTCACAATTTTTCCATCAACTGCTGCTTCTTACTGGACGTCAACAACTGATGCATCAGATGCCAGTAACGCCCGTCTGGTAAATTTTGCAACAGGGGGTGCCAGTTCAGCAGATAAAGAAGCCAATTTCAACGCAGTCAGAGCCGTTCGCGGCGGCCAGTTTTCCTCATCCGGAGAACTCGTGATATTCTCTCCTGTGCAAGGCGGGCAATATTCTATGGGAGATGTTCTGAATATTTCATGGGACCCGGGGACATTCGTAGGTTCTGTTATTATTTCTTTTTCAACAGATGGCGGAGGAACCTCTGCAACGTCCTGGATCGAAATTGCTGCCACTGAAAATGACGGCCTGTTTTCATGGATCCCTTCCGGAACACCAACGGTGAATGGGGTGGTGCGCATCCAAGACGCTGATTCCTCGGCGTTTGCTGAACTGGGTTTTTTTTCATTGGTTGAATCGTCCATTCCCATTATGCCTGGCACCTATTATGTGGACAGCACAAATGGAAGCGACGCCAAAGACGGCCTTTCCTGGAGTACCGCCTGGCAAACTCTCTATAATTCCATCACGTTGATCAACGGCGGCGAGCCCGGGACTTATACCCTGAATGTGGCGGACGGGACCTATACAGTGACCGGCGGTTCCGAGCCGGATTTGGATCTGAATATTACCCAGAGCAATCTGACCATCATCGCCGCCGGAACTGGGGCCATTGTGGACGGCACCGGTGGAACGACGGGTGGGTGGTACGACGGCTTCGACGTTCAAGGGCCGGCAACAGGCGTTAAGATCCAGAATCTCAAGATCCAGAATTTTGCCGCCAACGGCATTCACATGGGCGGGGCCGTGAATTGCACCGTGGATGCCTGTATTATTCGCAATAACGCAATGAACGGAATTTTAATTGAGCAGGGAGGTGATCCCTGGAGTGCCAGTGCCGACTGCACCATCCAAAACGGATGTGAGATATACGAGAATGGCACCCGTGGAATTCTTATTGATACGGCGACCGGGATAATCGTTGATGCGTGCCGGATCTATGAAAACTCAAACGACGGCATCTACATTGGCCAGGGGGCAAATCACCGGATTCGCAATAATTGTGAAATTTTCAATAATCTGTACCATGGGATCAGCATTTATGAGAGTTCCGGCAATCAGATCCTGAACAACCGGGGCTCGATTTATGATAATGGCAATCCATCCTATAACATATGTGGAATTTATATTGACGGTCCCGATTCCGTCAACAACCTGATTCAGGGCAGTGACGTTTACTCATCAGGCCCGGGAGGGGATTATTTCCAGGAAGCCGGCGTTCGGCTTGTGGGTGTTGGGTCTGGAAACCAGGTGATCGGCAACACGATTTTTGGTCACCAGGCGGATGAGTTGAATGGATACGACGGATTTGGGATTGAAGCCGTCAATTGCAGCCCGGATATCTTTAAAAACGTACTCTATGATAATGCTGAAGCAGTGGTGGCATTGGCTGAGGATGGCGGCACGGCATCTCCGAAAATCTGGAATAACCTGATGTATGGAGATTTTACCGCATCCACTATGCGTGCCGGCATAATGCTGGAAATCGAATACTCCCAGTTTTCAGATGTCATAGGCACGCTTGCACCGTTAATATTTCATAATACCATTGACGGTGCTGCGGAAGCCGGCATTGAGATCGATGTGGATACTCTCTATGGTGGCGGCGGTACACCAGAGATCGAGTACAACAATATCACCAGGGCCGGACTTTACGGCATTGCAAATACGTCGGGATTTGCGGACCCGGCCGTGACGCGAAACAATATCTGGAACACCGGCCCCAGCGGCACAGCCTATTATCAGAATTTCGCCGTCCCGCCCGCGGGCGACATCTATGATGATCCGTTGTATGTCGATGCGGGCGTGGGAGATTTTCAGCTTCAGGCGGAATCCACCTGCATAGATTTCAGCACCGTGGGAACTTCTCCCGTTGTAAGTGAGGATATATTGGCTGCAACACGTCCGCAGGGGGGTAAATTTGATATCGGATGCTATGAAACACTTAGGACAATGCATACCCTGACCTATACTGCGGGCCCTCACGGATCAATCACAGGAGAAGCGAGCCAGACAGTGGAACACGGCGCAGACGGCACATCCGTGACAGCGGTTGCGGATGAGGGTTATCATTTTGTGCAATGGAGCGACGGATCGACCGCCGACCTCCGGACAGACACCAATGTGACGGACAATATTTCCGTGACAGCGGAGTTTGCGATTAATACGTATGCATTGACCTATACCGCGGGCCTCCACGGATCAATCACGGGAGAAACGAGCCAGTCGGTTGAACACGGCGCGGACGGCACATCTGTGACAGCAGTTGCGGATGAGGGGTATCATTTTGTGCAGTGGAGCGACGGATCGACAGCCAGTCTCCGGACAGACATCAATGTGACGGACAATATTTCCGTGACAGCGGAATTCGCGATTAATACGTATGCATTGACCTATACGGCGGGTCTTCACGGATCAATCACGGGAGAAGCGAGCCAGACGGTGGAACACGGCGCGGACGGCACATCTGTGACAGCGGTTGCGGATGAGGGGTATCATTTTGTGCAATGGAGCGACGGATCGACCGCCGACCTCCGGACAGACACCAATGTGACGGGCAATATATCGGTAACAGCCATATTTACAATAACCTATAGCCTGACAACGGAAATTTATCCTTCCGATGCCGGAACGGTGACTTCAGACCCTGCCGGTATAGACTGCCCGGCGACTGTCTGTGCAGCTTCTTTTGTTCAGGATGAGGTTATTGCTTTGACGGCTACCGATGGCGGATTCATGACGTTTGCCTATTGGATAGTGAATGGCGGGACAAACAGGTATCCAGACAATCCGTTGACCGTTACGATGGATACCGCGTATTCAGTGACCGCCGTTTTCAGTCCTTTTGACGGTGGAATTGGTACTTCAGATGACCCATTTAGCATAACAACACCGGATCAACTGGCTGCGGTTGATAATTATCCAGACAGTCATTTCAGGCTTGACGCAAACATTTCGCTTGGCGATTGGCAATTAACACCCGGGTGGACTCCCATTGGCACGCCCACTGATCCGTTTGTCGGTGTTTTTGACGGCAATTGCTATAGAATCAGTGAATTGTTTATTGATCGGCCGGGGCAGGATTTTGTGGGCTTTTTTGGATACCTGGGAGACGGAGCGGAGGTTCGAAACTTACTTATTTTAGATGCTGATATCAATGGATATGATGCTGTTGGAGTCCTGACGGGCAAGAACGATGGGGGCATCATTTCAGTTTGCGCAGCTACCGGGACAGTTCGCGGCCATGGCAGCGGCACCGGCGGTGTCGGCGGCCTCGTGGGTTATAACGGGTGGCAGATGGATAACAGTTATGCTGCCGTGCATGTCACGGGTACGGGCGACCATATCGGCGGATTGGCAGGAAAAAATCACGCCGGAACCATTGAAAATTGTTATTCAAGCGGTTTTGTAGAAGGAGTCGGCGATGTCGGCGGTCTGGTGGGGATGGTTTATCCAGGAACAGTGATCAGCAGCTATTGGAATACGGATACCAGCGGCCAGTCCAGTTCCGGCGGTGGCAATGCTTTGTTGTCGACGGAAATGCGATTGCAGTCCAATTTTGTGGAATGGGATTTTACAAATACCTGGGCTGTTGAGATGGGAGATAATGATTTCCCCTGGCTCCAGTGCCTGGGGCAGGTTCTCTTTGACCTGAATTATGCAGCCGGCGATAATGGCAGTGTGGATATGCTTTACCAGTCATTGCGTCATGGACAGGATGGCGCCCCGGTCACTGCAACAGGGGATTCTGGATATGCGTTTTACGGCTGGAGCGATGGCTCTTTTGATAATCCCCGTAAAGACTTAAGCGTGACCCATGATATCTCTGTAGCAGCAGCATTTGCAGTTGCCGAGTATACCCTGACGTACACAGCCGGAGCGAACGGATCGGTCATTGGAACAAGTCCTCAGACAGTTGAACACGGCGCGGACGGCACATCCGTGACGGCGGTTGCGGATGAGGGTTATCATTTTGTGCAATGGAGCGACGGATCGACCGCCGACCTCCGGACAGACACCAATGTGACGGACAATATTTCCGTGACAGCGGAATTTGCGATTAATACGTATGCATTGACCTATACCGCGGGCCTCCACGGATCAATCACGGGAGAAGCGAGCCAGACGGTTGAACACGGCGCGGACGGCACATCTGTGACAGCGGTTGCGGATGAGGGTTATCATTTTGTGCAATGGAGCGACGGATCGACAGCCAGTCTCCGGACAGACATCAATGTGACGGACAATATTTCCGTGACAGCGGAATTCGCGATTAATACGTATGCATTGACCTATACGGCGGGTCTTCACGGATCAATCACGGGAGAAGCGAGCCAGACGGTGGAACACGGCGCGGACGGCACATCTGTGACAGCGGTTGCGGATGAGGGTTATCATTTTGTGCAATGGAGCGACGGATCGACCGCCGACCTCCGGACAGACACCAATGTGACGGGCAATATATCGGTAACAGCCATATTTACAATAACCTATAGCCTGACAACGGAAATTTATCCTTCCGATGCCGGAACGGTGACTTCAGACCCTGCCGGTATAGACTGCCCGGCGACTGTCTGTGCAGCTTCTTTTGTTCAGGATGAGGTTATTGCTTTGACGGCTACCGATGGCGGATTCATGACGTTTGCCTATTGGATAGTGAATGGCGGGACAAACAGGTATCCAGACAATCCGTTGACCGTTACGATGGATACCGCGTATTCAGTGACCGCCGTTTTCAGTCCTTTTGACGGTGGAATTGGTACTTCAGATGACCCATTTAGCATAACAACACCGGATCAACTGGCTGCGGTTGATAATTATCCAGACAGTCATTTCAGGCTTGACGCAAACATTTCGCTTGGCGATTGGCAATTAACACCCGGGTGGACTCCCATTGGCACGCCCACTGATCCGTTTGTCGGTGTTTTTGACGGCAATTGCCATAGAATCAGTGAATTGTTTATTGATCGGCCGGGGCAGGATTTTGTGGGCTTTTTTGGATACCTGGGAGACGGAGCGGAGGTTCGCAATCTTATCATCACAGATGCTGATATCAATGGATATGATGCTGTTGGAGTCCTGACGGGCAAGAACGATGGCGGCATCATTTCAGCTTGCGCAGCTACCGGGACAGTTCGCGGCCATGGCAGCGGCACCGGCGGTGTCGGCGGCCTGGTGGGTTATAACGGGTGGCAGATGGATAACAGTTATGCTGCCGTCCATGTCACGGGTACGGGCGACCATATCGGCGGATTGGCGGGGAAAAATCATTCCGGAACCATTGAAAATTGTTATTCAAGCGGTTTTGTAGAAGGAGTCGGCGATATCGGTGGCCTTGTCGGAATGGTTTATCCTGGAACAGTGATCAGCAGCTACTGGAATACGGAAACCAGCGGCCAGTCCAGTTCCGGCGGTGGAAATGCCTTATCGTCAACGGAAATGCGAGTGCAGTCCAATTTTGTGGAATGGGATTTTACAAATACCTGGGCTGTTGAGATGGGGGATAATGATTTCCCCTGGCTCCAGTGCCTGGGGCAGATGCTCTTTGATTTGCATTATGCATCCGGTGACAATGGCAGTGTGGATATATCTTACCAATCCTTACGTCATGGACAGGATGGCGCCCCGGTCACTGCAACAGAAGATTTTGGGTATGCGTTTTACGAGTGGAGCGATGGCTCTGTTGATAACCCTCGTAAAGATTTAAGCGTGACCCGCGATATTTCTGTAGCAGCAGCATTTGCAGTTGCCGAGTATACCCTGACATACACAGCCGGAGCGAACGGAACAGTCACCGGCCCCAGTCCTCAGACAGTGAATCATGGTGGCGACGGCACATCAGTGACGGCGGTTGCGGATGCAGGTTATCATTTTGTGCAATGGAGCGACGGATCGACAGCTATCCTCCGGACAGACACCAATGTGACGGACAATGTTTCAGTGGCCGCGGAATTTGCGATTAATACGTATAAATTGACCTATACGGTGGGCCCCCACGGATCGATCACGGGAGAAACGAGCCAGACGGTTGAACACGGCGGGGACGGCACATCAGTGACCGCAGTTGCGGACGCAGGCTATCATTTTGTGCAGTGGAGCGACGGGTCGACAGCCAGCCTCCGGACAGAGACCGATGTGACGGACAATGTTTCAGTGGCTGCGGAATTCGCGATTAATACGTATGCATTGACCTATACCGCAGGCCCCCACGGATCGATCACAGGAGCAGCGAGCCAGACGGTTGAACATGGCGCGGACGGCACATCAGTGACGGCAGTTGCGGATGCCTGGTATCATTTTGTGCAATGGAGCGACGGGTCGACAGCCAGCCTCCGGACAGAGACCGATGTGACGGACAATGTTTCCGTGACAGCGGAATTCGCGATTAATACGTATGCATTGACCTATACCGCAGGCCCCCACGGATCGATCACGGGAGAAGCGAGCCAGACAGTGAATCATGGTGGCGACGGTACATCAGTGACCGCAGTTGCGGATGCAGGCTATCATTTTGTGCAGTGGAGCGACGGATCGACAGCCGACCTCCGGACAGACACCAATGTGACGGACAATGTTTCAGTGGCCGCGGAATTCGCGATTAATACGTATGCATTGACCTATACGGCGGGCCCCCACGGATCAATTACGGGAGAAGCGAGCCAGACGGTTGAACACGGCGGCAGCGGCACATCAGTGACGGCAGTTGCGGACGCAGGCTATCATTTTGTGCAGTGGAGCGACGGATCGACAGCCAAGCTCCGGACAGAGACCAATGTGACGGACAATGTTTCCGTGGCCGCGGAATTCGCGATTAATACGTATACATTGACCTATACGGCGGGTCTCCACGGATCAATCACGGGAGAAGCGAGCCAGACGGTTGAACACGGCGCGGACGGCACATCCGTGACGGCGGTTGCGGATGAGGGTTATCATTTTGTGCAATGGAGCGACGGATCGACAGCCAGTCTCCGGACAGACACCAATGTGACGGACAATATTTCCGTGACCGCGGAATTTGCGATTAATACGTATGCACTGACCTATACGGCGGGTCTTCACGGATCAATCACGGGAGAAGCGAGCCAGACGGTTGAACACGGCGCGGACGGCACATCCGTGACGGCGGTTGCGGATGAGGGGTATCATTTTGTGCAATGGAGCGACGGATCGACCGCCAGCCTCCGGACAGACACCAATGTGACGGACAATATTTCCGTGACAGCGGAATTCGCAATCAATATGCATCTGCTAATGGTTGAATCAGGCAATGGATCCGGCAATTATCAATTTCAACAGTTTGTCGCCATAGCAGCGGATGTGCCGCAAAGCAATATGGTTTTCGATCAATGGACGGGCGACACTTTTATTTTAGCTAATTCAAGATTGCCCAATACGGTTGCTCAGATTCCGGACACTGATGTTTCGATCTCAGCTGTTTATAAATATCCGGAAAATGAGCCATTTACACTTAGTGTAAATCAGGGAAGCGGCAGTGGCAAATACTTTGCCGGTGAGGTGGTAAATGTGACAGCAGAACCATCGCCGGATGGTTATATTTTTAAAGAATGGACAGGAAACACAGAAAATCTGGCCAATGTCAATTTGTCAGAAACCAGTTTTTATATGCCCTCCTCAGACACTGAGCTGAATGCGGTCTACGTGCTTCAGGAAGATCTTGAATATGAAGTAACGGTAAACAAAGGGACCGGGAGTGGCAGTTATTCTTCGGGGGATCTTGTGTTTTTGCAGGCTGCCCCACCGATTGAGGGATATGTATTTGATCTCTGGACGGGCGATACTGAAAATTTGATGAATGTGACTTTACCGGAAACCAGTTTATATATGCCGTCAGCAGATATTGCAATTACGGCAACATATAAGCTTCAGGGAGAGGCTGAACATACCTTAATGGTGCATAATGGGGCTGGCAGTGGTAGTTATGTGCCTGGCGCAATGGTGGATGTTGACGCTACAATCCCTGATGGGCAGTATTTTGTGCAGTGGCTGGGACAAAATGCCACGATTTTTGACTGCCGTGCAGCTTCTACCATGATCTATATGCCTTTTTCAGATACCACGGTTCTAGCCGATCTCAGATATTTCAATTATGTCCTGACCTATACAGCAGGTGAGAATGGTACGATTAAGGGGGATGGGTCTCAGACAGTGGAACATGGAGCCGGTGGCACGGCAGTGACAGCGGAAGCAGACACCGGATATCATTTTGTGCAGTGGAGCGATGAAAGCACGGATAATGCCCGGAAAGATAAAAATGTAACCGGAGATATCTCCGTGACAGCGGAGTTTGCGATCAATAACTATACTCTGGTATACACATCCGGGGCCAACGGCGCAATCGTCGGGGAAAATCCACAGACAGTCGTCCATGGCGGAGACGGAACGTCCGTAAATGCGGTAGCGGATACAGGATATTCTTTTGCACAATGGAGCGACGGATCCACCGCCAATCCCCGGACAGATGTGAATGTGACGGAAGAAATCTCTGCGACAGCGCAATTTTCACGAAACACTTATTCGTTGATGTATTATGCAGGTTCTCACGGATCATTGAGCGGCAATACATCTCAGAGCGTGTATTATAGCGGCAGCGGCACGGCTGTCACAGCAGTGCCGTCCCCAGGCTATCATTTTGTTCAGTGGAGCGACGGGGTTATGGCCGATCAGCGGACTGACAGCAATGTGACCCGTTCCCTTTCCGTGACAGCGGAATTCGCAGCCAATTCCTATACGCTGACTTACACAGCCGGACCCAATGGTACAATTATCGGAACCAGCCCGCAGACGGTGAATCACGGTAAAAACGGCACGTCAGTGACAGCTGATCCGGCTGAGGGATATGATTTTGTGCGGTGGAACGATGCCTCCACCCAAAATCCGCGTCAGGATAAAAACGTGACCGGAGATATCAGCGTTACGGCGGAATTCAGCGTAAAAGCGTATCGAGTGACAATCCAGAGCGCTGCCGGAGGGGATCTCAGCGGAACGACACAACAGGCGGTTGCCCATGGCGGTGATGTTGCCAGTGTGACCGCCATTCCAGGTGATGGCTATCATTTTACCGGTTGGACCGGAGACCATACCGGCGCTGAAAATCCTTTAGATATAACCAATGTAACATCAGATATGCAAATTTATGCAAATTTTGAGATCAATACCTACAACGTGGTGTTTTTCGCCACCACTGGCGGCTCTATCTCCGGTGAAACCGCCCAGATAGTTGATCATGGGCAGAACAGCCAAGCTGTCACGGCAGTTGCGGATGTCGGTTTTGAATTTACCGGGTGGTCAGGGGATGCGGATGGGATGACAAACCCGCTGATCATTGAAAATATAACCACTGATATTTACGTGACGGCCAATTTTGCCGGCAACATGCCGCCGGATGTGCCTGCCCTCATTCACCCGGTTGACAATGAAGTGATGGCTCCTGAAAGCGTTGTCCTTCAGGCCGGTGATTACCACGATACCGAAGGAGATAGGCATATGCAGTCGCGGTGGCAGATAAAACGGTGTTCAGAAACGGATATTTTTTATGATTTCAGTTCATCTGTGGATTTGACGGCGCATGTATCTGAGGATGTTTTTGAAAATGGCATTCGGTATGAGTGGCGGGTCGGATATATGGATGCCGGCAGCCAGCTTACCGCCTGGTCAGAATGGGGTGCATTCATCTCCGGGATTGTCATTTCAGACAACAATATTCCGCCGGTGCCGCCGGGCACGGAGATCAGCGACTACAAGTTGATGTCCTTTGTTCAGTGGCCGGTCAATGATCCGTTTGCGACCCAGTTCAACGGGCTTGCCAGCGCAGAAATAGAAACCGATGATTTCAAGGCAGGTATTTATAACCCCCTGACCGGTGAGTATACAGAGTATCCTGATTTTGGGATCGAACCTGGCCGGGCTTACTGGATTTTGGCCCGAAACGGGTTGTCATTGGAAATGGACGGTGTTTTTGTCAGCACGGATCAGGATTTTTATCTGCCCCTGGATTATGATCAGGAGACACGCAATGGCTGGAATATGATCGGAAGCCCCAACACCGCTTATTATGCCTGGTATGATCTGGAAATTGTGGAAACCGATGGTGCCGGAAATATTATTTACGGCCCCATGCCCGTATCCATGCTGCCGGAGAATAATGCGTATATTGACAAACGGATCTGGCGATGGGAGGCGGGGGGCTATGATTCTGAAGGTTCGGAATATTATGTGCTTCAGCCCTATGAAGGGGCATGGGTGAAGGCGCGAAAGAAAAATATTACGCTGGTTTTTCCGGTGGCGTCCCAGGCCGGACAGTTTGCCCGGACCGTTTTCACGGGAAAAGAGATGATAGCCACTCTGTTTGATCATGCTCGGCCGGCATTCGCGGACAATGGGAACAGCGACACGCCCCCTATGCCCATGTCTTTGGGTAACAGCAGTGGCTCCGGCGGTTCGGGTTCGGGGTGCTTTATTAAAATTATCTCTGGTTTGCCCGAATAAGGGATTTGACCGTTTTGAGGGGAGAAATTCTTGACGGCTTGACCGGGTCTTTCCTGGAAAGACAATTTTCGGATTGAGTAAATCATATGGATAAATTTGTATTTCAGATGAAAGGAGCTATCCCATGGAAACGATACCAATCAATCCGGAAATTGATGCGGCGATTGCGGAAAAAATCGCGGCCAAAACCGTGTCCGCGGAAGCCGCCCTTTCCCATGTCCAATCCGGCAACCGGGTGTTTGTGGGAAGCGCGTGTGCCACTCCCCGGCTTTTGGTGGAAACCCTGGAACAGCTGGACAAACCCCTTGATGACGTCAAATTGCTGCATTTTCTGGCCAGCGGCGCCATACCCATGGTGGACGGGAAACCCAAAACCCGTTTTCAGCATAAAATTTTTTTTGTGGGAAGTGATGACCGGGAAGCCGTGAAGCAGGGAAAAGCACACTATATCCCTGTTTCCATTGCCCATCTTCCGGCTTTGATGGAACAGGGAAAAATCCCGGTTGACGTGGCCCTGATTCAGGTTTCCATGCCGGATGTTCACGGCAACGTCAGCTTGGGCGTTTCCGTGGACATCACCCTTGCCGCGGCATTGAATGCCAGACTGGTTATTGCGGAATTAAATCCAAACATGCCGTTTACCCACGGTGCATCAGCCATTCCGCTGGAGAAAATTGATTTTTTCGTGCCGGTGCAGACACCAGTCACGGAATATGTCCATAATCCCGCAGGCAGGATTGCCGAGCAGATTGCCCGTTATGTGGCCCGAATCATCAGCGATGATTCGACACTGCATATCGGATTGGGCAAAATTCCCAATGAAATGCTGAAATACCTTTCCAACCGCCAGAATCTGGGCATTCATTCCGATGTCATCACCGAACCCCTGGTGGATTTGATCCAGAAAGGGGTTGTTACCGGTGAAAAAAAATCCAACCATCATGGCCAGGTGGTCACCAGTTTCTGCATGGGCACCCGCCGGCTGTATGATTTTGTCAACAACAATGCCTCCTTTAGTTTTCAACCCATTGATTACATCTGCCGGCCTGATATTCTGGCTGCCAACCATAAACTGGTCTCCATTACCCAGGCATTTGCCGTGGATCTGATGGGCCAGGTGTGCGCGGATCAGTTTGACGGGGAATTTTACAGCGGGGTATCTGTCCAGCCGGATTTTTTGCGGGGCGCTGCCAGTTCTCCCGGCGGGAAACCCATCATTTGTCTGGCCGCCACCACCGATGATGGGAAAGAATCCCGCATCCGGCCCCTGCTGCGGGAAGGAGAAGGCGTGACCATTGCCCGTTCTGATGTTCATTATGTGATCACGGAATACGGCATGGCATATCTGTTTTGCAAATCCATCCAGGAACGGGCCCTGGCCCTGATTGAAATTGCCCATCCCGACTTCCGGCCCTGGCTGCTGCAAGAGGCCATCCGCCTTGGGTATTTGCGCACCACCCAGACCTTAAAAAGCCGGGTTGCGTATCCGGAAGCCGAAGAAAGGGAAATTTTAGTAAAAACCGGTGAAAGGATTTTGATTCGGCCGTCCCGGGCCAGTGATGTGCAGGGGCTTCAGGATATTTTTTACAACCTGCGGCCGGAAGATGTGTATACCCGGTTTTTTACCCATCTTAAATCTCTTACGGAAGCCAAGGCACAGCATCTTTGCAATGTGGATTACGAACACGAAATGGCGTTTATCGCGGTTACCGGAGACCGGGAAAATGAAAAAGTCATCGGCAGTTCCTGCTATTTTGTGGATCAGACGGACAATCTCGGGGAAGTGGCCTACATGATCCGGCCGGAATGGCAGGCCCGGGGCGTGGGGTCCGCCCTTCACCGGCGCATGATGGAATATGCCAAATCAAAGGGAATTCGCGGATTCAAGGCGGATATTTTATCCTCCAATGAAAAGATGCAGCGTTTGATCTGTCAATCCGGAAAAACCTCTACCCACAGCTGCGGCGAAAGCAATGAAGTGGTTGTGATTTTTGCCTGATGGTTTTTGCAAGTGCAAGGCACTGTGATGCGGGGTATGGTGAATGATGGATCGGGAAAAGTTGCTGGACATGGGGTGCGATTGGCTGCTGTATTCCAATTTTTTTGTTTATCTGGATACAGAAGGGCAGAACGCGGTTCTAAGCGCCATGACACTCCGCGATTATGCCGCCAACGCGGTACTGATCAAAAACGGCAGCCCTCCGAAGGGCATTAATATTATTGTTTCCGGAGAAGTCGCGGTAACGGTTCCTTCCGCAGAAAGCAAGTTATCCTCCAGAGGGGTCCGTCTGGGTCCCGGCCATTTGATCGGCGAACGTTCTGTTCTCCTTGAAAGCGCCACCATTGCGGATGTCCGGGCGCTCAGCCCTGCGCGCTGTCTGTATCTTTCTGCCCCAAAGTTGAAAAATTTTTTGCAGCAGTTTGAATCCCTGCGACACTATGTTGAAAATTTAATGGCCATCCGGGAGCGGGCCGGCGAACTGTCTGATATTCTTGCCATGCCAATGCTTTTGCGGGATCTTAATCAGAGTGGTATTGATTACCTGCTGCAGGCCTCCCAAATACGAAAAGTTCATCGCGATACCCGGATCATCCGGGCCGGGGAAAAGGATCAGGATGTTTACGTGGTGGTGAGCGGTGCAGTCTCCATCCGTGTTCCTGAAGAAACCGGAAAAGGGCTTCCGCTTGCCTCCGGAGACAGGGGGTTTCTTTTTGGTGAATGGTCGGTTTTATATGCCCAGCCCCGGTCCGCAGATGTCTTTATGGATGAGGATGGCGAAATTCTGGTCATTCCCGGCGCAACCTTTGCCGCCTACATGCAGCAGCATCCCCGGATGCGCCGGGCAGTGGAGAAGCAGCGCGCCCCCCAATGGACTTCCAAAACAGTTCATACCCAGGTAATCACCTTTGCCGGCACCACCTTGGAGCAGGAAACGGCTGTCCTGGCCTATGGAACCGCAGGGGTTCTTGGACGCCAGGGCATTGAACAGAATGGAGAACAGGGCTGTGAAACCGTATTGATTGATTTTGGCTGGGACCACACCGCATCCCGTCTTGGTTTTGCCACTAAAAAGAAAAATATCGGCGGTCTCTGGGTTAAAGCGGCAAAAACTCCGACACCCTGGCCGTTTCAGGTTCTAATCCCCAAAAATACCGGGCAGCTGGCAGTTCTTTTGAGCCGGTTGCGCGGAAAAGTCCAACAGATTGTGATTGCATCCCCTTGGCAAAAGCCTTGCAGGGAAGCACTCAAAGGTGCGGATACCGTTGTAACCGTTTCTGATGATCGTAAATCCGCCCATGCCATTGAAAAACGATGGGGGCAGCTTCATATCCAGGCATTTCGTCTTGGCAACAGGGCAGCGGGTGATACCCTATCCGGTGTTGTCCCCCATGAGGTTCGTTTTTTTGACGATCACGGCTTAGCCGAAGGATTCTGGCGGAATAAAACATGGGATGTTTTGACGAATGCGGATAATTCTATTGGTGAAACCTGCTGCCGGATTGTCCGGATTATTAAAGGCCGCAGCGTGGGCATTGCTCTGGGCGGGGGCGCGGCCTGGGGATCCGCCCATGTGGGCCTGATACGCACAATGATTGCCCATGGCATGCCCATTGATTATGTGGCGGGAAGTTCAGCCGGTGCGATGGTTGCCGGTTTTTATGCCGGTGGCGGCATAGCGGCCATTGAAGAGATGCTGCGCCGGAAATGGCTGATTACGCCGGTGGCGGCGTCCTGTCTGGTCAATTCTTATCCGCTTCAATGGATGATAAAGCAGGTTATCGGAAATCTAAGGGTTCACGAGACCCGCATTCCTTTTTATCCCATTGTTACGGATATTCACAACGGAAACGAGGTTATCATTACCAGAGGAAGCGTTGCCTCAGCCGTCAGAATGTCTTGCGGCCTGCCCGGTCTTTTTCCGGCTGTCTGTAAAGGGGAGTTCCGGTATATCGATGGCGGGGTTTCCAATAATGTCCCGGCCTCCGTGGTCCGACAGGCCGGGGCCGATTTCGTGGTGGCATCCAACGTGATTCCGTCCAGTCCCTCCCGGAGGAAACCGATATCCAAAAACCAGGTGGTCAATTGGCTGTCCGGCCAGACCATCGGCCGGGCCAATGATCTGATGCGATCTTTGTTTCTGCTGTTCTGGCGGGCAGGCTGCGACCGGAGCCGGCATGCGGATTATCTTATTGATCTGGCGCCTTCAAATTATCTGCCAACGGATTTTCATAAATCCGACAAAATGGCGGATCAGGCCTGTGCGCTGGCCGAATCCCATATGCCGTTTATTCTGGATGCCTATAATGCCGATAAAAACCATAATCATGCCTTGCCATGATGCACTTCAAGCATTCTCACGTTTAACTTTTCCGGTTTATCCGGGGCAGGGTCAGGGATTGGCTCTGGAAGGGGCATATTGATGAAAATCAGGCAGCCGGCGCAGGCTTTCATAGAGTGCAATGCCTACGGAAGTGGAAAGATTCAGGCTTCGGATGTGGCGGGTGATGGGAATGTGAAACGTGGCGTCATGGCTGAATTTTTGCCGGATATTTTCCGGAATGCCCCGGGTTTCAGAGCCGAAAATTAAATACAGGTTTTCGGGTTTGGGCAGGTTCCAGAGGGGATGTTTTCCGGTTTTGGAAAACAGAACAATTTTTTCCTGTCCTGTCAGGCATCGGGTTTCAAATTCCGCAAAATTATGCCAGACTGAAAGGTTCACATTTGGCCAGTAGTCCAGTCCGGCCCGTTTCACTTCCCGGCTGCCCAGGGAAAAGCCCAAAGGTTCGATCAGGTGGAGGCAGGCTCCGGCACCAATGCAGGTTCTGCCGATATTGCCGGTGTTCCAGTGAATTTCCGGATGGATGAGAACCACATGACGTTCTATCATGGCGCAGGCCTGCAAAACAGCATGGCGAAAACTTAAAATTTTCTGGGTTTGCAGATGATTTCCCGGATGCGGAGGTCGAAAAAATTGGACTGGTGGGCGGGTTTGACGACCAGGGCCGTATCCGCCCCCCTGGAAGTGCCGCCGATGGAGATGATGTCGCTACCGGTCAGGGTTCCGGCATCTGCGGCCATGACAGCAATTTCAACCGCCACTTTGGTGCCGTGACCGAGCAGCCTTAACGTGTCTGCAATGAGCAGCACCGGGTAGCTGCCGGTGTATTTTTTGGCAATGGACCGTTCCACCCCGGAGAGCGCGTGGGACGCCTGCACCACCCGCACCCCTTCTGCTTCCAGGTCTTTTTTCACATCCTCTTTCATGGTTTTTTGAAAGGGCTCCCGAAAACCGCAATGATACGTGACCGCTGTAATTTTAAACCCTTTGAAAATTTCCATGGCCTTATACGCGGTTTCTCCGGTGGTGGAGGCAATCACCACCTCGTTTAATCCCAGTTCTTTGCCCCGATCACAGGCAAATTCAAGGGTCTGCTGAGTATTGACGGTGCCGGGTTCTTCAAAATGCGTAAATAATGTTCCCATGCTCATGGCTCAGATCCTTGTTAAGGGTTTGTATTCATTTAAGGACGGCTTTGTAAAAAGTCCAAATTCTTTGTTGCGCTGCATCCCCCGCTGCTTCAGCGTACGCCAAGTACGCATCATTGCTCGGGATTTGCGCGCCTCGAATTTGGAGCTTTTTTCTTTGCCGTCGAAATCCGACTTTTTACGGTTGCATCATTTAAGAGATATATTATAAAAAATATAAAATAGACTCATGGATGCCGTCAAGGGAAATTCAGACGGCATCTGCAAAGCAGATTCAAGGAGGAAGATAATGATAATTGATGTTCATACCCATATATTTTCGAAAAATGTCTGCGCCGGCCGGGAAGCGTATTTTGACGGAGAGGCCCCGTTCCGGCTGTTGTACGACTCCCCCAAATCCCGCCTGATCACAGCTGATGATTTGGTGAATTTCATGGATGAGTATGGCGTGGACAAGTCGGTCACGTTTGGATTTCCATGGAAAAAACCGGCCTATTACAAGGAGAATAATGATGCGGTCCTCGACGGGGTGGCCCGGTTCCCGGACCGGCTCATCGGGCTTTGCTGCGTGGATGCAGATGATCCCGGGGCGGCCGCGGAAGTGGAGCGGTGTCTGGCGGCCGGCATGTCCGGTGTGGGCGAGCTGGCATTTTATCAGTCCGGCATTGAAGCGGACGCCCTGGAGCGGCTGGCGCCGATCATGGCCTTGTGCCGGCAGAAAAATGCGCCGGTGATGATTCACACCAATGAGCCGGTGGGGCATCTGTATCCCGGGAAAACCCCCAACACCCTGGCCCAGATTTACCAGCTGGCCAAAACTTTTCCGGACAATAAACTGATCCTGGCGCACTGGGGCGGGGGCATCTTTTTTTATACCCTGCTGAAAAAGGAAGTCACGGACACCCTGGCAAATGTGTATTACGATACAGCGGCGTCCCCGTTTTTATATACTCCGGAGATATATCAGGCGGCAAAAAACATGGCCGGTCTGGACAAAATTCTGTTTGGCACGGATTTTCCCCTGATCAAACCGGAACGCTATTTTCGGGACATGGACGCCGCCGGGTTGACGACAGGGGAAAAGCAGAAGATCTGCGGCGAAAATACCGCAACGCTGTTTAATCTTTAATTATTTGATGCAACCGTAAAAAGTCGGATTTCGACGGCAAAGAAAAAAGCTCCAAATTCGAGGCGCGCAAATCCCGAGCAATGATGCGTACTTGGCGTACGCTGAAGCAGCGA
>JAABSH010000034.1 GCA_011390465.1 Desulfobacteraceae bacterium
CCCTTCATTTCGGGCCTTGACCCAGTAATAATAGCGGTTTCCGGAAACAGTAGTGGTGTCGTCGTAAGACAAACCGGCAACGGAGGAAACAATTCGCCTGGGGGTGGTTCCGGTCCAGGCGGGCATGTCGGCCCGATACACATCATAGCTTTCCGCACTGATAGAGACGTTCCAGGTCACCTGAACCCTGCCGGATATTGTACCGTCACTTGCAAAAACACCGGTCGGAGCGATGGGGGCTTCAACGTTCGAACAAGACGAATCGCTTCCGTCGCAGTCTTGATCAATTCCGTCTTCGCAGATTTCGATGGCACCGGGATAGATCGACATATCTGAATCATCGCAATCAGTGCTGTTGGCAACATATCCAGCGGGTTGATACTCTTCTTCCAAAAAATCAGCGGGATCGCCAAAACCGTCGCCATCCAGATCTCTGTAATATTCAGCCTTATCATCTCCAATGGAAATGCGGTCTCCCGCCTCAAGGATACTAAGGGCATCTGTTTCAATATTTGTCACTTCAACCACGCCTTCTTCCACTTTCACTGTGGTGACATCCGAAACATGCGATACCAAAAAATCAGTGCCTTTTGGTGATGTAATAGCCCTGTGTGTTTCGACCTGAAATTTTTTATATCCTTCATAACCCGGGGGTCTATAAAAACTGCATATTCCTTTAAGAAGCCTTCCGTAAACTTCCAATCGGGAAATTTCTTTTTCCGGCTGCTGCGTTTTCACTTCGTAGGTTGTATTTTCTTTTATTCTTGTCCATGCGCCCCCCGCATCCCGTATCACGATCTCCACACCCGGGCCGGTTTCGATTTGAGAGCCGCCATAAAGCCTGGTTGTCTCAATGTCTTCCAATTCTTCCCCATTGATATAAACCTTATGAACAACCGCCAAATGGGTCCCATCCCCTTCCTGAATCCCCGGGTCCACGACATAGCTCCATGCTTCTTCGACCTCAAAGGTCACACTGTCTTCAGCGATTCCTCCTTTTTTATCAGAGACAACAACCTTTACGCTGTGCTCACCCGTTGACGGACTTGTCCACTTAAATTCCGGTCCCGCGCCGGCCTGTCGGGAATCATCAATATACCATTCATAACTCAATTCATCATCATCAGGATCAGTGGCGTCCGCGTTAAATGTGAGAATTTTTCCCGCAGAAGGCTGGATGGGAGAATAACTCAACGTTACTTCAGGCGGTTGGTTGGAACCAAGACGCACACCGCTGAAAGTGGTGATGCACTCTCCTTTGTCTTCCCATTCGCAATATCCCGTAAAATGGTTGCAGTCCGGCTGCATCACCCAAACATAGTGACCCGGCCTGACGCATTCTCCGTTCTGAGTGCTGCATATAAAAAAACGCGCTGTATTACCTGAAATCGTGCCATTCGTAAAGATATCGTTGCCGGGTATAGTTATGGAGGCACCATTTTGGGTAATCGTCACCACCCCTGAATACTCGCCAGAGCTAACCGTTGTTATTTGCCATTCTCCAGTCCACTGACAGGCGGCTTCGGAATGGGATGAATAAGCCAATACCCATATAATGGCTGACAGCATTAATAAAAAGAAAAAGTTACCTTTTAAATGATGCTTCCCAAAACGCCCCCTGAACAGCACTTTTTGAAACAAAATCGAAAATTTCATCAACTTTTCCTTTCTTTTTGAGTTAATTTGATCAGATACCAAACATTTACCCCACCACGGTTTCAATGGCGGTCTGCATAATGGCCAGGCCTTGTTTTAATTCTTCTTCCCGGATGTTCAGGGCCGGGAACACCCGGATGCCGATGCCCTGGGTCTGGCGAACAAACAGGCCCTGTTTCAGACATTCGTCACTGACCTTGCCGGCCAGATCCGGCGTGGCAAATTCCACCATGAGCAGCAGCCCCTTGCCCCGGATGTCGACAATGGCAGCCGGGAACCGGTTTTTCCACTGCCCCATGGTTTCCAGACAAATGGTTTCCATGTGGGCCACATTTTCAGACACTTTGTTTTCCACCAGATACTGTATCACGGCATGAGCCACGGCGCATCCCAAGGGATTGCCGCAATAGGTGCCCCCGTGATCCCCGATTTCAAAGGCCTGGGCTACTTTTTCGGTCATGGCGAACGCTCCAAAAGGGAACCCGCCGGCAATGCCTTTGGCCATGGTGAGAAAATCCACTTCAATGCCGAGGTGGCCGGAGACAAACATGGGACCGGTGCGGCAGAACCCGGTCTGGACTTCGTCCGCGATCATGAGGGTGCCGTTTTTCCGGCACAGGCCCTGGGCTTTTTTGAGATACTCCCGGGACGGAATATGCACCCCGCCCTCTCCCTGGATGGGCTCGATGATAAAAGCAGCCGCATTTTCATCCAGGGCAGCTTCGAGTTCTTCCAGATTCCCATAGGTCACAAACCGGTAATTGGGCATCAGGGGATTGAATTTTTCCCGGTGACTGGCCTGGCCCGTGGCAGATGCCGTGCTGATGGTGCGGCCGTGAAAACTCTGGTGGGTGGAAATTACATCCAGCCGGTTCGTCACTTTCCGGGCCAGCTTGATGGCCGCGTCATTGGCTTCAGCGCCGGAATTGGAAAAAAAGATCCGGGTGAGATGGGATGGCAGCACTTTCATCAGAACCGACAGCAGGCCGGCCCGGGCCGGAGAATAGGTCAGCCCGGAATTGGGGTTCTGGAGCATTTTTTTGCCCTGAACTGCCAGGGCCTCCGTAATCACCGGGGCCGCATGGCCGATGCAGGTAACGCCCCACCCGGAGGTAAAATCCATATACCGGTTGCCGTCCTCATCCCACACAAAAATTCCTTCTCCTCTGTCAATGGAAATTTTCTGTTTCACAAAAAACGGGGCCATATATTTGTCTTCAATTTCAAAGGTATTCTGGCTGGACATAATAATTTTAACTTCCTTTTGGTTCCATGTTAATAAAAATCTTGGCCCATAGGACCAGACCTTTTGCCCTTAATCGGGATCGGGATCGGGATCGTTACCTGTTTCGATTTCGATTTCGATACCGATCCCGATAGCGATTAAATGGGTAATATACCATACCCGCAGTTTAAAAAACAATTTGATTCAGCAATGTTTGTCCGGATCGGTCAACCCGGCCTTTGTAATAGCCTCCGGGCCGAATTTTTCCGCAATGCCGTCCACCACCGGACCGATTTTTTCCCATTTTTCCAAAGAGGTGTCAGAATCCGCAAAAAGCGTCATCTGAGTGGCCTGGTGCGGATCATCCAAGTCGGAAGCCCCCACGCCGATCAGGCGTACCGGCTGGTGCAGGAAAAAATTTTCCAGAAGCCCGGCAGCAGCCTGAAAAATGGTTTCCGAAGCAGATGTGGGCCGATAAAGTTTGGTCTGCCGGGTTACCTGCCTGAAATCGCAATATTTAATCTTTAGCGTCACTGTGCGGGCCCTGCGACCCTTTTTCCTGAGCTGCCGGCCCACGTCTTCAGAGTGTTTGAGCAGATATTTCCTGAGCTTTCCCTTGTCAGAAATATCCGCGGCCAGGGTTTCTTCCGTGCTTACGGATTTCACCGGCCGGACCGGGGCAACAACGGACCGGTCAATGCCATGGGCCAGTTCATGAAGCCGGTGACCGTATTTTCCCAAAAGCGACACCAGTTTTTCCACGGGAAATTTTTTCACATCCCCCAGGGTGCTGATTCCGATTTTTTTCAATGCATGGGCGGCTTTTTCCCCGACCCCGGAAATTTTTCCCACCGGCAACACAGCAATAAAATCATCCACCGCATCCGGCGCAACATAGGTGAGGCCGTCCGGCTTGTTCATGTCTGAGGCGATTTTGGCCAGAAACTTCAACGGCGCAATGCCCACGGAACAGTTCAGCCCCACGGTTTCTTTTACTTTGTGCTTGATGGCAAGCCCCATCTCCCGGGGCGGTCCGAAAATGGCTTCACACCCGGAGATATCCAGAAACGCCTCGTCAATGGAAATCTGTTCCACCAACGGCGTAAATGTGTGCAGCACCGCCATGACGGCCTGGGACACGTCTTTGTACCGGTGCCGGCGGGGCGGCACAAAAATACCGGCCGGGCATTTCTTTTTTGCCTGAAATACCGGCATGGCGGACCGGACCCCGTATTTCCGGGCTTCGTAACTGGCCGCCGCCACCACGCCCCGGCCGGAGGTGCCGCCCACAATCACAGGTTTTCCGGCAAGCGCGGGATCGTCCAGCTGCTCCACGGACGCATAGAACGCATCCATATCCACATGAATAATCATGTGAGTTCGATTTTCCAGTTCCAGAGGCCGGGCCGGTCTTTTATGTTCACCTTTTTGGGGACCGGCTCCAAAAAATGCACCAGCAGTTTATAGCCGGCTTTTTTGAGGTCATCTGTTTTTGCGGTCAAATCCACCGGCCAGTTGGGAAATACCCAAAAATCGGACCCATAAGGCCGAACCCAGGCCTGCTCCCCTTTGGGGCTGGTAAAGGGATGGCCGGTTTTTAATTCTGAGGCCACAATGCGGGATACGCACAGGGGCCAGTTGCCGGAGACCACCATGCCCAAGGGCAGCGGGCTTTTTGACGGCAGGGATTCATAATCAGTGCGGCCCAGCTCCGGGCTCACAATCACGCCGGAAATTCCCATGGCAGCAAGATTTTCAATGGCCAAGGCATTGGCGATATTGCAAAACGGCCCGGCCCAGAGGGTCAGGTTTTTGAAATTGCGAAAAAACCCCGTCTGCCAGGGAGCGCCCAGCACAAAATTCCGGCAGTCTTTTTTCAGGGCATCTTCCACCAGGGCCTGTATTTTTGCCTGATCATCAGCCCAGACCACCGGGGGCAGCCAGATCCAGGTGCGCTTTCGGTCTCCGACCATCACCCGGGGCGTATCCGATGACAGCCAGACCCCGGTCAGGTCCCGGGCATTTTTTTTGGCGCCCTGCATGCTCCGGTACACCCGCATTTCCTGAAACACGATTTTAGGGGCTGATGCCGGCGGCAGCGTCGTCTGAAATATCGAGGCCTTTTGAATACTTTCCGGATAAAGGGCCAGTTGATTTTCAAAATGGTGCAGCTGTTTTTCAAGTTCCGGTTCCCGGCGGTCAATAATGTAAACCGGTGCGCCGTTTCTGGGCCGGCGGCCGGATGCAAATTTCAAAAACAGCTTTCCCCGTTTTGGCACATATCTGCCCACCCGGAAGGTCTGGTGCCAGGGGTCTTCTTCATTGCCGATGCGCAGCATGTCACCTGCCAGAAACGCTTCCCTGGGAATAACATAGGGTTTGCCGCCTTCGCCTTTGACGCTGCCGGCCATGAGCCCGGAACCGGTGCGGATGCTGATATCAATGGGATTCTGGGGGCGCTGGGGCAAAATATTATAATGGGTGGTGCGCCGGCCCATGGCATACGCCAGATATTCAAGAGCGGTTTTTTTGGCGGCCGCATCATCTGCGTGGTCTCTTAACAGGCGGTACGCGGAAACCGTATAATACACATAATGGACCCCTTTTTTCCGGCCCTCGATCTTGAGAGCGGCCACCTGGGGCACGGAGGTGATGATTTTGGTCAGCACATCCACGGAAAAATCCTGGCAGGAAAAAAACTTTTCTTTTTGGCCGTCCTGTTCGTACACCCGGCGGCAGGGCTGCACGCAGCGGCCCCGGAGCCCGCTTTTGCCGCCCATGTAGCTGCTCCAGTAGCACCGGCCGGAAACAGCATAGCACAGGGCCCCATGAACAAATACTTCCAGCGACAGCCCGGCCGGGCAGGCAGCAGCCATCATTTTGATTTCATCAATGCTCAGCTCCCGGGGCAGCACCACCCGCCGGATTTCCGGAAATTGCCGGATCGTTTCAAAGGCCGCCGGAAAAGACACATTGGCAAGGGTGGACAGGTGAATCTCGCCGGCAAACCCGGTCTGCCGGGCAAGGGATATCATGGAAAGGTCCTGAACAATAAGGCCGTCCGGGGCCGCGGCCCGGTTCAGCTGGTCCAGCAGCCGGCCCGCGGCATTCAGCTCATCAGATTTGATCAGCGTGTTGATTGGAACATAGACTTTTTTTCCCTGATCATGGGCCAGCCGGATTAAGGCTGCCAATTCTCCAGTGGCAAAATTCTCCGCTGCCATGCGCGCGGAAAAATGCTTGAGCCCGCAATACACCGCGTCCGCCCCGGCCGCCAGGGCCGCCAGAAAACTCTGGCGGCTTCCGGCAGGGGCCAGAATTTCCGGCAAACCGGGTGCTGGTTTGCTGTTTTTGTCAAAAGATGCTTCTTGTGTCATCAAACAACCCTGGTTCAATAAGATTTTTCCCGGATTCAGTTTCAGATTAACTCCTTGCCCGGATCACGCACAGATGTTATAAATATAAAAATTTAAAATCAATGCAAATATAACAACACCAAACCGGCTGGTTTCCGGCAGATCCGCGGCTGACCGCAGGCAATGGCGGTTGCCTTTTGGTCACAAATGATTATAATCGTAATGATCTATTTTTACCGGGGGATTTGCCCCTTCAGCTAATATCAACACAAGGACAACATCATGAAAATCGCAGTCAGCGGAAAAGGCGGGGTGGGCAAAACCACGTTCTCATCCCTTTTTATACGTGCGCTTAATGCGGACGGCAAACATGTTCTGGCCATTGACGCCGATCCGGACGCCAATCTGGCCGCGGCCATCGGTATTCCCAATTCAGATAAAATCGTTCCCATTGCCGAGATGAAAGATCTGGCCTATGAGCGGACCGAGGCCAAGCCCGGCACCATCGGCGGATTTTTCAAACTTAACCCCAAAGTGGACGACCTGCCGGACGTTTTGTCCGCCCGGTTTGAGAATATCAAGCTCATGCGCCTGGGCGGCGTTAAAAAAGGCGGGGCCGGGTGCATCTGCCCGGAAAGCACGCTCTTAAAGGCGCTGATTACGCACATTGTTCTGCAAAGGGATGAAGTGGTGGTCATGGACATGGAAGCCGGCATTGAGCATCTGGGCCGGGGCACGGCCCAGGCGGTGGACCGGCTCATCGTGGTGGTGGAACCCGGCAGCCGCAGCATTGACACGGCCCGGCATATCAATAAGCTGGCCGGCGAAATCGGCCTGACTGCCATTTCGCTGGTGGGCAATAAAATCCGCAGCCCCAAAGATGAGGCTTTTTTAAAAAAACATTTGGACGGATTCCCTTTTCTGGGATTTATTCCCTATGATGATGCCCTCATAGAAGCCGACCTCAATGACATGGCCCCCTTTGACGTGGAATCGGAATCCCGCGCCATTGTTCAGTCAATGATCGCCGATCTCTGATGACCGATTACCGAAAGAAAAAATACCATCGCCGCCGGCCCTCAGTTTCCAAAAAATCCGGGCCGGTTCACCGCCTGAAACCCGGGTCAGACGCCAAGTTAAAACGCATTTTTGCGGACATCGGGGTGCCCGAAGAAAAACCCTTCACACCGGATCCGTTTCAGGTGCAGTCTCTGGAAGCTATTAAAAAAGGCGACTGCCTGGTCACGGTGCCCACCGGCGCCGGAAAAACCTGGATCGCGGAACAGGCCATTGCCCGAACGGTGGAGGGCGGCGGCAAAGCCTGGTATGCATCGCCGTTAAAAGCACTGACCAATGCCAAGTTTTCCGAATTTGCCCATCTTTTCGGCGCGGAAAACGTGGGCATTCTCACCGGGGACCGCAAGGAAAACATGGATGCGCCGATCATTGTGGGCACCACGGAAATTCTGAGAAATCAGCTCTATGATGCCATGCACCGGGGCCAGGACCTGAACACGGATTTTGTCATTCTGGATGAGGCCCATTTTTTGGGGGATGAAGAACGGGGCGTGGTATGGGAAGAGACCATGATTTATCTTCCCCGGCGCATTCCCCTGCTGCTTCTGTCCGCCACCATCGGAAACGCCCATCAGATCGCCGGATGGCTGGAATCCATCCGGAATAATACGTGCACCGTGATCAAGGAAACCGAGCGGCCGGTGCCCCTGTATCCCCTGTTTCTCCATCCTTCCGGCACCCTGTTTCCCTTTCTGACGGAAAATAAAACACCGGGGGCCAAAAAACGGCTTTACAAAAAAGTCCAGAAATTTGCCGCTGTCAAACATTCCTCGGGCATGATGCGCTCCCGGCAGCTGCCACCCATGGGAGACATCTTAAACATTCTGTTAACCTACCGGCTCCTGCCGTCTATTTTTTTCCTGAAATCCCGGGCCGACTGTGATCATGCCCTGGTGCTGGCGGCCATGTGCCCCCGGGAGGAAAATCCGGAACGGCGGGAGCAGCGCTTTCGCCGGATTGATGAACTGATTGAAGCGGTTCCCCATGTGGCGGACCACAAGCAGATGCACTATCTCCGGGAGCATGCGGTGGGGGCCCATCACAGCGGCCAGCTGCCGGTCTGGAAACTGGTGATTGAAACCCTGATGACCGAAGGCCTGCTGGATGCGGTGTTTGCCACCTCCACGGTGGCCGCAGGCGTCAATTTTCCGGCCCGGACCATTTTGTTTCTCAACTCCGACCGGTTCAACGGCCGGGATTTCATGCCGCTCACGGCCACGGAATTTCACCAGATGACCGGCCGGGCCGGCCGGCGGGGCATGGACAACATTGGTTTCTGCGCGGTAATTCCGGGCCGGTTCATGGATCTGCGCCTGGTGGAAGCCCTTTTTAACGCACCCCCCACGGATGTTTTCAGCCAGATCAAGATCAATTTTTCCATGACCCTTAATCTCCTGCTGTCCCATTCCCCGGACCAGGTGAAAGAACTGCTGAAAAAATCCTTTGCCGCTTTTCAGCTCGCCTCCGGAGGGCCGGCAAAAATTGCCAGCCCGGCCAATGCCCCAAACAGTACCCCAGACGCGACAATTTTGTGGCAGGATTTTCTCCATCATCTTGACTTTTTAAAAGAAAAAGAATACGTTACCGACGACGGCACATTGACCGGGGACGGTGAATGGACTTCCCAGCTTCGAATTGATCATCCCCTGATGGTGGCCGAAGGATTCCGGAAAAACCTGTTCCCCCGATCCAACCCGGCCTATCTTGCAGCCATCATGGCGGCGTTTGTCAATGAACGGGAATTTGACGATGACACCACAGACACCACCCTGGTGCCCAAAACATTGTACAAAACCTTTATAAAAATTGACCAGGGCCTGAAACCCTTTGCCAGGGAACTCGTTGAAAACGAATTCGCCGCGCCGATTCTTTATTTCCTGCCGGCCGTGACCCTGTATCTGTGGGCCCGGGGCGCGTCCTGGGAAGAAGTGGTTAAAATTTCCAGAATGCCGGAAGGAAATCTGGCCATGCTGATTTTCAGAACCGCGGACAACCTCCGGCACATCCGCAATATCAGCCAGGTATTTCCTGATGCCGCGGAAACCTCAGCCCGGGCCATTGACCTGATTTTACGGGACCCGGTGGTGTCAACCTATGAAATCTAAAAGGGTTCGATGGAAATCTTAAACTGGGCGTCTGTTTCTCTCAGTATTTTCCTGTCCCTGACCACCGCAGGGCACGCGCTCCTGCATCAGCGAATTCCCTCCTCCGCCCTGGGGTGGGTGGCGGTGTGTCTGGTATTTCCCCTGGCCGGACCGCTTCTTTACTTTCTGTTCGGCATCAACCGGGTTCAGACCCGGGCACGCAAGCTGGAAGACAAGCGACAGGCCGCCAAAACCGCTTTTCGTGAAAGCAAAGACGTGAACCGTCTGGCAGCCGTATCCTGTACCGGCCTGAACCTGCCCCGCTCCTATGTGCAGGTGGCCAGAATCTCGGACACCATCAGCAAATTCCCCATGGTCGCGGGCAACCACATCAGCCCCCTGCACAACGGCGAAGCCGCATATCCGGCCATGCTGCATGCCATTGAAAACGCCACCCGCAGCATTTATCTCATTACCTATATTTTCGACACCGGCGGCACCGGCACAAAATTCATCAATGCCCTGGGACAGGCCGCGGCCCGGGGGGTGGATGTCCGGGTCATCATCGACGGGTTTGGCGAATTCTATTCCCTGCCCCGGGCCGGCAGTGCCCTTAAAAAACAGGGCGTGAAAGTGGCCCGGTTTCTGCCGCCCCGGCTGCTGCTGCCGCCGATTCACATCAATCTGCGCAATCACCGGAAAATTCTGGTGGCGGACGGACAGATTGGATTTACCGGCGGCATGAATATCGGGGACCGGCACCTGGCGGACAACACAGCCAATCCTTCCAGAGCCGTTGACATGCATTTTCAGCTCGCCGGACCCGTGGTGATGCAACTCGAACAGACATTTATTGAAGACTGGAGTTTCTGCACCGGAAAACCGCTGGCCCCCACCCGGTCGCTGCCGGTAAAGGCCGGCGCCGCGGTCTGCCGGGTCATCAGCGACGGGCCGGACGAAAACATGAACAACCTGGCCACGGTTCTCATCGGGGCCATCTCCACGGCCCGGGAACGGATTCTGATCATGACCCCCTATTTTCTGCCGTCGCCGGAAATGATTTCCGCCCTTCAGACGGCGGCCCTGAGAGGCGTGCGGGTCAGTGTGGTGCTTCCGGTCAAAAACAACCTGCCCTATATCAAATGGGCCGGCACCAATATGCTTCCGGAGCTTTTGTTCCGGGGGGTGCGCATTTTTTATCAGCCACCGCCCTTTGTCCACACCAAACTTTTTGTCATGGATGAGCAATATGCGCAGATCGGTTCCGCCAACCTGGATCCCCGGAGCCTGCGCCTGAATTTTGAGCTGACCGTGGAAGTCTATGACCGGAAAATAACCGAACACCTTGCGGCACATATTGAAACGCAGATCCGGCGGTCAACGGAAATATCCCTTGACTCCATCTTAAACCGGCCGTTTATTTTAAAACTGCGGGATGCGCTGGTGTGGCTTTTTTCGGCCTACCTGTAGTTACCCCTGGCGGCGAAACCGGCCGTTTAAGCGCCGCTGCACCGAATCTTTGACCTGCCGGGATTTGGAATGAATCACCGAATAACTGTACCGGACATTTTTTTCCATGGCATTGGGGGAATTTTTAATGCTGCTGCGAATTTTATAGCTGTTGCTGGTGACTTTCTGGAACAAATGTGTTTCTTTGCCCATCACATGGGTTTTGCCCTGTTTTACCGCATCCAGAAAGTCGTGCCGATTCATGGAAGGGGCATCCGCGACGGTCACGGCTCGGCCCATCTGAAACAGATTATGGCCGTCACTGCCGCCGGTCATGGCTTTTCCCAGGTTAAAACCGAGCACCGTGCTCTGAAGATTCCACTTTTTCATGTTGCCGGCATTGATCACCTCAACACCGTCTGCCATATCCATGAGACGGGCCTGCTGGTCTTTTGAAAAAAACGCGTTGCAGATGCCGGTATAAACGCCGCAATACGGGTGGGGAAAAATAATAAGATTGTGGTATTCTCTGGCGCGGGCGAGTATTTCCGCCATTTTAAGAGAGATTGAACTCATGACATCCCTGCCCAGAAACGGCTGAATGTCTTTTTCATAAAACCGCACCAGGGTCTGGATATCATAAAAATAAACCAGAAGGTGGGCCCCTTCCCGGGATGTCACCTCTATGCCGGGAAAGGTCAGTAAATCCTTGAACCCCTCCAGCCGCAGCGCGCCTTTAATGGTGTTATGGTCGGTCATGGCGATGCCGATGCCGAAATCCGCCGCCCGCCGGGCAATGCTCCGCACGTAATTCAGCCCGTCGGAATACCGGGAATGAAAATGCATGTCCACCACCGTATGCTGGCGGGTCAGGGCGGGAAGATCCGGTTTTTCAAATTCCACGCGATGGGTCTGTTTCATTTATGCCTCTGTATTTTTCAACTCCTGCAATGATACCTTCATCATAATACATATTATCAGGAAATCAAGAAAAGCCGGTTGGACTGCACGGTAAAGCGCAGACAAAAAAACCCCGGTGCGCGCAAAGTCACCGGGGTTTTGGGGTTCAACAGGGATGTAATTTAAAAACTACAGATTTTCAATGGCTTCCGTCAGTTCGGGAATGAACTCAAGGATGTCGGCTTCAATCCCCACATCCGCCACCTGGAAAATCGGGGCTTTGGCATTTTTGTTCACGGCAACAATAAAAGGATTTCCCTTGATGCCGCCCAGATGCTGGAAGGAACCGGAAATCCCCATGGCCAGGTACACCTTGGGTTTGACGGTCTGTCCGGATGTCCCTACCTGGCGGGATTTTTCCAGCCATTTGGCATCCACAATGGGCCTGGAACAGGCAACATCCGCGCCCATGGCTTCGGCCAGATCAAAGGCAATTTCAAGATTGTCTTCATCTTCAATACCGCGGCCCACGGAAACCAGCACTTCGGATTTGGTGATATCCACATCACCGGCTTCGGCTGCAACCACTTCAACAAATGTCCGTTTGGCGCTCAGATCACCGGCATCACCGGATTTGTCCGTCACGTCGCCGCCGGCCTTGGAATCATCATACTGGAAAATACCCGGCCGAATGTTCAATACGGCACCGGTGGCAGTATCACAACTCACATGGGTGCTGACCTGACCGGAAAATTCCTGACGCACCACTTTCAGGGTAGCGCCGTCCATGCCGTCGAAACCGACGATGTCGGCAACAAAAGCGGAATCCATTTTAATGGACAGCCCAGGCCCTAAGTCCATGCCGAATGTATCATGGGGCAGCAGCACAATGCTGTCCGCCGGCAGAATATTGACCAGTGCTTTACGCACCACTTCAGCATTGGGATACGCCAGTGCGGCATTGTCAATTTTCCATACGGCATTATAAACCCCTGCCATTTCACCGCAGATTTTATCAAGGTCCGCCCCTGTGCCGGTAACAACAGCGGTCACCGGAGCATCCGGCGCAATTTTCTTTGCTGCCACGAACAGTTCCAAGGCGGAATCATCGGCAACACCATCAGCATGTTTGATATATGCAAAAACGTCGGCCATTATTTTAACCCTCCCTTGGCTTTTAAGTAATCAATGAGTTTTGCGATGATTTCCTCTGTGCTGCCTTCAAGCATTTCAGCGCCGTCACCCATATCCGGCACAAAGTAATCAACCCGTTTCACCTTTGCCGCGCCTTCACCCACAGCGCCGGCATCCAGACCGAGATCTGATGCGCTGAGCTCCGGGATTTCAACGGACGCGACTTTCCGGATACCACGAATACCCACATAACGGGGCTCATTGATACCGGTCTGAATGGACAGAACACAGGGAAGTTCAATTTCATTAATTTCCTGGTTGCCGCCTTCAATTTCACGGCCCACTTTCATCTTGCCTTCAGCGGGCTCAATCATGTTTACCAGCGATGCATAGGGATAATCCAACATGGCTGCCAGCATGCCGCCCACCTGGGCCGCACCTTCATCCGCCTGGGCACCGGTCATGATCAGGTCGTATTTGCCTTTTTCCACGGCCGCCTTCAGAATGGTTGCAATGCCTTTGCCGTCAGATCCCTCAAAGGCATCATCGGTCAGCAGCAACCCGTTGTTGGCACCCATGGCCATTTCACGGCGCAGTACTTCTTCAGATTCATCATCGCCTACGGTTACGACGGTTACGGAACCGCCGACCTTGTCCACGATCTGAATCGCTTCTTCCACCGCATAGTTGTCCCACTCATTTACCGAGTAAACCAGATCATCACGCTCGATGTCATTGCCATCGCTGTTGATTTCGATCTCGTTTTCCGAGGTATCTGGAACACGCTTCACACACACTAAAATTTCCATATCGTCCTCCAACCCTATCTGTTATTATAAAATTTCCAGACGTTTATTCGCCCATCAAATAAATACGCCTGCCAATACCACAAGCTATAAACCGCTAATTATCAATGTGGGCGGCAATCAGCTCACCCAGATCAATGGCTTCCATTTTTCCTTCAAGACCCGCCACCTTGATGGCATCTTCCATGTTTACCAGACAGAACGGACAGGCCGTAACAATCACGTTGGCCCCGGCTTTCTGTGCGTGTTTCACACGGACAACGCCCATTCTTTCCTCTTCTTCCGGTTCATAGAAAAGCATCAGCCCGCCGCCGCTGCAGCAGAAGGAACGGTCCCGGCTTTTGTGCATTTCCACCCGGCGGATGCCCGGAATGGCATCAATGGCGTCACGGGGCGGATCATACAACCCGTTGTGACGGCCAAGATAGCAGGGATCATGATAAGTATAAATCTTGCCTGCCTCTTCTTCCGTCACCCCTTTGAGTTTCAGTTTGCCCGAAGCCACGGCTTTGGTGACGACTTCACTGATATGCTCCACCGGCGGGATATCGGTATATTCATTTTTCAGTGAATTATAGGCATGGGGATCCGCGGTGACAATCTTCTTGACCCCGGATTTCTGAATGGCGCTGATATTGTGCGCTTTCAGGGACTGGTAAAGCATTTCCTCCCCAAACCGCTTGACTTCATTTCCGGAATCTTTTTCCTCTTTCCCCAAAATACCGAAATCTTCGCCCACCGCGCACAGGATTTTGGAAGTGGCCCGGGCCACATTCTGCATTCTTTCATCAAAAGAGCTGATGGAATCCACAAAATAAAGGGTTTGCGCTTCAGTCTTCTTGTCCAGGATTTTAACTTCACAACCTTCCAGCTCTTTGGTCCAGTCAGCGCGTTTTTTCTCCATTTTGCCATAGGGATTTCCCCGTTTTTCCAAAGAAGACAAGGGTTTCTGAAGGGACTGCGGCACATTGCCCTCATCCACCAGGCCCCGGCGCAGATCCACAATCTTATTGATATATTCAATCCCCAGGGGGCATTCCTGTTCACAGGCCCCGCAGGTGGTGCAGGACCAGATTTCATCTTCCGAATAAATCCCGCCCTCTCCGACCAGAAGTTCCTGGGGCACAAAATTGCCCATAAGGGGAAAATGGGAAAACGCATAATCCCGCCCTTTGATGGAAATAAACCGGGGAGACAGGGGCCGCTTGACCGTATTGGCGGGGCACTGATCCGCGCACCGGCCGCAGTCCGCACAGGTGTAAAAATCCAGAATATCCTTCCAGGTGAAATCAGAAAACTTTTTCACACCAAAGGTTTCCAGATCATCCAGTTCTTCATCCTTGACCCCGTAACGCACCGGCCGGACATTGCCCCGGTCCAGGCGCATGAAATAGACATTGAACAGGGACGTAATAACATGAAAATGCTTGCCCAGCGGCAGAAAGCAGAGAAAAAAGAAAAACGTGAAATCATGCACATAGTAGGAAACAATGTGGTAGGTCTGAAGGCTTTCCGTGGAATTGTCCAGCAGCACATTTTTGAAAAACCAGGCCAGGGTGCCCGGGGCCAGAAAAGTGGCCTCGTGGCCGGCCTGTATTTCCGCCGCCACCAGGGCTGCTTCAAAAAGGCTTTCGGAAACCATCAGCGTTGCAATAATAAGGCAGACAAACACGGCCTCATTGGTGTGGTCATGACCATAGGATGCCGGGTAATGATAGCGATCCGGCCGGAAAATCCCCCGCCGGACCGCAGCGATGATCACGGCAAAGAAAACCGCGGTGGCGGCATAGTCTTTGAAGAAATAATAAATATCTCCCAGGGTGCCGCCAAGGCCGGGCATGACAAAGCCCTCACTGATTCCTTTGATGACCAGTTCCGTGGAACGGACGGAAAGAATCAGAAAGCCGAAAAAAATGATAATATGCAGAACACCGGCCATCATGTAACGCGGATGGCGGTATTGTCCCAGCCAGATTTTGAGTACGTTGAGGATGCGTTCCTTGGGTCGGTCAAACCGGAAATCCGGATTGGCTTTAACCAGGGGGGCAATACGCTTGGCCATGATATAGGTAAACAGGCCCACACCCACCAGCGGCAGCAATACGGAAAAAATCACTGTCGGGATAAAACCAAAAAGTTGAAACGACGCCGGAGAAATTAATACAGGTTCCATGCTTGTTCCTTTTCTCCCTTCATCATTAAATTAGAGATAATTTGAATATCTTATATCATACAGACAAAATTAAAACCACAGGTCGTCTGCAACGTTTCCACTGACTATGAATGAACATTCATTTTTAGTTGAAAAATAAAAACCAGTCAAGGGAAAATTATTTTCACACAGGTTTCAAAATTCCCGCCGCAGACACGGATTTTGCCTTTTCCATTGTAAACAAATCAGGGGGCTTCACTGAAGCCCCCTGAACATATACTCAGAAAAACATGTAACTTTTTTTCTTGTTACCCAATAAAGGAGGCTTCATCAATTTCAATGGGGGCGCCGTCGGTTGCCAGAATCGCGTTCATTTTGCCCAGGGTGGTCGGCAGAACGGTATTACAGAAATACTGGGCACTCTTGAGCTGACCCGCATAGAACGGAATATCCTTTTTCTTTGCTTTTTCCAGCGCATCCGCCGCAATCTGGGCTCTCCAGAGCAGCATCCATGCCATCACCACATCACCGCAAACTTCCATGAACGGGTAAGAGAAGGCAAACGCATTCAGCACCTTATCAGACATGGCGGTTTTGCCCATATGCATGGCCACCTCACCCAGTTTGTTCAGGGCTTCTTCGACCTTCACGGCGTAATCCTTAATACTGTCGATGTTCTTTGCCGCACCGGTGACCGCCATGATTTCACCCATGAGGTCCATGACCAGCTTGCCTTTTTTCATTCCGAGTTTTCTGCCCAGCAGGTCCATGGACTGGATACCGTTGGTGCCTTCATAGATCATGGTGATCCGGCAGTCTCTCATGAGCTGTTCCTGGGGATATTCCTTGATGTACCCATACCCGCCATATACCTGCATCCCGGCGTTACACACATCAAACGCGCGGTCCGTGACATACCCTTTGGCAATGGGAATCAGGAGCTCAATCAGGTCATGATATTTTTCTTTTTCTTTCTCATCTTCAACCGTGTTGGCCTTGTCTTCACACCAGGCCACATAGTACAGAAGGCTTCTCATTCCTTCGATATAGACTTTCATGTTCAGAAGCATCCGGCGAACATCCGGATGATTGATAATGGCAACGCCGGGGGCGTCTTTTTCAAACATGGCCAGCAGGTTGCGGCCCTGAATACGTTCTTTGGCATAATTCACCGCATTCATGTAAGAAGCGGTGGCACAGGCAAACCCCTGCATGCCGACGAGCAGGCGGGCTTCGTTCATCATAAGAAACATGGCGCGCATGCCTTTGTTCTCTTCACCCAGCAGGGTGCCGATGCATTGGCCTTTTTCACCCATGGACATTGTGCAGGTGGCATTTCCGTGGATGCCCATTTTTTCCTCAATACCCACGCAGGTGATATCGTTGAACTCACCCAGGCTGCCGTCCGGATTAACCCGGTATTTGGGAACGCAAAACAGAGAGATGCCTTTGGTGCCGGCAGGTGCGCCTTCGATGCGGGCCAGCACCGGATGAATGATGTTTTCGCAAAGATCATGATCGCCGCTGGAGATAAAGATCTTCTGACCGGTGATGGAGTATGTGCCGTCGCCATTGGGAACCGCTTTGGTGGTCAGAGCGCCCACGTCGGAACCGGCTTCCGGCTCGGTAAGCAGCATGGTGCCGCCCCATTTGCAGGTGAACATATTTTTGAGATACGTTTTTTTCTGTTCGTCTGTACCGAATGCTTCAACCAATTTCCCGGCGCCATGGGTCAGACCGGAGTACATCATAAACGCATAGTTGGCGCCGTTAAAATACTCCGCTGCCGCCATGGAAACGGATCTTGGCATGCCCTGTCCACCGTATTCCGGATCTTCCGGCATGGCGGTCCATTCGCCTTCACACAATAGTTCAAACGGTTTTTTGAAAAATTCCGGGACCGTTACGGCATTGTTTTCAAATGTTACGCCGGCTTCGTCGCCTTCTTTCCGTGTGGGAAGGATTTCCTTGACGGCCAGATTGCGTGCTTCTGAAACAATCAGATCCACTGTTTTTTTATTGAATTCCGCGTATTGTTCACTTTTGCTGAATTGCCCCACATTCAATTGCTCGTGAAGGACAAAATCGATATCCCGCCGATCTGAAATTTGCTGTGCCATAATTTCGGTTCTCCTTTTAATTTTTAATTTTTAAATACAATTCCTGATAAATTTATATTTGACTAATTTTCTTTTTGCATCTCCCTGCCGCCCGCCCCGATACCTCTGAAATAAAGATCCACAAGGGGGTCGGCCATGGTCACCAGATCATATTTAATACCGGTGACCACCCAGGTATTGATCACTTCATTTACCGCGCCAAGAATAAACCGCTTGGCAAGACCGGACTGAAAATCCTTGCGGATGCTGCCTTCCTTCTGCCCCTGATCAATGATATCCCCCACAATATCCAGATACATTTTGGTGATATCCTTTATATAAGCCTCGTCGATATAACGGGCCTGAAGGGCTTCGCGCTGAAATACCACCGCCATGTTCGGGTCCCGCTGGAATTCTCCCAGATGCCGGCGGATCAGGTTTCTGAGCTTGTCTTCCGCGTGTTCGGCCTCTTCCACCTCGCCCTTGAACCGGTCAAACACCCGCCGGGTCTTGTAGCTGAAAAAATTAAACAGAATATCGGCTTTGTTTTTAAAATAAATATAGATGGTGCCGTCGGCAACACCGGCCTCACGGGCGACCTGGGAAATGGTGGCCTTATGATACCCCTGTTCCGCAAACACCTTTATGGCAGCATTGAGGATCTGGTGGTATTTATCGTTATTGGATTTATTTGATTTGTCCGGCTTTTTAATGACGCACCCCGTAAAACCCTGAATAATGAATGAACCTTCATTCAGTGAATGAAGGTTCATTCATTATCAAATCCGTTCAGGGGCTGTCAAGAAAAAATTAAGGGATTTCGATTAAAAATTAGCCTGTTGGTTGGTATCCGCGGCAATCGTTATAAATTCAACCGGCCGCCCAATTCCGCCTATTTCTTCACCCGTTCACGGGGTCAACATTTTCAGATTTTCTTAACCCATTGACGTGGAAGCGTTTGCAGGGTGCTGCAGATGCGAGGCGCCGGGCGCGAAGACGTACTTGTCGTACTTCAAATGCCCGGGAACAAAGCAGATGCGGTACTCTGTGAACGCTTACCTCATTTTTTCACCCGTTCCACATAAGCCCCGGTGCGGGTGTCAATGCGAATCATCTCCCCTTCTTCAATAAACGGCGGCACCTGCACTTCGTATCCGGTTTCCAGGGTGGCGGGTTTATTGCTGCCGGAGGCAGTGTCCCCTTTTACCCAGGGATCGGATTTCACGATTTTCAGTTCAATGAAATTCGGCAGGGAGACGGCAATGGGATTGCCGTTAAACAACAGCACGTTGCAGACGGTATTTTCCTTTAGAAAATTAATGTCATCACCGATCTGTTCTTTGACCAGAAAAATCTGATCATAGGTGGATGAATTCATAAAACAATACTGCTCGCCGTCACTGTAAAGATATTCCATTTCCTGTTCTTCAAGGTTGGCGGGGCTGAATTTTTCGCCGGACCGATACGTCCGGTCAAACTGGGTGCCGGTAATCATGTTTTTAAGTTTGCATTTGTACAGGGCCTGGCCCTTGCCGGGTTTGACAAATTCAAACCCCACGATCACATAGGGGTCGCCGTCAATTTCTATTTTCAGACCTTTTTTAAGATCACCGCTTTCATACATGTGTGCTGTCTCCTGTTAAAATGGTTTTAATTCGTTGCGTTAGAAGAAACTGCTTATACCTGAAAAAAGGCGTGAAGATCAAATGTTTTTACCGCTTCCCGGAGCAGAGATCCGATGCCGCCCGCCGGGTTTCCGCCAGAAACCGGCGCACCTTTGCCATGTCCTTTTTAAAACGGATGGGCCGGCCCTGACCGTCGCAGGCATTGGTCAGGGTGCAGGAATCGACCCCGGCCGGGCCCACCGCCTTGATTGCCGCGTAAACATTATCCGGAGACAACCCGCCGGCCAGAATAACCGGTATCGGGCTCTTCTCCACCAACCGGGCCGCGGCAGCCCAGCTGCAAGTTTTTCCGGTAATGCCCACAAATCCGCTGACCGGCTGGTCTTCGGGTTTTTCACTATTCACCAGCACCGTGTCTGTCAGAAAAAAATCACTGACCGGCCCGAACATGGCGGCCAGCTCCAGATAATTGGTGCCGGCTTCTGCCGCACCGGCTGGAATGGGGATCGTCCGCATAATCTTTATTTCAGGAAATTTTTCCCGAATAGCCGTTTGCAGCGCAATCAGCCGGCGGCACGCCGGCTTTGCAATCTGCAACGGGTTATCCGTGAGTATTTCGCAAAAATGGACAATATCCGGCTGATAAAAATCAAGGGAAGCAAATACCCGGTCCGGATCATTGTACAGCAGGATAAGGCTGGTGTTTGCCGTTGTTTTCCTTACCAGATCGAGGGTTTGCTTGATTTCAGGCTGCTTCCAGTTGTCGGCTGAGACAATAACGCTGCCCACATGGTCCACCCCGAGGGCGATCACCTGCTCTGCTTCCGCCGGAGTCTGAATTTCATAAATCTGTGAAATTATTTTTTTCATGGTATTTTTGGAAAACCTTGGCCCGAAATTTGAGTTGACTTTTGCGGCTTGCTTTAACATATTAATTTTATTTTATCAAATTGTTTCAGAGGACATAACCTACCCATGATCGTTGTTATTGATTTCGGCTCTCAGTACAATCAGCTCATCGCCCGACGGGTCCGGGAGTGCCGGGTGTACTGCCAGATCGAGCCCCCGGATATTGACCTGAAAACCATTGAGTCCCTTGCGCCCGACGGCATTATTCTTTCCGGCGGGCCGGCCAGCATTTACGGCAAAAACAGCCCGAAAATCGATCCGGCCATATTTGATGCCGGGATCCCGGTGCTGGGCATCTGCTACGGCATGCAGTTTATGGTGGATGCCCTGGGCGGCACCGTTAAAAAAGCCGCCAAGCGGGAATACGGATTTGCCGAACTGGATATTCAAAACAAAGAAAATCTGTTTGAAAAAATCGACTCCCCCGCCACCTGCTGGATGAGCCACGGGGATGCCATCACGGCCCTGCCTGAAGGATTTTCCATTACCGGATCAACGGAGAATACCCCCTATGCAGCGGTGGAACATGCTGACCGCCGGCTTTACGGGCTTCAGTTTCATCCGGAAGTGGAACATACCCCCAAAGGCAAGCAGATCCTGCGCAATTTTCTGTTCAACATCTGCAACTGCCGGCGCAACTGGACCATGAAAACCTTTGCCAAAGACGCTATCAGCCAGATCCAGGCGGCGGCAGCGGACAAAAAGGTCATCCTGGGCTTAAGCGGCGGCGTGGATTCATCGGTTACCGCCATGCTCATTCACCAGGCCATCGGCGCGCGTCTGACCTGCATTTTTGTGGACAACGGCCTGCTGCGGCTCGATGAAGCCGCCAAACTCAAAAAAGTATTTAAAGAACACCTCCATCTCAATATCCGGTTTGTCAATGCGTCCAAGCTGTTTCTGGACGCGCTTTCCGGGGTGACGGATCCGGAAAAAAAGCGCAAAATCATCGGCAAAATTTTTATGGACGTGTTTGAAGCAGAAGCCAAAAAAATCAACGGAGCGGAATTTCTGGCCCAGGGCACCCTGTATCCGGACATTATTGAATCTCAGTCCGCTTTCGGCGGCCCCACCTCCATCATCAAATCCCATCACAATGTGGGCGGGCTGCCGAAAAAAATGAAACTGAAACTCATTGAGCCCCTGAAATATCTGTTCAAGGATGAAGTCCGGGCCCTTGGCAAAACCCTGGGCATGCCCGAAGATCTCATCTGGCGCCAGCCTTTCCCCGGCCCGGGGCTGGGCATCCGCATCATCGGCGAAATTACGCCGAAACGGTTGACAATTCTGCGAAAAGTCGATGACATTCTGGTCATGGAAATCAAGGCGGCAGGGTATTATAAAAAATTATGGCAGTCCTTTGCCGTGCTGCTGCCCATTAAAAGCGTGGGCGTGATGGGGGACAAACGCACCTATGAAAATATCGTGGCCATCCGGGCGGTCACGAGCAAAGATGCCATGACCGCGGACTGGGCCCGGCTGCCCCACAAGCTGCTGGCCAAAATTTCCAACCGGATTATCAATGAAGTCACCGGGGTCAACCGGGTGGCGTACGACATCAGTTCCAAACCCCCCAGCACCATAGAATGGGAATAATCTTGACCGATGGATGATCAGCGGGAATTTAAAATCAACCTGCATGGGGATGCGCCGGAAGATGACGCTCAGGAAACCCTTTATCTGACGGAGGAAGTGCCACCGCCCAAAAAACCTGTCAAAGGGGCCATGCTGGTGCTTTTGGCGATCTTTGCGGCGGCCGTCTTTGGCGGGGCCCTGTTTTTTGTCTATGACCATTTAAACAGCCGCATTCAGGAAATCAACGCCCGGGGATCTGAGGGCATTGCCTGTGTGTCCGAAACCCTGGACAACCGGTATGCGGAACTTTCAGGACAGTTTGCCGCGCAAATGGAATCCAACCGTTCCCGGCTAACGGATCTGGAATCCCGGCTCACTGCGGTAAAGGCATCGGTATCAACCCTTGACAGCGGCAAGCTGGACAAAAAAGACACCACTGCCATCCGGGAGAACCTTTTAAAAGACATTCAATCAAAACATATCGGGCCCCTGCAAAAATCCCTTGAGAACATTCAAACGGAATTTTCCGGCATCACCACTGCCATGGCCGGTGTATCCGAGACGCTGAAAACCTTAAAAACCGATATCAGCGCCAATAAAGACGCCATCACGGCCCTGAAAAAAACAGCAGCAGAAACCCTTGATCAGCCGTATCTTGAAAAGCAGCTTCAGAAAGAACGGGATTTTCACCAGCAGAACATGGCCCATGCCATGGAAACCCTGTTCAGCGAGCTCACATCCCTCCGGAAAATGCTCCAGGACCTTGAAACAACCGTGGCCGATATCCGTGCAGCCGCCAAACCAACCCCTCCCGCAGCCTCCGGGCCGGCCACAAAAGCCCCGTCAGACACCCTTGCGGTTCCAAAGCCCGGTGAGATCATTGAACAGGAAATTGAGTAAGTGACACCAGAGGCCCTGAAAGCACTGCTCAACGCCGTGGCATCCGGGAAAACCCCCGTGGATGCGGCGGCCGATTCCCTGAAACATTTGTCCATGGAAGATCTCGGTTTTGCCCACATTGATCATCACCGGTCATTGCGCAAGGGATTTCCCGAGGTCATTTTCGGGGAAAACAAAACCGCCGGACAGATTATCGGCATTATGGAACGGATGACCCTGTGGGAAAAGGTGATTCTGGTCACCCGCATTGACGCGGAAAAAGCCCGGGCCGTGACGGACCGGTTTCCAGAGGCCAAATATCATGCCGACGCCCGCATGATCTACCTGACGGACGGCCCGGTGCCGGAGACCGGCAAAGGCGCCATCCTGATCCTGAGCGCGGGCACTTCGGATATTCCCGTGGCAAAAGAGGCGTTTCTCACGGCAAAGGCCATGGGAAATACCGTGGAAGCGATTTATGACGTGGGCGTGGCCGGCATCCACCGGCTGTTCAGCCACAAAGAAAAAATCGAAAACGCCGCCGTTCTGATTGTGGTGGCCGGCATGGAAGGGGCCCTGCCCAGCGTGGTGGCAGGTCTGGTGGACCGGCCCGTGATCGCGGTGCCCACCAGTGTGGGCTACGGCGCCAGTTTCGGGGGCCTCACCGCCCTGTTTTCCATGCTCAACACCTGCAGTTCCAACGTGGCCGTGGTCAACATCGACAACGGCTTCGGCGCCGGGTATATGGCCAGCTGCATTAACCGGGTATGAGTTTTTTATTTTTATAAAGCCTCCAGCCTCCGGCAGGCCGCTTCAATAATGGCATCTTCTCTTGCGAAACAAAACCGGACCAGACAGGTGCCGCCGGTTTCATAAAACGCACTGCCCGGCACGGACGCCACCCCGGTTTTTCGAAGAATGTGCATGGCTTTTTCATAGGGTGTGGTGCCGCTAACGGCAGTGGTATCGGCCAGCACATAATAAGCCCCCTCCGGAACATGCGGGGCCATCCCGGCCCGGTCCAGGGCATCACAAAGCATGTCCCGCTTTTTCTGATAGGCAATGCGGGTTTTTTCATAATACGCAGCCCCAAGTTCCTGCAGCCCGCCGGCGACCCCGGCCTGGAGCGGGGCCGGCGGGCAGACATACACCAGATCATTGAACTGGGCCGCAGCCGCGGCCCAGGTTTCATTACACGCCAGGTACCCGATCCGCCACCCGGTGATATAAAATATCTTTGAAAATCCTGAAATGGTCACGGTCCGGTCTTTGATTTTTTCAATACTTCCCGGACTGACGTGTGCTTTGCCGTCATAAATAAACTGCTCGTAAATCTCGTCCGTAAAAACCATCAGATCATGGGCAATACTGAAATCGGCAATGGCATCCAGCTCCTTGCGGGAAAAGACCTTGCCGCAGGGATTGGCCGGCGTATTGATCAGGATTGCCCGGGTGCGGGGGCTCACCTGTTTTTCCAGATCGGCAATTGAAAAATCCCATGCCGGCGGCGCCAGATTTGCCGGTACCGGTTTAATCCCGAGCATTTTCAATGTATTGACATGATACCCATAGTACGGCTGAAACACCACGCATTCATCCCCGGGATTTAAAAGGGCCAGGCAGGCAATGTAAAAGGCGCCTGTGGCGCCGGCAGTGGCCACGATATTTTTTTCCGGGTCTGCATCAATTTTATTATAATGACGCAATTTTTCACTTACCGCCGCCCGGAGCACCTCCGTGCCCAGATTACTGGTATAAACATTCTGTCCCTGGGTCATGGCCTGCCATGCGTGTTGCCGCACCGACGCCGGCACCGGCAGGTCGGCAATGCCCTGGGCCAGATTGATGCCGCCGGCGTTCCGGCATTCAAAACTCATGGACCGGATTTCAGACTGGCGGGTGCCGGTGGCGATTTGACTCAAATATTTTTTAACATCCGTCATGATGTTTCCTCCTTTATTGTTTGCTTATCAGATCCGTCTGCTGTGTCAACCCGGCACAGTCTTGACACCTGTTGCCGCCTGGCATAAATTTTCTTACCCTAATTTCAACATCTTAAAAAGTGTGGAAAAATAAAAAATGCCGACCTTTCGCGCCCAAAAAACCCCTTTGGTATCCGTTAATCCCGGCGGTGACATAACCGCTGTGGTGGCTGTGCCGCCGGTGGCGGATTTTTACTTCACCCGGCACCGGTTTTCCGGCCTGGGTCCTGAAATTGTATCCACCCTGCTGGGCAAAAACGGCTGCAAGGTGCAGGTTTTTAATTTTCCCGCGCAATGCAAAAAAGGCCGTAAACTCCCCTTGCCTGAAGCCTTTAACCATCTAAAACCCCATATCATTGAAAATGAAGTCGGCGGCGGCGCCTGGTTTACCCGGTTTCAGGCCTTTGGCCCGCCCCTTGTCACATGCGCCGACCAGATGATTGCCGCCGGTCCGGACATTGTCTTTATTGCCTGTTTTGCCTTTTGTTACGCGGATACGGCCCTGGCCCTGGCGGCGGCGTTTCGCGAAAAAGCACCGGAAATTCCCATTGTGGTTGGCGGGGCAGGCGCCAGCGCATATCCGGAATTTTTTCTCCGCCATCCATCAGTTGATTATGTGCTTGCCGGGGAGGCGGAAATTTCCATTCCTGAATTTATTCGTGCCTTAAAAAACAGCCCGGAAAATTTATCCCGGGTTCCCAACCTGTATTATAACGATGGAGCAGACACGCTTGCGCCGTTTGAAAAACGCCATACCCGGGCCGATGAAACCCGATTTGTGCTTAAAAAAACCCACGAAACCCCAAAAACCCTCTATTTTTCAACCTCGCTGTCCCGGGGATGCATTAAAAAATGCCGGTTTTGCGCCAATTTTCTCTGCCACGGCCGGGCCTTCCGGGTCATTCCCATCGACACCATTAAAAAAGCACTGGCAGAATTTCCCCTGCCGGCAGATGCTTTTCACAAAACCGTTCACGTTAATTTTGAAGACGACAACCTTCTGCTGGCACCGGACTATTTTCTGGACGTGCTGTCCGCGTTCAGGAATAAATTTCCCCAGGCCCGGTTTCTGGCGGAAAACGGTCTGGACTACACCCGGATGACACCGGCGCTGGTGGGCCGCCTGATCCGTAACGGCATCACCCAGTTCAACCTTTCCATTGCCTCCACCCACGACTTTATCCTTGAAAAACAAGCCCGCAAGGCGGAACTGCCGCTTTATGAACAGATGGTCCGGATGTTATGTCAGGCAAAAATCCGGTGCATCACCTATTTTATCTGCGGTTTTAAAGACGACACCCCCCGAACCGTGGCAGAAAACATCGCCTTTCTGGCCAAACAACCCACCCTGATCGGGATTTCCCTTTTCTATCCCGTGCCCGGTATTTATGATTTTACCGACAAAACCCGGTTTGACGCCGGGCCGCCGGGCCTGTGCGCGGGATCGGCCGCCTGGCCCTGGAACGGCTCCCTTACCACGGCCCAGATGATCACCGCCTTCCGGTTGTGCCGGTTTGTGAATCTTTTAAAATCCACTGCCCGGACTCCTGCAGAAGCGGCCCTGGTTCAAAAAATCATGGACACCCGCCGGCTGCACACCCTGGTCCGGGAAAACAAAACCCACACTATTGTGCCGGTTCCGGAGGCAGACATCCCCATGGTGAACCTGTTTTTTGATCAGTTTCCCGGTGCGTTCACGGTGCTGCCCTATGAATTTTGACAATTGACAATAACCCACCTGAGCCCTTGACCCGGGCCCGTGATTTCTTTATTCTGAAAATAACCATTGATTTTGACGGCACGCCTCAACCCTTAAAAGGACCTTTTAATAATGGAAAACACTCTTTTGCCGGCCACTGGTTCCACTGAAAAAAAAATTGTCATTTTTATCGTTCTGGTCATTGTTGCGGGTGTCTGCGGCTTTGCAGGATACCGGCAGGCCATGAAATGGCATGAAACCAGTCTTCAGGCTGTCCGGGACCGGCATCAGCACGAGCTTGACCGCGCCACGACAGCCCTTCGTGATGAAATCCAAACCCTGCAGGACAAACTGGCCGGCCAGGCCCCGACACCGGTGGGTGCGGATCGCATGGAAGACGTTTTTGGCCCGAAACCCGTACCGGCGAAAACGCCTGCAGCAGATCAGACATGTTCGGCACTTAAACAGAAGGTTGATGCCTTTTTTAATTATCTTGCCCCGTATTGCGATACCGCTGACAGCGCGGCTCCGGCCCATCCCCGGGAAATATTCAACGATATGATGCTGGCCCTGGCAGCCAGTCCGCCCCTGGTTGTGGGCGAAACCCGGGATATTATCAGCTTAAAACACAATCTGGCCCATTTTTTCCGGGTGCTGAAAAAAGACAGAATTGAGTTGATCAAAAAAATTCTCACGGCAGAAGCCGACGTACTGGAACCTGCCATGGCGAATTTTTACGCCTATTATATCAGCTGCGACTGCTGCAACCCCTCGGCGGATGTCTGCTTCTCTCTTCCCACCCTCTATGAATACGCAGGGTTTTTCACCAGCACGATTGCCGGCAAAAGTTATCTTTTCCGACGGCCTTCCACCATCCGGAGCCTGATGCAGTACTACGCGGTGCTGATTCTGGACCGGGCGGAAACAGAGGGTGAAAACCGCTACGGCATTGATATCCGGCCCCATATCGATCTGGCCCTGGACGCGATCCGCAGCCGCAGCGACCTGATCTCTCAGGAGCGCTATATTGATGAACTCTCGGAGCTGAAGGAGAAATATGCAGTTCAATTTCATTAACTTAGGCTATATGCGTAGGGGAGGGGTTTATCCCCTCCCGGCATGGGTCTCCTTTTTCGCGGGAGGGGGTAAACCCCTCCCCTACATTGAAACCTCTTAAGTTAACGACATTGATATGCAGGTTAGCCGAATTTGACGGCATTTTCGCCGCTGTATGAACCAATAAGAAATTCCCGTTCATAATATTTTTTATCCCGCAGAGGCGCAGAGCTCGCTGAGATTTTTTTCTCTGCGAGCTCTGCGCCTCTGCGCGAGATAAGATCTTTTTAAAATGCACTTATTTGGCAGTCCAAATCAGACTTTTTTACAGTGCCATCAAATTTATCTTTAAAAATTCAAGCATTCAAAACAAGGCCCTACAATTTTGTATTATAAAAACCTGAAAAATACAAAAATGTAGGGCTTTTTCTATTCCCGCCGCTCCTTATTTTCATTTTCAATTTTTTTATTATAATTAATTTCAAATAGTTAAAATTATATTTCCCGCTTTTCCATCCTTGTGGCACATCCCTTGTATTATCTTACATCAGAACAGATGAAAATCGATTTACAACAGCTTCATCGTCAATTTTTAAAAACCGATTTCCATAAAACCAAATTATAAACCGGATCAGGAGGATCAACCCATGAAATTTATCAGTTTTTTGCTTGTTCTGTGGATCACCGGCGTTTTAACGGCAGGGGCGGAAGAGGCCGTCATCAGCCCGGAAACCAACAAAGCCGCCATTGACGCGGTACAGAGCCACGCGAATTATCTGTGGACCCTTATCGGCGCCATTCTGGTCTTTTTTATGCAGGCCGGGTTTGCCCTGGTTGAGGCGGGTTTTACCCGGGCCAAAAATGCCATCAATATTTTAATGAAAAACCTGATGGATTTTTCCATGGGGTCCCTGGCCTTCTGGGCGGTGGGTTTCGGCCTGATGTTCGGGGCGTCAAAAACCGGCTGGATCGGCACATCCGGATTTTTCCTGAGCGACTATACCCCTGGGGGCGACGCCTGGGTGCTGGTTTTCTGGCTGTTTCAGGCTGTTTTTGCCGCCACCGCCGCCACCATTGTGTCCGGCGCCATGGCAGAGCGAACCAATTTTGTGGGCTACATGATCTACAGCGTCATTATTACTGCTGTGGTGTATCCGATTTTCGGCAGCTGGGCCTGGGGCGGGCTTCATAACGGCGGCGGCTGGCTGGAAGGCTTGGGATTCATCGACTTTGCCGGCTCCACTGTGGTTCACTCCATCGGCGGCTGGGCTGCTCTGGCCGGGGCCATTGTATTAGGCCCGAGGCTGGGAAAATATACCCGCGACGGCCGGACCCGTCCGATTCTGGGGCATAACATCCCCCTGGCCGGACTGGGTGTCTTTATCCTGTGGATGGGCTGGTTCGGGTTTAACGCCGGTTCCACCACTGCGGCCTCCACGGACATTGCCATGATCGCCGTTAACACCAACCTGGCGGCGGCGGCCGGGGCGGTGATGGCCATGGTTGTCTCATGGATCAAATTCGGAAAACCCGAGGTGAGCATGAGCCTGAACGGGGCCCTGGCCGGGCTGGTCGGAATTACCGCGGGCTGCGCCAATGTGTCTCCGGCCAGCTCCGTGCTCATCGGGGCAGTGGCCGGCGTACTGGTGGTGATGTCTGTGCTGTTTTTTGAAAAAATTAAAATCGACGATCCCGTGGGCGCGATTTCGGTTCACGGTGTCAACGGGGCCTGGGGCACCCTGGCCGCCGGTATCTTCAACATGGGCGGCACATCCGCCGGCATTGTCGGCGTTCAGCTGCTGGGCATCGGCGCGGCGTTTTTGTGGAGTTTTGGCGCGTCATTTATTCTGTTTAAAGCCGTGGATCTGGTCGTGACCCTGCGGGTATCTCCGGAAGAAGAAATGGAAGGGCTGGATTTTTCAGAGCATGGGGGCAATGCGTATCCGGATTTTGAAATTTCCTCGTACGCCAACACCCCTGTGGGAGGCAGTCCGACCGGAGGCCTGCCCGCATATGCCAAAAAACCGGGATTCACAAAAAGCCGGGTGCCTGTGTAAAAAAATATGGTTATCTGCTTCCCTCAATCTGCCGTGTTTTTATCGGGATCGGGATCGGATTCGATAGCGATTTCGATACCGATACCGATTTCGATGACTGAACAAGCGAACCGGATAAGCAGATAAAAAAATTAATAAACCACAGAGGGCACGGGGAGCACAGAGATGAATGACTGCAAAAAACTCTTTCTCTGTGTTCTTTGTGAACTCTGTGGTTAAAACAGCTCTTTGTTATAAAAACAAGAGATTGCCGATCAACTTGCGATTCACAAAACCGTCATTTTTTCAAACTGATCTCTTTTACCCGCATGCCGAACAAAAACATCTTAATCCATGCCATGCCCAGCTTCAGAACTGCCACATCATCGGATTTCAGTTTCATGCGCAACTGGGACACAACTTTATAGCGTTTCAAAAAACTGCTGTTTAACACAAAATCCCGAAACGCGTCGATATTATACACCGCCATAAAGGCCATTTTGCCCTTTTGGCCATCCGGGCCTTCCCCGCCAAACGGATCATTTTGAAACAGCCGGGCCACTTCGGCCCACTGCACGGTCATCTGATTGTAAAACGCCGCCTCCTGATCCGCTTCCCAGGAAGACAGGGTCCACACACTTTTTTCAAACCGGCCCTGACAAAACTCCGGGGGCCGGAAAAAATGCACCCGCCGGGTCTGATTTTTTGCCGCGTCAAAATAGAGCCCCTGCTCCACCGGAAACGCCCGGCAGGTGTAAGGCCGGTCCGGGTACACCCGGCACCCGGCATCCGAAAGAAACGGACAGGTCTTTTCATCGTTATCCGCCATCCGCAGCATCACATCCGGAAAAAAATGCCCGGGCCGCACAATAATGTCCGTGTGCTGGTCGATAAATTCAGCCGACGACATGGACAGATGCTTTTTAAGGCGGACAATATCATAGGGGTTTAAAAAAAAATTGAGATTCCGGCAGCACAGATTAAAACAGGACACGCCGGGGTGGCAGGCAAAGGAAAATGTATCTGAACTGGACAGCATCCGGCCGCGGCCGGCAACCGGTGAATCCGGAAAACGCTCTGGTACCTCTGAAAACTCGGACAAATCATTGACTTCTACATATTTCATAAAATCTTTTCCATACCTTCGGCCAGCATCCGGGCCACGGTTTTTTTGATTTTTGCCGTATACCCGGTATGTTTGCGCACGTCTTGTTCCAGTTTCCCCAACTGCCGATAAAACGACGTGCGGTCAAACACAATATAATCGTGCTTGCCACACCTGGCATCAAATTCATGACACCCGGGACTGCGGACCCGGCCCTGCACAGGATGCTGAAATTCATGGGGAATGCCGTGAAGCCGGCAGATCATGGGACGAAACGGATACAGGCGGCACAGGCCGTCTATGTTTAACGGGCACATCACCCGGGAAATGCCGGCGGATTTTTCCGCCCGGGCCACTTCACGATTCACTTCTTCCGCCCGGTCCGTGATGGCTTTCTGCTCAGCCGGTGCCAGGCCGGCAAAGCCGTTGCGCAGATACAAAAATTCAATCAGGGTATGATGGTAAAACCGGGTCAGGCAGCAGTTGTCCGCGCACCCATTGCAGTGAAAGCCATACGCTTGTGCTGCCGCATCATAGGCCTGATCCATTTCCGCGTAAAGGGTTTCCAGGACATCAAAAAACGGCGCGAATCTTTCAAAAAGGCGGGATTGCGGCAAAAAACGCTCCTTTACACCAGAGGCGTGGGAACAAACAGTTCATGATGCAGGTTTAAAACGTAACGATCCGTAATGCTTGCAATAAAATCAGCAATAATCCGCTCCCTGGGCACTTTGTCGCTGTACTGCATATCCAGTTCCATGCCGCTGACCCGGGCATCCAGGTCTTTTGGATGGTTCAAAAAATGGGTGTAGATTTCCGAGATCATTTTTTTTGCCTTGACAAATTCCGCGTGCACCCGGCTGGACCGGTAGACCTTTTCATAGAGAAATTCCCGCAGATCCGTCATGGCCGCAAACACCGGCTCGCTCAGTTGCAGATCCACATGATTGTCTTTTATCCGGCTGGTATAAATAATATCCCGGATCATGGTGGTGGCCCGCTGGGAATGGGATTTCCCCAGAATTTCAGGGCAGGAGGCCGGCAATTGATCCCGGGTGATGACGCCGCTTCGGATGGCATCATCCAGGTCATGGTTCAGGTAGGCGATAATATCCGCCACCCGCACCACCAGCCCTTCCACGGTGCAGGCCCGCTCACTGTCATCCGACGGCAGAATGCTGCCGAATCCCTTGGAATGCTTTACAATCCCGTCCCGAACCTCATAGGTGAGATTCAGCCCTTGCCCATGGCGCTCCAGAACATCCACCACCCGCAGGCTCTGGATATTGTGAGAAAAATCCGGTGAGAAAATCTCCTTGAGCGCGGTTTCCCCCGAGTGCCCAAAAGGCGTGTGCCCAAGATCATGGCCCAGGGCAATGGCCTCCACCAGATCTTCATTCAATCGCAAGGCCCGGCTGATGGTTCTGGCAACTTCGGAAACCTCCAGGGTGTGGGTCAGGCGGGTGCGGTAATGATCCCCCAGGGGAGACAGAAAAACCTGGGTTTTGTGCTTTAACCGCCTGAAAGAGTTTGAAAAAACAATCCTGTCCCGATCCTGCTGATATACGGTCCGGACCGGACAGGGATCTTCCGGCCGGGTCCGTCCCCGGGATTTAACGGAAAGCTGGCCAAAAGGCGAAATAAACGAGGCTTCCCGTTGTTCAAATTCTTCCCGGATAGAGGGATCCGCGGAGATGATTTTTAAATTCTGGTTAATGGTTTTTACGTCATACATCATGTCAGCACAGTTGCCGGATACCGCCCCTGAGGACATTCCGGCATATTATGGGTTATGTTGCGACCTTAAAATTTCCGGTCTTGCTGTTTTTTGTTTATATCCATATTTTAGCTATATCCACAGGTCAAAAAAAATGTAAAGTATTTGTTGTTATTTTTACAAATCCGGGCAGGTTCATTGAAACAGATTCAGATTGGGCCGGAGGCTCAGTTCCGGGTGCTGATCAAAAAAATCATTTACAATGGTCCCTGCTTCTGAAAACGTCTCCGCATTGCGGATTTTTTTAAAAAAACTGTGGCCGAACCGAAACAGGGCCGCCTGGTACACTGCGATTTTTTTAAATTTCCGAAGGGCTGCAACAGGTTCATAATGGGCCCCAAGAAGTGCCATCATCTGAAGCATGCTCCTGCGGTGGCGCTCCAAATCCGGGGACATGCCCGAACGCCACGCGGCAAACACCCAGGGCGCGGCCGCAGCCATCCGTCCCAGACACACCCCGTCGCAACCCGTGGTCTCAAGCATTTGTTCGCAATCGGTTTCCGTAAATATCTCGCCATTGCCGAACACCGGAATTCCCACCGCCTGTTTCACCTGGCCGATATACGCCCACCGGGGCGGCCGGGACCGTCGGTCCGGGGCCGTGCGGGGATGAAAAATCAGCGCGTCCGCGCCCGCGTCCTCAAACCGGCGGGCCAGGGCAACCGCCGCATCCGGCCGGTCCTCCCACCCGGTGCGGAATTTAACGGTCAGTGGAATATCGATTGCTTTCCGGACCACCCGGACGATCTTTACCGCCAGATCCGGGGTTCTGAGCAGGGCCGCCCCGCAGTTTCGTTTGCAGATGGCTGCCACGGAACACCCGAAATTCAGATCCACTCCGAAAAATCCTTCCCCTGCCACCCGTTTTGCAGCCAGGGCCATGATTTCCGGATCAGAGCCGAAAATCTGGCACACCAGATGGTCCAGCTCCGCGTCCCGCCACCGGAATACCGGCGATACCTGCCGGTTTTCATGGGGCAGCGCGCCGGCGCTGCACATTTCCGTGTACAGCAGGCTGCATCCGCCAAAGCTGTCCACCAGTTCCCGAAACGCCACATGGGTCAGCCCGGCCATGGGCGCCAGCACCAGACGGCCGTCAATTTCACGATTGCCGATAACAAGGGGGGTATTGATGAATTTCCGAATGGCTTCTTTCATGGGTGGGGTATCGGGGCGTTATTTTCTTTTTGCGGCGGAACGGTAAATTTCCTTGTCTCTGCGGGGGCCCACTGCCAGCACATAGACAATAACCTGTTTCTCAGCCACCTGATATACCACGCGACACTCACCGACCCGCAATTTTCGAAAACCGGAAAGACCGCCGGACAATGGCGCGCCAAAACACAGGGGGTCCCTGGTCAGTTTCTCATCAATGGCCTTCACAATTCTGCGGGCCATGGCAGGGCCAACGCTTTCAAGATCTTCTGCAACGTCATGGTGGTACAAAATGCTCCAGCTCATGCCCCGAATTTCTCCATGATCCGGCTGTGGGACACGGCCTTTTTCTCATCAAAGGTTTCCAGCCGCGCCACGGCAAGCGCTGCCAGCCGGAGATCCTCGATTTCCTCCTGCAAGGCCTCGTAGTTGTCCATGGACATCAAAATCGCCTTGGGACTGTTATTCTTTAAAATAATGAATGTTTCCGCATCCCCCCTTTCCAGTGCATCCAAAGTAGCAGCGGTTTTTTTGGAAAGCGCGGTGGCGGAAAGATAATCTGTGGCTTTTGGCATATGGCAATGCTCCTTAAAAGTGATTCTACTTAAATCTGATAATTATCATTATAATAATCCGATAACTGTGTCTTGTCAATCAAACCGAGCACCAGACCAATCATTTCAGCACATCGCCAAACTCCGCAAGGGCCGTGTCAATGGGAATGGCAAATCCCATGCCTTCAAATTTCCGGGTCAGCTCTTTTAAGGTGTTGATTCCCACCACTTCACCGTTCTCATTCACCAGGGGGCCGCCGGAGTTGCCGGGATAAATCTGGGCATTGGTCTGAATGTAGCCCTTTGCAAACCCGGACACTGTGCCGTCTTTCATGGTATCTGAAATGTTCAACGGACTGCCGATGGCCCAGACACGCTGGCGCTGGGATACCTGCGCCCGATGTGCCGCTGGAATAAAAGGGGTTTTGCAGCCGCTCACCTTGAGCAGGGCCAGATCATGGCGGTCGCTGGCCCGGACCAGATAGGCATAGAGGGTTTCGCCATTTTTAAGGGTAATTTCAAAACTCCGGGCAACCCCGGCCACTGCCTGCCGGCCTTCAAAATCGGTTTTTTCAGACTCATATTGTTGTTTCCGGCGCTCGAAATCCGCCTTCTGCCGTTCAAAGTCTTTTTTAACTGCCTGGTAATAAGCCATCCGATCCTCATACTGCTGTTTCAATCTTTCTTTTTGCGAAGACCGGTCCGGCATTTTTTCAAGAACCGCGGCCATTTCTTCCAGCACATCTTTTTCCGCCGCCAGCCGGCTGGCCTGAACGGCCATGTCGGCTTTCGCAACGTCCACCTGAGTGTCAATTTTCGAAATGGCCGCCGCCACCTGCTCCGCGCGGTGTTCGTCCCCATAAAGCACATGCCGGTTGGTCAAAAGATACCCATCATTTGAAATAAAAAACCCCGAACCGGTTCCCGCCGGTGTTGTCACCGTCACCGTGGCCATGGCTGCGGCATCTACCGCATTTTCAGGATGATACTGGTCTTGCAGCATTTTTTTCAAATCCTGTATTCCGTCGCGCCTCTCGATCATGCCATCCATTTTTGTTGCTTCATTTGCATCAACCTCCGGCGGGGTATCGGTAAACACCCAATTGCCGTCTGCATCCTGAAACTGATAAATGTCAGCAAAAACCGGTTTTTCGCCCGCCAGCAGAATAACAGCCGCCAGCACCCAAAAATATTGCCATAAAGTTTTTTTCACGGTCCTGCTCCTTTGATTTTTTTCATGTTTTGCTTGCCCACAGGATAAATATTACTATAAAAGCCCTGCTATTCATACTTTATTTTCCCTTTAAAGAATGATATTAAAATCTTTTAAAACATAACCTGTCAAAAAATTTAACAATTTATTTATAAATGCAATTTTATCCATCCGGATGCAGGAGGAAATATGAGCGACTATCAGTTTTATCTTGTTGAAAAAAAACCCCCCATTGCCTGGGTGTATCTTAACCGGCCGGAGAAAAAAAATGCCATGAATCCGCCGGCATGGAAGGAAACCCTTCCCATTTTCGCGGATCTGGACAAAGACCCGGAAATCCGGGCCGTCATTGTCAGCGGCAAAGGAAACTGCTTCACCGGCGGCATTGATCTGGTGGAAATGGCAATGGAGCTTCCGGAATTAATGGACAAAGGCCAAAAAGGCGGCGTCAAATGGCGGCTCATCAAAAAAATACGGGCCCTGCAGGACACCATGAGCTGCATTGAATGGTGCCGGAAGCCGGTGATCGCGGCCATTCACGGATACTGCATCGGCGCGGGCCTGGATATGGCCACTGCCTGCGATATCCGCCTGTGTTCGGCAGACGCAGAATTTTCCCTTAAAGAAGCCGCGGTCAGTTTTGTGGCGGATGTGGGGGTGCTACAGCGGATACCGTTGATCGTGGGTCAGGGCATTGCCCGGGAACTGGCATATACGGCCCGGCATTTTGACGCCAGGCGGGCCAAAGAAATTCTGCTGGTCAATGAGGTGTTTGACGATCACGCCGCGCTCATGAAAGGGGCCGAAGCCCTTGCCGTAAGCATTGCGGAAAATTCGCCCCTGGCGGTGGAAGCATCCAAGGAAGTGCTCAATTACGGGGTGGGGAAATCCGTTGACGACGGTCTGAGATATGTGGCCTCCATCAGTGCCAACATTATTCCGTCCAATGACCTGTTTGAGGCGTTTACGGCATTTGGCGAAAAACGAAAACCCAAATTCACCGGGGAGTAATTCGCCATCAACACCCATCTGAGCATTTATATGAGCAACCTGGGGTGCGCCAGAAATCTGGTGGACAGTGAAGTCATGACCGGCGAGATCTCTGCGGCGGGGTTCGGCTTTACCCTGGACCCGGCAGCGGCAGACATCATCATTGTCAATACGTGCAGTTTTATCGCGTCCGCAGTGGATGAATCCGTGGATGAAATTCTGGAACTGGCGGAATTTAAAAACACGGGCCAATGCAGGCAATTTATTGTGGCCGGATGCCTTCCCGAACGATTCGGAAAAGATCTGGCCGACGCCTTGCCCGAAGTGGATGTTTTTCTGGGAACCGGGGCCTTCGATAAAATAACTGAAATTTTGACCGGCCCGGTGAAACCCGGCACCTGTGTGCTGCCGCCGCCATCCGATCTCCCCCTGCAGACCCGTCACACCCGGCGGATACCGTCCACGGTGGGCATGGCCTACATCAAAGCCACGGAAGGATGCAACCGAGGCTGCACCTATTGCATGATTCCCCGGCTCCGGGGCCGTCTGCGCAGCCGGCCCATAGCAGACATTGAAGCAGAAGCCCGACATCTGGTTGCCGCAGGATTCAAAGAGCTGGTAATCATCGGCCAGGACACGGGCTGCTTTGGACGGGATCTGGGAAAAGATGTTTGCCTTTCCCGGCTTCTGGAACGGCTGGCCGCCATCTCGCCGGACGTCTGGATCCGGTTTTTATACGGATCACCGGACACAACAGACAATGATCTCATCAACACCATTGCGGCCCATGACAATATCTGCGCCTATTTTGACATTCCGGTGCAGCATGCCGCAAGCCAGATTTTAAAGCGCATGGGCCGGCCCTATGATAAAGCCGATCTTGTCCGTCTCTTTGACAATATCCGCGCGATCATTCCGGATGCGACTCTCCGCACCACCCTGATGACGGGATTTCCAGGGGAAACCGAATGCGATTTTGAAGAAATGATGTTATTGATGCAGACGGTTCAATTTGACCATGTGGGCGCATTTGTGTATTCAGATGATGAGACCCTGCCGTCTCACGGGCTTTCCGGCCATGTTCCGAAAAAAACTGCAAAAATTCGGCATGACCGGCTGATGCGGGCTCAGGCAAAAATATCCGCTGAAAAAAACCAGCGACATGTCGGTCATACCTATCCGGTGCTGGTGGAAGAACAGATCGAACCCGGCCTGTATGCCGGCCGCACCATGTTTCAGGCCCCGGAAGTGGACGGCATTGTCTATGTTGACACCCCGGAGGCAGTCATTGGAGACTTTTGCAACGTGCAGATAACAGATGCGCTTGAATATGACCTTCGGGGTACAATGGTAAATGATGAATGATGAATGGTGAATGATGAACGATGGTGAGATGATATGAGCCGCCTGAAAGAACAGCTTCTGCTGAGGGTCGCAACCGATTTAAATCATATTGAAACAGCGCTCGAACAAAACCTGAATCCCCATCTGGACATGGTGCGGGAAGTGGCCGGGCATCTTATTTTCAGCGGCGGAAAGCGCATCCGGCCGCTTTTGAATCTCCTGTGCGCGCGCCTTTGCGGGTACACGGATCCGTTTATCCATAAATTTTCAACCATTGTGGAATTTCTGCACACCGCCACCCTGCTGCATGACGACGTGGTAGACGAAGCTGCCATCCGCCGGGGAAAACCCGTAGCCCATGCCATCTGGGGGGCGCCGGTGACGGTGCTGGTGGGAGATTTTCTCCTGGCCCGAGCCCTGTATATTGCCGCGGAAACGAAAAATCCGAAAATCATCCAGGTCATTGCGGAAATCACGGAAAGCATGTGTCAGGGAGAAATCATCCAGCTGGTCAAAAAAGGCGACCCCGGCCTGAGTGAAGCCGAATACATGGATGTGATCCGCCGCAAAACCGGATTTCTGATCCAGGGAGCCTGCCAGACCGGCGCCATCCTGGCCGGCGCGCCCATGGATGTGGAGCAGAAACTCGCGGATTTCGGGTATCACATCGGCATGGTGTTTCAAATCGCAGACGATCTGCTGGATTATACGGCAGATACAAAAACCCTGGGCAAGGCCGTCGGCGCGGATCTGCGGGAAGGCAAACTCACGCTTCCGGTCATTTACACCCTGGCCCATGCCGGCGCCAAAGACCGGACATGGATGGAAAAAATCATTTCAGATAAAGCGTTTACCGAACCTGAATTTGAACGGCTGATCCGCCTGATGCAGGATACCGGCGGTATCGCTTACTGCCGCAAGATTGCAGAGGAGCACGTTCAGACGGCAAAAAACATCATTTGCTCATTTACAGCTTCGGACACCACTGAAACGCTTTTAATGATAGCGGATTACACGTTAAACCGAAATGCCTGATCCAAACGGCAGCAACCTGGTCTTCACACAACCCCATAAAACCATGGCCCGCCTTTTACCATACTGAATCCGGAGGTTAATTGTCCATGAATCGAATTTTCAAAAATCATTTGTTGATGATAAACTATATTTTTTTCATCATTCTGTTTTGTCTGTTTTTTACCCGGCCATGTCCGGCTGCACCGGAAACCGACACCCTCCATGTGCTGGCCATGGGCGACAGCCGGATCTATACCGACATTCTCGCAGCGCGCTCCGCCGCGGTCACCGAATGTTTGCAGACAGCGGTGGAAGAAATGGCCATCACCATGGTACCGGCCGATATTCTGACACAAAAATTCGAACTGATCAGCAATCTGATATCCGCCCGGCGCAATGAATATATCACCACCTATAAGGTGCTCAAGGAAATCAACACAGAAAAAAATTACCAGGTGCTGGTCCAGGTCACGGTTTCCGGTGCCAAATTAACAGCAGATCTTGCTGAGGCAGGGGTTATTGTTTCCACCCAGGAACTTCCGGTGCTTTTGTTCTTGATTTCTGAACAGCAGGCCGATGATATCGCGCCCCAGTACTGGTGGCGGAAAGAAAAATCCGTTTTCCAGGCCAATGCCGCCGGTGCGGCCCTGACAGCGCCATTTAAGGCAAAAGCGTTTCCCGTGATTGATACGGAAACCGTGCCCATGGGATTTTTTGACGACCTTGCCCTTTCCGCCCGGCTCACGGATGACGAGGCCGTTGAAACCGGCCGCCGGCTCAACGCGGACATCGTTGTTACGGGCAGTGCTGTTGTCCGGGAAATGGCCAACCGCATGGGCGCCAGTGTCCTGACATTTCAGGGAACGGTTAGCGCCCGGGCATTGATCACGGAAACCGGCGAACAAATCGCGGAAACCACCGCGGCCAAAACCCGGGGCAGCCGGGATATTGCCGCCGGCAGCAATGACGTCCTGTCCGCCGCCGGCGCGGAGGCCGGAGAGAGCTTGAGCGCACAGATTACAGCGGCATGGTACAAACACATTTTACCCCCCGGTGAAATCACATTGCGCATTGCCGGCAATGACATTCTGCCGCATCTGGTGCTCTTCAGAAACGAACTGGAAAAAATTGAAGGCGTAACCGGGCAGCAGACCCGGGAAATGACGCCGGATGAAGCGGTTCTGGCGGTTCAGTACAACAGCACGGCCCAGGCCCTGGCAGACGCCCTTCTGCTCAAGACCTTTGACGCCTTTGGCATCAGTATTCATGAAATCACCCACAACGCCATTGTGATTGAACTGGCGGTGGAATAGATATTTTCAGCGCATTGGTTTAAAAAAAAATTGAAAATAAAAATTAACTCGACAGTCCAAAGTTCTGTCATTCCTGCGAACGCAGGAATCTATAACTTGTCGATTATTCTGGATTCCGGCTTTTGCGGGAATGACACCGAGAGATTATGCGTTTTCTTTATAAAATTAATAAGTTAAGTAGAACCTTGGACTGTCAAGCAACTAAATTGAAATTTCAGTGCAACCCTGACCGAATCTTTTCAAAGTTTTTTCCGTTGGTCATAAAAAACAGGCAGGCCCCATCACTTCTTTCCGCCCACAAGTCCCCCAACAGCCGCTTTTCCCTGGAATCATCGTTGGTATATCGGTCTTGACCCTTGTATTCCACAACCAGGTTGCGGCCGTCTTTTAACCGGCAAACAAAATCCGGATAAAATTTATCCGTGGAAGTCTGGAGCCAGAAGCCATATTTCTGATTCCGCTCAAGATTCCGCACCCAGAAATCGATTTGATCCACTGTATCCAAGAAAACAGCGCAATCTTTTTCTTCCGCTGATCCAAGATACGCAAAACGAATAAAATGATCAAAACGAATTATTGTTATAACGAATTACGGTGACGAGGAACCTGGAAAATTTTGAACCAAAGATAACGCGGCCAAGCAGCCGCATGACTTTTCTGCAGCAATGGGATATGTTTGCCGTTGAAAAAGAATTGACAATTTCAGCACTATAAAATAATAAGTTGTTCTTAAAAGTTTACATATAATCAAAGGAGTGTTTATGTTCCTTAAATTAATGGATATTGTATCAATCGTTACCGACAACGGAATCACATCGCTGGTGGCTGATTGATTTTTTAACCGGAAATCTCACAACCGGATGGGTCTTTTTACCGTTTCCATAATAAAAAATCAGGATTGATCGATATTCAGGAATGCAAGGCGTTAAAAAATAAACTGCTCAGTTTTTGATAGCAGGCCTGTTACTCCGGTCTGTTCCCAACGGAATCTAATCTCAGATTCCGCCACCATTGTTGTTTCCGTTTGTCAGTAGCGAACTCCCCATTATCAATACCAATACGGTTTTAAAAATTACCGGAGAGCTGTTTTTATCTGTCTTCCGGGGGAAAACGCTTAAAATATCAATTATAAATGGACTGCAACAATGACAACAAAT
>JAABSH010000035.1 GCA_011390465.1 Desulfobacteraceae bacterium
CCCACGGTAAATTTGTTCTGCCTTTTTTAAGGCAGGCACGGTGGCCTGCCCTACGAACCGGTCAAGGTCTCCACGCGTCGTAGGGGCGGCCACCGTGCCGTCCTGCAATATGACAAAAGACCTATGGTTACAGGCTTTGGGGGTAGAACAAATTTACCCTGTTTGCGAAGCCGTCATTCTTGACTTTTCTTTTGAGAGACAGTATAAAGCCTCTAAGAATTAATTCCAACCAGGAGAGATTCTATGGTTGACCGTCATATTCTTAAAATCCATGTTCCGGGCATATTTTCTTTCCTGCACCGTTTGCTTTCTGAATCTCCTTTTGCTGTTGCCCGGCGATACCATGCCCCCCTTCTCTTTTTACCTGTTCCATTTATCCGGTTTAACCGATTTATCGGCCGTGATCACCTTTTCGGCCATTTCGACCGCAGGGTGCGGGGTTTATCCCCGCCCGAAACGGGAGGGCGTAAAGCCCTCCCCTACTGTAGCCGAAACAATGATCAAGTCCGATTTATCCGGAAGCCTTTGACATAACCGCTATGATTGATATGATTTTATCCGGATCGCAACACATTCAGCATTGCAAATCAGTAAACCCTCATCGCAAGCATAAACAACTGTCCATGCCGCAGGGGAAAGGGGACGCTTCATGTCACTGAGAATCGGCTGTTATATCTGCCACTGCGGCATCAATATCGCTCACAAGGTCCGGGTGGCGGAAGTGGCGGAATTTGCCGCATCTCTGAATGAAGTTGCGGTGGCCCGGGATTATAAATTCATGTGTTCGGATCCGGGCCAGGAACTCATTGAAAACGACATCCGGAATCTCAACCTCGACCGGGTGGTGGTGGCGTCCTGCTCTCCCCGGCTGCATGAAAAAACATTCCAGGCAGCCTGCCGCCGGGCCGGCCTGAATCCCTTTATGTTTCAGATGGCCTCAATCCGGGAACAGGTTTCCTGGGTCACGGCAGATGAAGACGAGGCCACGGAAAAAGCCAAAACCCTGGTGGCCGGGGCCATCAACCGGGTGAAATTTCATCACCGGCTCGAGACCCGGCATGTGGGTGTGCATCCGGACGTGCTGGTGGTGGGAGGCGGCATTGCGGGCATGCAGGCGGCCCTGGACATCGGAAACGCAGGCCTTACGACCTATCTGGTGGAAAAATCCACTACTATCGGCGGCCACATGCTGCAGTTTGACAAGACCTTTCCCACCCTGGACTGCGCTGCCTGCATCGGCACCCCCAAAATGGTGGAAGTGGCCCAGAACCCGAATATCAGGCTGTATTCCTATTCAGAAATCACGGATGTATCCGGCTACATCGGCAATTACACGGTTAAAGTGCTTCACAAGCCCCGTTTTATCATCGAAGACCGGTGCACCGGCTGCGGGGAATGCGCCAAGGTCTGCCCGGTAACGTTCCCCAGTGAATGGGATGAATCCTTGGGAAACCGGAACGCCATTTTCAGGGCCTTTCCCCAGGCCGTTCCCATCACCTTTTGCATTGATAAAAACGATACCGCTCCCTGCGTGACTGCCTGCCCGGCCCATGTCAACGTCCAGGGCTATATCCAGCTCATCAAAAAAGGCGAATACGAAAAAGCAATTCGCCTCATCATGGAACGGATCCCCCTGCCCGGTGTTCTGGGCCGGGTCTGCCCCCATCCCTGTGAATATGAATGCCGCCGGCAGCAGGTGGATGAACCCCTTGCCATCCGGGATCTGAAACGGTTTGCCGCGGATCAGGTGGATTTTTCCCGCCTTGAAATTCCGGAAATCCCGGACCGAAAAGAAAAAATCGCGGTGATCGGCTCCGGGCCGGCCGGACTGACGGTTGCTTATGACCTGCGGCTTCTGGGATACCAGGTGACGATTTTTGAAGCAGCGGAGAACCCCGGGGGCATGCTGCGGTACGGAATTCCGGATTACCGGCTGCCCCAGCAGGTGCTGGACGCGGAAATCGATTATATCCGGCGCATGGGGGTGAACATCACCACCGGCGCCACCCTGGGAAGGGATTTTTCCCTGACGGATCTCAAAAACGACGGATTTTCATGCGGGTTTCTGGGGATCGGGGCCCAGCAGGCCCTGGCCCCTGGCATTGCGGACGAGGAAACCCCCGGCGTCATGGATGCGGTGGAATTTTTACAGGCCGCCAACCAGGGAAACCATGCCATGCCGGGAAAGCAGGTGGCCGTGATCGGCGGCGGCAACGCGGCCCTGGACGCGGCCCGGGTGGCCCGGCGCATGGGGTCCGATGTCACCCTTGTTTACCGGCGCAGCCGGGCCCAGATGCCGGCCTATGAAGATGAAATTATCGGCGCCCTGGCAGAGGGCATCGAGCTTAAACTCCTTACCACACCGGTGCGGGTGCTGGCGAAAAAGGGTCGGGTCAGCGGGCTGGAATGCATGGAAAACCGGCTGGGACCGGCGGATTCCAGCGGCAGACAGCGGCCGGAACCCATTGACAATTCCAATTTCATTCTTCCCTGTGACGCTGTTATCACAGCCATTGGCCAACAGATTCACTTGCCGGAAGAACTCGCGAAAATGCTGGACTGTCCCCCAAACGCCACCATCAAAACAGACCGATTTACCATGCAGACGCCAGTTCCCTGGCTGTTTGCCGCGGGAGACGCTGTCACCGGGCCGGCCACGGTCATTGAAGCGGTAGCCGGGGCCCACAAGGCGGCCGCTGCCATGCACGCCTTTGTATCCGGCTTTGTATCTGGCCAGGATCTCACAGAATATCAACATCAGAAAATGCCCGCACCGTTTGCGGAAAGTCCGGTTCACAAACCCATTCCCGAACACATCATGGCGGCCCCGCGCCAGCATCAGGCCCACCTTGCGCCGGCGGTCCGCAGTGCCGGTTTTGACGAAGAAGCCCTGGGGCTGAGTTCTGATCAGGCCATGGCGGAATGCGGCCGGTGCCTCAACTGCCAGGGCTGCTGTGAATGCATGGAATGCGTGTCTGTGTGCGAGGCAAAGGCCATTGATCATTCCATGCAGCCATGGGAAGAAGAGATCAAAGTGGGGAGCATTATTCTGACCACGGGCTATGATGTGCTGGATCCCACGCCGATGAAGCAGTTTGGTTACGGCCGGTTCCCCAATGTTTACACCAGCCTGGAGTTTGAACGGATCAGCAACGCCACCGGTCCCACGGGCGGCGATATCCTGATGCGGGATACGGATCTCAACTTTACCACAAAACCCAAAAGCGTGGCCCTGCTTCACTGCATCGGCAGCCGGGATGTCAACTACCATGAATACTGCTCCCGGGTCTGCTGCATGTACGCGTTAAAATATTCCCATCTCATCAAGGAAAAAACCGGCCACGACACCGAGGTCTATGAATTCTATATTGACATGCGGTGCTTTGGCGAAGGGTATGAAGAATTTTACCGCCGGTGCCAGGAGGAAGGCACCCGGTTTATCCGGGGCAAGGCCGCGGAAATCACGGATCAGGCCGAAACCCCTGGGGAACAGGGAAAACTGGTGGTGATTGCCGAAGACACCCTGTTAGGCCGGGTGGTGCGCGTTCCCGTGGACATGGCGGTGCTGTGCGTGGCCATGGAAGCCCGGGCCGATGCCCGGGACGTGGGCCGGATTTTCGGGGTCAACCTGGGGGCGGACGGCTTTTTTCTGGAAGAGCACCCCAAGCTCGGCCCCCTCAATACGGCTACAGACGGCATTTTTATTGCCGGGGCCTGCCAGTCTCCCAAAGATATTCCGGATACCGTGGCCCAGGCATCGGGGGCGGCGGCCAAATCCCTTTCCATGGCGTCCGCCCAACAGGTTCAGGTGCCGTCCACCATTTCCTGGATTGATCCGGATGTGTGCGCCGGATGCCGGGTCTGCATCGGCCTGTGCCCCTATTCCGCCATTGAATTTGATGAACGGCGCCATATTTCCGTGGTCAATGAAGCGGTATGCAAAGGCTGCGGCAGCTGCGCCGGCTTCTGCCCCAGCGGGGCCGCCCGCATCCGGCATTTTGAGAAAAAACAGATTTTCGCGGAATTTGAGGGCATCATGGATGCCCTCTATCTAACGGCAACACCCTAACCAAAGAGGCTGTCATGACCCAAGCGCATCATCCGTTAATCATCGCCTTTGTCTGCAACTGGTGCACCTATACCGCAGCAGACCTGGCCGGCACGTCCCGGCTGGCCTATCCGGAAAACATCCGGCTCATCCGGGTCATGTGCACCGGCATGGTGGATCCCCAGTATATTATCAAGGCCTTTCTTGAAGGGGCGGACATGGTGCTGGTGAGCGGCTGTCATCCCGGGGACTGCCATTATATCAACGGCAATTACAAGGCCCGCCGCCGGATAAAACTGCTCAAAGAAATTCTGCCCCGCATCGGCATTGAAAAAGAACGCCTGAAACTCACCTGGATCGGGGCCAGCGACGGCATCCAGTTTTCAAAAACCATGCAGGAACTGGTGGTGCAGGCAAAAAAATTAGGCCCCAATCCGGTGAACACCCAAAGCGTTCGATAAAACCGGAGCGCTGTATAAAAATGACCGCCACCGGAGCGCTGGACTGCAAAACAACAATTTGAGAAGGTATTAAAAACGGAGACATTCGCACCATGGCACACACCCTGTTCCTGACATCAGCAGATGAAACCCCCCTTACCCTGATCCGGAATTTTCTCAAATCCGTTTTACAGACAGAATCGGTCCAGGCCGTGCTTGTGCCGGCAAAACTTTTGCCTTCAGACACCCTCATGCCCCATCTCATCAGTGATCCCGATCTTCTGGCGGGTGCCGACCCCTTAAGCCCTGTCTTTCCCTTAAATGCCAGCCGAATGGCAGCAAAACTTTCCGTCAAACCCGTGCAGGGAAAAATTGCCATGGTGCTGCGGCCCTGCGAAATCCGGGCCCTGGTTGAACTGGAAAAGCTGAAACAGGCAAACCTGGAAAACTGCCTCCTCATCGGGGCGGACTGCATGGGCGCTGTTTCTGCCAAAGACCATACAAATATGGATCCGCCTGAGAATTTTTCGCCGCCGAAAGAAGAAAACCTGGCCCCTGCCTGCCGGGCCTGCGAGCATTTTGTACCGGAAAACACGGATATCACCATCGGCCTGTTCGGGATCACCCCAAAAGAGACCATAATGCTCCAGGCCGGCACGGACGCGGGCATGACCCTTCTGAAAAAAATCGCCAAAGACACCGGCCGGCAATTTACCGAAGATGCATCCGAACGGCAAACAGCAGTGGCGGAAAAACTCAAGCAGCGCATAGGGTACCGGGATGCCATGTTTGCAGCCACCCGTCAGGCCCTGGACAGTCCGGAAAATTTTGCCCGCTACTTTGAGCGGTGCATCAACTGCTACAACTGCCGGGTGGCCTGTCCGGTCTGCTACTGCCGGGAATGCGTTTTCAATACCGATGTATTTGACCACGCGCCTTACCGCTACGTTCAGTGGGCCCGGCGCAAAGGTGCCATCCGGATGCCCGCGGATACGGTTTTCTACCACATGACCCGCCTGGCCCATATGAGCCTTTCCTGCGTGGGATGCGGACAGTGTTCCAATGCCTGCCCCAATGACATTCCAGTGATGGAAGTCTTCAGGACCACGGCATTTGACGTGCAGCGCGCCTTTGACTATGAGGCAGGCAGAGACCGGGACGACCCCCTGCCGCTTTCCGTGTTCAAAGAAACAGAATTTACCGACATTGTCGGCATTGAATCCGGGCCTACGGAATCCGCGGGCACCGGAAACAACCCCTGAAAACGGAAAAACCTGAACAGGACGATAAAATGAATGAACAGACAACATACAATGCCCTGGTCGTCGGTGCGGGCATCAGCGGCATCCGGGCGGCCCTGGACCTAGCCCAGGAAAACCGCCGGGTACTGATCGTCGATAAACGCCCGGCCATGGGCGGCATCCTGAGCCAGCTGGATTTTCAGTTTCCGTCCAACCATTGCGGCATGTGCAAAATGCTGCCATTGGTCCGCCGGGACCAGGGGAGCCAGTTTTGTCTGCGAAAAGGCCTGTTCCATGAAAATATCGATCTTGTTCTGTCTGCCGAACTGAGCGGTCTTTCCGGAGAGCCCGGCAATTTTGCGGTCAAAATTCATGAAAAACCCACCTGGGTGGACCCTGACCGCTGCGTGGGGTGTGGATTATGCGAAACCGTGTGCCCGGAAACCGTGCCGGATGATTTCAACCGGGGCCTTTCCACGCACAAAGCCATTTATCTGCCCGTTCCCCACGCGATTCCCAACCCCTATGTGATTGATCTGGCCGCCTGCACCCGGTGCGGGGCCTGCGCGGACATCTGTCCCACCGGCGCGGTGATGCTGTCCACGGCGGAGCGCCAAAATTTTCACATCCTGGTAGTGGACGATGAACTGAGCGTCCGGGATTCTTTAAAAGAATGGCTGACGGAAGAAGGGTTTTCCGCCCACATGGCGGCTTCCGGGGAAGAAGCCCTGGAAAAACTGAAAACCCGGCCCTGTCAACTCATGCTCACGGATATAAAAATGCCGGAAATGTCCGGCACTGCGCTTTTGCACGAGGCCAAAAAAGCCTATCCAAATTTGTGCGTGGTCATGATGACGGCTTACGCTACCGTGGAAACGGCTGTAGAGGCCATGAAAACCGGGGCCGCGGATTACCTGATCAAACCCTTTCAACCGGACACCCTGATCCCCATGGTCATCCGCCTGTACCAGGACATTGAAGCGGCCCATGACCGGGAACTGACCGTGGAGGCCCTTATTCTTGCCACGGGCACGGGATTTTACCATCCCGCGGATGAAAAAAATATTTTTGGCTACGGCATTTTCCCCAATGTGGTCACCAACCTTGAATTTGAGCGGATCATCAGCCACACCGGACCCCATGGGGGCGGCCTGAAGCGCCTGGACAACGGCCGGCCGATCCAAAAAATCGCCTGGATTCAGTGTGTGGGCTCCCGGGACATCCAGAACAATGCGGATTTTTGTTCCACCATCTGCTGCATGGCCGCGGTCAAAGAAGCAGTGCTTACAAAAACCCTGGCTGCCGGCCGATCCGCCGAAGCGTCAACCAGTCAGTCCACCGGTCATTCAACCGAACAAGCCACCGGTCAGGTGGAAACCGTGATTTTTTACATGGACATGCGGGCCTGGGGAAAATCGTTTCAGCGATATGTTGACAATGCAATAACCGAACACCAGGTGCGGTTTGAACGGTGCAGGGTTCATTCTCTTAGCCAGACAAAAGACACCCGAGAACTGGAAGTGGCCTTTCTGGCGGACGATGGCAGCCGCCGCACGGCCCTGTTTGACATGGTGGTGCTTTCCGTGGGCCAGCGGCCGGCCGATCAGACCGAATCCCTTTCAAAAATCTGCGACCTGCCCCTGACCCCGGCCGGATTTTTTGAAACCCTGCCCTTTGCCGGGTCCCGCACCCCCCGGGAAGGCATTGTGGCGGCAGGGTCTGCTGCCGGGCTCAAAGATATATCAGAATCCGTTATGCTGGCCTCTGCCGCGGCCCGGGAAGCCGGGCAGATCATCCACACCAAAACCATTAGCGAAAAAAGGCCGGCGCAAACCACCGAAGACACTGAAACACCCCTGTACCGGGATGTTTCCAGAGAACCGGTAAGGCTTTTTATCGGCATCTGCACCTGCGGCACCCGCCTGTCAGCCTGTATTCAACCGGATGCCCTGACCCAATGGTTTTCCCTGGACCCGGAAATTGTAAAAATATCGTTTGTGGATCAGGTCTGCACGGCCAGCGGATGGGAAAAACTTGCCCGGGAAATATCCGGCACCCGCGCCAACCGGGTGCTTATCGCTGCCTGCCACCCCTATGTGTTCATCAAAAAAATAACCCGCCTGGCCCGAACATTAGGCATTGCGCCCGATCTCATGGATGTGGCCGATATCATGGGGCCGGTGTTCCGGGCCGCTGCTCAAGCGCCGGAAACTCTCTCCGCCTTTGCAGCGGAAGTCTTCAGTACCCTGAACCAGGGCGCGGAACGTCTCAAGCAGGCCGACCCCACGGCCCCCGACCAGGTCCCGGTCTGCCAGCGGGCCCTTGTCATCGGCGCGGGCATTGCCGGCATGACAGCGGCCCTTGCCCTTGCAGATGCCGGCCATGAGGTGGATTTGATTGAAAAAACCCATCAACCCGGCGGCAACCTGAACTGGCTGGATCAAACCCTGGAAGGTGCGTCATTGGCTGATTTTCTTCAAAAAACCCTGGACCGGATTCAAAAACAGCCCCGGATCACCGTGCACACAACCACCCGGCTCATCGCCTGCAAAGGCCTGGCCGGCCAGTTTCATTCAACAATAGAAATCTGTCCGGAAACCGGCGCTGAAACAAAACAGGTCCGCGATCTGGAACATGGCGCCATCATCGTGGCCACCGGCGGGCATGAAGCCCCCACCACCTCCTTCTGCCACGGCACCCACCCCGCGGTTATCACCCAGAAAACCCTGGAAATACGGCTGCGAAATCAGGAAATAACCCCTGAACAGGCAGGCACCGTGGTCATGATCCTGTGCGTGGATTCCCGGCAGGAGCCCCGGAATTACTGCTCCCGGGTCTGCTGCCCCACGGCCCTGAAACAGGCCCGGCGCCTCCAGGACCTGAATCCGGATGCGGCCATCTATGTTCTGTACCGGGACATGATGACCGTGGGATTTTCAGAAACCTATTTTACCCGGGCCAGAGGCGACAATGTCATGTTTATGGCATATGACCCCAAAGCACCCCCCCGGGTAAGCGCGGAAACCGACACCCCGGTGGTTACATTAAAAGAACCGGTGCTCAACCAGCCGGTGGAAATTTCAGCGGATCTGGTGGTGCTGGCCACCGGCATGGTGCCGGACCTGCCGCATGACCTGGCCCGCGTCCTGGGTATTGATAAAGATAATGACGGATTTTTTCAGGAAGCAGAATCCAAATGGCGGCCCCTGGATGCCTTGAAGGAAGGCATTTTTGCCTGCGGCACCGTGCTTTCGCCCCGTTCGGCCGCGGAAGCCGCGGACACGGGCCGGGCCGCGGCCACCCGGGCCATCCGGCTGCTTTCCGCCCCTGCGATCGCTTCGGACAAAACCGTGGCCGTGGTGCGGCACAGCCTGTGCAGCCTGTGCGAACGCTGCATTGACGCCTGCCCCTATGGGGCCAGGACACTTAATTCAGATCACACCCGGATTCTGGTAAACACTCTCATGTGCCAGGGGTGCGGGGCCTGCGCCGCCGTCTGCCCCAATGATGCATCCATCCTGCCGGGGCTCTCCGCCCGTCAGATGCTGGAAACCGTTGATGCGGTGTTCGAACAGTTGGAACCGGACCGGATGTGAACCCGAAACCAGACAGAAACCTGAATTCAAGGAAAAACATGAAGAATACCCATGCCCGGCAACCGCTGAAATCAGTCAGAAACATGGTCCAGGCCTGCATCCAGTGCGGCACCTGCACCGGTTCCTGCCCCAATGCCTTTGCCATGGACCATACCCCCCGGCAGTTGTGGCAGATGCTTTTAAACGACCGGCCCCGGGATGCCATCACCAGCAAAACTTTTATCCTGTGTTCTTCCTGCTACTACTGCACCCTGCGCTGTCCCCGGGGGCTGCCCCTTACCGATGCCATGGCAGCGCTCACCCGGCTGGCAAAAACCGAAAACCCGGGCGGTTTCAAAAAAAGCCAGGCGTTTTTTCATCAGTTTCTTGAAAGCGTCCGGCGCCACGGCCGGGTGAATGAATCCGAACTGATGACCCTTTTTTTCATGGAAGCAAAAGACCCGGTGCTGCCTTTTGCGTACGCAAATCTGGGAATAAAATTTTTGCGGAAAAACAAAATCCGCCTCCCTTTTGTCAAACAGAAACCCTCCCGGGGGCTTGACAAAATTTTTGAAAAAGTGCGGGAACTGGAGACCCATTCATGAAATATTTTTATTATCCCGGGTGCTCCCTTGAAGGCACGGCCAGAGAATACAACCTGTCCACACTCTCCCTGATGAACGCCCTTGGCGCGGAGCTCATTGAAATTGAAGACTGGACCTGCTGCGGGGCCAGCGCGGCCCACAGCCTTTCCGAGCTCCTCGCCTGGGTGCTGCCCGCCCGGGTCCTGGCCCTTGCGGAAAAAATGAACCGGGAGCGCAAAAAACCACTGGACATCCTGGTGCCCTGCAGCGCCTGCTACCTGAATCTGAAAAAAGTCTCCGAAACCTGCCGGACCGACACCGGCCTGCTTGAAAAAATCAATACCGTGCTGGCAGTCGAAGGGCTTTTTCTGGAAAACCGGCTTATTGTCCGGCATCTGCTGGATGTATTGACCCGGGACATTGATATTTCAGATATTAAACAAAACGTGCAAAAATTTTTTACCGGCTTTTCCGTGGCACCCTATTATGGGTGTCAGTGCCTGCGGCCCTATGCCGTGTTTGATGACCCGGAACGTCCCGAATCCATGGAGCCCCTGATCCGGGCCGCCGGTGCCGCCGTGCACCCTTGGAAAATGGGGGGCCGGTGCTGCGGGGCCGCCCACATGACCACCCACCCGGAAACCGGCCGGGCCCTGGTGGCGGCCATTCTGGCCGGGGCCCGGGGATCCGACATGATTGTGACGGTATGCCCCATGTGCCAGATGAACCTGGAAGGATTTCAGAAAAAAATCGCCAAAACCGGCCCCGGCATTTCCGAAACCACGATTCTTTATCTTCCCCAGTTCCTTGGCATGGCCCTGGGCCTGCCGGAAAGTGCGGTTCGCACGGATTTAAACCTTTGCATCACCCCGGGATTTCGCAAAAAATATCAGCCGCTGACGGCAAAACCGCTGTCCGGGGCACAGCCGTCAGCATAAGGAGGCACCATGTTCAAAAAAATACTACTGGCCGCCACCCTGGCGGAGGACAGCAGAGGCGCCGCCAATCTTTCTTTTGCCCTGGCCCGGCCCAGCAGTTCCCGATTGTTTGTGTTTCATGCCTACGGCCCGGACGAGGCCGGCTGGAGCAGCATCCGCCACTTGTCCGCCTCCGGCAAGGTCAAAGCAGCGGAAGAACAGATCATTGCCGGTTTTGAAGAAGCGCTGGACGCCATTGAAAATTATACCATCACCGTGGTTCCGGGGGTGCCCCATGAAGAAATTCTGCGCTTTGCCCGGAAAAAGCAGGCGGATCTGATTGTCATGGGCCCGCACCGGGTGCGTGCCGACCAGCCGCGCATCTGGGGCATGACCGGCTCCACCCTTCAGAAAGTCAGCCTCCGGGCCCGCTGCCCGGTGATGATTGTGCCCCCGGACGTTCCCCGGATTTATCCGTCCGGTCATATTGATCTTTCCGAGGCAGACCGGGCCAATTTTCACATCCTGATTGTGGATGACGAACTTTCCCTTCGGGATTCACTCAAAGAATGGTTGTCTGAAGAAGGATTTTCCGCGCACACGGCGGCCTCCGGGGAAGAAGCCCTTGAAATACTGGCCGCGAAACCCTGCCATCTCATGCTCACGGATATCCGCATGCCCGGAATGGACGGCGTGGCCCTGCTGCACCAGGCAAAAAAAAAGCATCCTGAGCTGGCAGTGGTGATGATGACCGCCTACGCCACCATTGACACGGCCGTGGACGCCATGAAACAGGGGGCCCTGGATTATCTGGTAAAACCCTTTGATCCTGAGCTGCTGATTCCCAAAGTGAGAAAAATCCACGAGGATTATGAAGTGACCCGGGGACGGCTCAAAGTGGCGTTTTCCAATATTGTGCTGGCAACGGATTTCAGCCGGCCCGCCCATTGCGCGTTTAATTTTGCAGCAGACATTGCCCGGTTCTATGAGGCCCGGCTCCATATTTTTCATGCCCTGCCGATGTCTGAAGAAACCAGCGCCGGATGCTCCCAGGAATTGATTGAAAAAAATATTGCAGATGCACTGGCGCGCATGAAACAAGATTACCTCCCGCCCCTTAAAGACGCAGTGCCCTTTTCCCTGGAATCCTGGGAAGGGGTTCCCCATATGGAAATCCTTAAATTCGCCCGCTGGCGGCACGCGGATTTGATTATCATGGCCCATCATTCCAGGGAAAAAGATCCGGAAAAAGCCCTGCTTGGCTCCACCGTTATCAAAGTGGCTTCCGGGGCCCGGTGTCCGGTGCTCAGCATCAACCGGGACTTTATGCCCAGCTGCGGGGCTTAGGGAAAAGCCCATGCAATCGCCTCCGCCCTGGAAAATTGTGCTGATCGACGATGAAGAAAGCATCCGGAAGATCACGGCCATTTCTCTGGAAGACTGGGGCTTTCAGGTCAAAACCGCGGAAAACGGGCAAAACGGCATTGACCTGTGCCGGGAATTTGCCCCCCAGATTGTCATTACAGACATTAAAATGCCGGGCATGGACGGGCTGGCGGTGCTGGAGGCCCTGAAAACCCGTCAGCCGGAAATCGAAGTGATTGTCATGACCGCGTTCGGGGATATGGATATGGCCATCCGGGCCATGCAGCTGGACGCGTCGGATTTTATCACCAAGCCCGTCAATGACACCGCCCTCAGTCTTGCCCTGAACCGGGCAAAAGAACGGTTTTCATCCAAAAAACGGCTCAAGGAATACACCACCCTGCTGGAAACCGGATGGTCCTCCGCCACCCGGTCGCTTATGAAAAACTTTGCCTTTCAGCAGCAGGTCATCGACAGTTCCATAAACGGCATTATCGCTGCCGGCCCGGATGACATCATTAAACTCATGAACCCCAGCGCCCGGTCCATACTGGGTTGCGAAAAAGACGAATCCCGCCCCCGACTCGGCCTAGCCGATATTTTTGATCCGTCCGAATACCGGCAAATTATCCAGCATCTGGACGGCGCATCCCATGGCGGGAAAAACAAAATCAACCTTATGGAAACCGTGATCAAAGACCGCCGGGGCGCTCAGATACCGGTTCAGATTTCCGCCAGCAGATTGTTTGAAGAAAACCGAAAAAACGGCATCCTCTTCTGCGTCCGGGATTTACGGGAACTGCGGCGAATCGAACAGCAGATGGCGGACCAGGAACAGATTCTGCATCAGGACAAAATGATCTCCCTGGGCAAACTGGCCGCCAGCATGGTTCATGAAATCAACAACCCGCTTTCCGGCATTCTCAATTACCTGAGGCTCATGGCAAAAATCGTGAGCAAAGGCATGGCGCCGGAAAAAATCGAAAAATTCGGCCGGTATCTGGAGATTGCCATCACGGAAACCGACCGGTGTTCCCGGATCGTATCCAACCTGCTCACATTTTCCAGAAAATCCGATATGTCTTTTTCACCGGTGGATGTAAGGGATCTCATTCACCGGTGCGAACTGCTGAGCCGGCATAAACTGGAGCTTCAGCATGTTTCTCTGCACGTTGAGACACCCCCTGACATCCCCCGGATTCAGGCGGATGCCAACCAGATCCAGCAGTGCATCATCAATCTGATTTTCAACGCCCTGGATGCCATGCCGGACGGCGGTGCCATCACTGTGGGGGCGGCCTATGACCCGGCCAGAAAACAGGTGGCCGTGCACGTCCAAGACACCGGCACCGGCATTGACCCCAAAGACCTGCCCCATATTTTCGAACCCTTTTACACCACCAAAGACGCCGGCTACGGCGTAGGACTGGGTCTATCCACGGTTTACGGTATTATGGAGCGTCACGGCGGCACCGTTCGGGTGGCGCAGACCTCACATCAGGGTACCTGTTTTGTGCTGGTGTTCACTCACCTGGCAGACGACTGAATGATAGGCGAAAAAGCCCGGAACGGAAAAAACAAAAACAGAAAGAGCAACACATGATGCCCCTGAAATATCTCCGGGACAGTTTGGCATATAAACTGATTTTTGCCGTCGGCCTCACCGTCCTTGCCACTGCCCTGCTGTTTGCTTTTTTCATCATCTCCTATGAAAAAAACAAGGCCATGGAAACCATCACGGCCGAAGCCAGCCGCCTCAGCACCACAATTCTTCTGGGCACCCATTACGCCATGATGCTCAACGCCAGGGACGACATCAACCAGATTATTCAAAACATTGCCCGGCAGGAAGAAATCAAAAATATCCGCATTTTCAACAAGGCCGGAGAGATTCATTTTTCAAACACCACAAATGAAGTGGGCCGGGTCACCAACATCAAAGATGAAGCCTGCTATGTCTGCCACAAGACTTCCCCGCCCCTGGAAACCCTGGAACTGGACCAGCGCAAACGCATTATTCCGTCAAGAGACGGATACCGGCTCATGGGAATGATCAGCCCGATTTATAACGCGCCCGGCTGCGCCCGGTCCTGTCATTTTCATCCGGCAGACAAAAAAGTGCTGGGTGCCCTGGACCTGGTGGTGTCTCTGGAACAAACCGACCGACAGATCGCGTTCTATGAAAAAGGCCTGCTTTTTTTCGCCCTGTGCCTTTTTCTGGTCTGTGCCGCCATCATTGGGCTTCTGGTGCTCCGGTTTGTTAATCAGCCCATCCAGAAACTGATTCGCGGCACCCGGCAGATCAGCAAAGGCGTCTACGGCCGCATCGACGGCATCCGGAACGGTGAATTCCGGCAGCTGGCGGATGCCGTCAACCATATGGCCGAAGAAATCGACCTCAAACAGACCGTGCTCAACGAGCAGCGAAAAGAATATCAGCAGCTCTTTGAAATGGTGCCCTGCCTGATTACCGTGCAGAACAAAAATTTTGAACTGCTCCAGTACAACCACGAATTTGCGGAACTGTTTCACCCGAAGAAAGGCGACTATTGCTTTCACGCCTATAAACGGCGCTCCACCCCCTGCGAGCCCTGTCCCATGAAGGAAACCTTTAAAGACGGCAAGTCCCATCACGGGGAGCAGAAAAACATCAACAAAGATGGCGAGCTGTCTTACTGGGCCCTGCGCACCGCGCCCATCAAAAACCGTGGCGGCGAAATCACCGCGGTAATGGAAATTTCCGTGGACATCACCCAGATACGGCTGCTGGAAAAAGAAGTTAAAAAATCCGAAGAAAAATACCGGGCCATTTTCAATAATATTCCCAATCCCCTCTTTGTGCTGGAAAAAGAAAATTTAAACATCATTGACTGCAATGCTTCGGTAAAAACCGTCTACGGCTTCCAAAAATCCGACATTCTCCACCAGAAATTCGACATGTTTTTTGATCCGGCCCTCCGCGCCGACAGCATGGAAAAAATCAAAGCCTGCCGCTCCATCAACACGGTGCGGCAGGTGGGAAAAGACGGCAAAATCATTTTTGCGGACATTCATGTCTCTCCTTCCCAATACCTGGATGCCCGGGTGCTGCTGGTCAGCGCCACCGATATCACCAAACGTCTGGTTGCCGAACAGCAGTTGATCCAGGCCGGCAAAATGGCCACCCTGGGAGAAATGGCCACGGGCATTGCCCACGAGCTGAACCAGCCCCTGTCGGTAATCAAAAGCGCCAGCAATTATCTGATGCGCAAGATCAAAGCAAGTGAGGCCGTCCCCGCCGCCATCATGGCCACCATGGCCGAAGAAATGGACGGACAGGTGGACCGGGCCTCTAAAATCATCAATCACATGCGGGAATTCGGCCGGAAATCCGATGTGATCCGGGAAAAAACCCAGGTCAACACCGCGCTCACCAAAGCCTTTGATATTTTCCGGCAGCAGCTGAAACTCCGCCAGATCGACGTGATCCAGCACCTGGACCCGGATCTTCCCCTGGTAATGGCGGATGAAAACCGGCTGGAACAGGTTTTTATCAACCTGCTGATCAATGCCCGGGATGCCATCGAAGCAAAAATGGAAGAAAAAACGGAAGCAAAAACGGGAAAAAAAACAGACGCAAAAATGGAGGAATGCGCTGAAAAAACACTGGAACCCCATGAAATAAAAAAACAGATTTTTTTAACCACCCGGACGGAAAATGGCCAGGTGATCGTTGAAATCGAAGACACGGGCACCGGAATTCCCGCGCCGGTACAAGAAAAAATATTTGAGCCCTTTTTCACCACCAAGGACGCGGGCAAAGGCACGGGCCTGGGTCTTTCCATCTCTTATGGCATTGTCAAAGACTACGGGGGAGACATCACCGTGACCCGGGGCCGCCATGGCGGCGGGGCCCTGTTCATCCTGACGTTTCCGCCTGTTTCCGGTCCACGGCCTGAAAAAACCCTTAAAAAAAATCATTGACTTCCGGATACGCATTTGAGAAAAAAAGTAAGTGGTCGGACCACCGGATCATCCTATCGCCCGGGTTCTTACGTTTATTCTGAGAAAGGCTGCCTGCACCATGAAAAAACCGGTTGCAATGTTTAAACCCTTAAACAAAACAAAACTTCACCAGGAAATTGTTGAACAGCTGAAAAACCGCATCATCAACCGGGAGGTGGCGCCCGGGGATAAACTGCCCGCGGAACGGGCACTTGCGGAAATGTTTCAGGTAAATCGCTCCACTGTGCGGCAGGCCCTGGGCAAACTTGAAAGCATGGCCCTTGTGGAAATCCGCCACGGCGAAGGCGTGTTTGTAAAAGATTATCTGGAAAGCGGCAGTCTGGAACTGGTGCAGGAACTGCTTTTCAAAAAAGGCGCACTGGACATGGCGGTTTTCAAAAATCTCATGGATCTCCGGCAGCTCCTGGTGCCGGAAATGGCCTGGTGCGCGGCAAAAAACCGCACGGATGCGGAAATGGAAAAAATCGAACGTATCATTGCATCTACAAATGAGCAGACCATGGCGGCAGCAGACATGCAGCTTCATCATGTCATTGCCCGGGCCAGCGGCAATGTATTGTATGTGCTGATGCTCAACGCGTTTACCACCCAGATGAACGCCTATTATCAACTCTATTTCAGCGATCCCGACAATATTGCAGAAACCCGGCGGTTTCATACGGATATTGCCGAAGCCATCAGACACCGGCAACCGGACCGGGCAAAACAGATCATGCAGACAGTGCTGGCATCTGCCGCGGGAAAATCCGTGAAAATGCTGGCGGCCTGATCAGCTCACGACGCTGCAATTTAATCTTTAACGCACTGGAGACAATCATGGCACACGGATTTCAACCCAACTGGACGGAAAAACCCCCTAAGAAAAATTCTTTCCGCTCGGTTTTCAAATGGGGGGACCCAAAGGAATTCAAGCATCCCAGCCACGCGTGGTACGAAATGCTCAAACAAACCTTTGACCTGACAGATGCGGATTTCAAAAAACCCCGGTTTGAAGGCAATGAAAAAGTCACCATTGACCACGGGATTTCCCTTTCTGCGGACGATATTGAGGCCATCACCGGCATCGCGGGCAAAAAAAACGTGAGCACCGATGATTACAGCCGGGTGAAATACAGCCACGGCAAAACCGTGGACGAAGCCATGGATCTCCGGCATCAGAGAGTCCGGCATGTGCCGGACATGGTGGTGCACCCGAAAAACAAAAATGACGTGCAAAAAATCGTGTCCTACTGCAACACGCAAAAAATCCCGATTTATGTTTTTTCCGGCGGATCTTCGGTGACCTTCGGCCTGAAAACCCCCAAAGCCGGCATCATGCTGGTGATGAGCACCCACATGAACCAGCTCATTGGCGTAAACGAGCTGAACCAGACCGCCACCGTGCAGCCGGGCATGTTCGGGCCGGCCTATGAAGCAGCCCTGAACGATGCCCCTGACACCTTCAACACCGCCCACTGTTACACCTGCGGCCATTTTCCCCAGTCTTTCGAGTTCTCCACCGTGGGCGGCTGGGTGGTCACCCTGGGTTCCGGCCAGGCTTCCACCTATTACGGGGATGCCGGTGATATCGTGTTTGCCCAGGAATACGTCACCCCCGCCGGCTCCTTTAAAACCCTGGAATTCCCGGCCACGGCCACCGGCCCCAAGCTCAACGACATCATGAAAGGCAATGAAGGGGCCTTCGGCATTCTGGTGGAAGTGACCATGAAAATTTTCCGGTACATGCCCAAAAACCGGCAGCGGTTCGGATTCATGTTCCCGTCCTGGGAAGCAGCGGTGAACGCCAGCCGGGAAATCTCCCAGGGAGAATTCGGCCTGCCCGCGGTATTCCGGATTTCCGATCCGGAAGAAACCGAAGTGGGATTAAAACTCTACGGCATTCACGGCACTCCCATTGACAAACTCATCACCTTCCGGGGATATAAACCCATGGAGCGCTGCCTGTGCATGGGATGGGCCGAAGGGGAAAAAGCGTTTGCCGGGCACGTCAAAGACATGGTGGCCAAAATCTGCAAACACAACGGGGCCATGTCCCTGAGCGGCTATGCGGCCCGGAAATGGGAAAAAACCCGGTACAGAGAACCGTACATGCGCGAAGATCTCATGGATTACGGCATCATCATCGACACCCTGGAGTCCGGGGTCACCTGGGACAACCTGCACCGGCTCCACCAGGGCGTGCGGAAACACATCAAATCCCGGCCCGGAACCATCTGCATGACCCATGCGTCCCATTTTTATCCCCAGGGCACCAATCTGTATTTTATTTTCATGCTCAAAATGACGGATCTTGCCGATTACCGAAAATTCCACGACGGCATCCTTGCGGCGATTCTCGCAAACGGCGGCTCCATCAGCCATCACCACGGCGTGGGCAAACTGTTTTCCAAATTTATGGACCAGCACCTGGGCAAAACCCAGATGGAGGCGCTGCGGGCACTGAAAAACCATTTTGATCCAAACCATATCATGAATCCCGGCGGCCACCTGGGGCTGGATGCAGATGAATAAAACCGGAGGCGTTTGACATGAAGAAGCCCCCCGCAACCCCCCTCATCCTGACCATTGATGCAGGCACCCAGTCCATTCGGGCGGCCCTGGTAAATTTGCAGGGACAGATCCTTGATCTGGTCAAAACCCCTATTGAACCCTATTTTTCCGCGCATCCGGGCTGGGCCGAGCAGCATCCGGCATATTACTGGGACATGCTGTGCCGGTCCTGCCAGTCGCTGCTTGGAAAAGCCGAAGGTCAAAAACACAATATTGCCGGCATCAGCGTTACCACCCAGCGGGCCACGATGGTGAACGTGGACAAAAACGGCAAGGCCCTGCGGCCGGCCATTGTCTGGCTGGACCAGCGCAAGGCGGACGCGGAAAAAGTGATCTCGCCCCTGGTGCGGCCGGTGCTCAAAGCCATTCGCCTCTATGATGTGGTGGAAAAGATGGTTTCCAGCTGCCAGATCAACTGGCTGCAGCAGCATCAGCCGGAAATCTGGGAAAAAACCCATAAATACCTGCTGCTGTCCGGGTATTTCAATTTCATGCTCACCGGCGTGTTTGCCGATTCAGTGGGCAGCAATGTGGGATATCTGCCGGTGAACACCCGAACCTACCAGTGGGCGGGACCCCGGGATATAAAATGGAAACTGTTTCCGGTGGCGGCGGAAAAACTCCCGGAACTGGTGAAACCGGGCGCCCATTTAGGCGAGATAACGCAAAAAGCCGCTGCCGACACCGGTATTCCCCAGGGGCTTCCGGTGATTGCCGCAGGCAGCGACAAGGCCTGCGAAATTCTGGGGGCCGGATGCCTGACCCCGGAGACCGCATGCCTGAGTTTCGGCACCATTGCCACGGTCAACACCGCGATCCAGAAATACGTGGAGTTAAAACCCTTCATCCCCCCTTATCCCGCGGCCCTGCCGGACCAGTATTACACGGAAATCGCCATTATGCGCGGATTCTGGATGGTCACCTGGTTCAAGGAACAGTTCGGGCTAAAGGAAAAGCTGGAAGCGGAAAAAAAAGGCGTGACCCCGGAAATGCTGTTTGAAAAAATTATCCGGGACATCCCCCCGGGCTCCATGGGACTGATGCTCCAGCCTCACTGGTCTCCCGGTCCGCACATGGAAAAATATGCCAAAGGCGCCATTATCGGATTTGGGGATGTGCATCACCGGGGCCATCTGTATCGCGCCATGATCGAAGGCCTTGTGTACGGCCTGAAAGAAGGTGCGAAACTCACGGAAAAAAAGAACAAGGTGTCCATCACCCGGCTGCGCATCTCCGGCGGCGGGTCCCAGAGCGACACGGCCATGCAGATCGCCGCCGATGTGTTCGGCGTGCCGGCCCAGCGGCCCCATACCCACGAGACCTCGGTGGTGGGCGCGGCCATGGACGCGGCCGTGGGACTGGGATTTTATCATGATTTTACATCCGCCGCGCAGGAAATGACCGCGGTAAAAGACACCTTTGATCCCATAGAGGGCAACCGGCGCATTTATGAAGATCTCTACGAAAACGTCTATACCAGAATATCAGACCGGCTCATGCCGCTGTACCGGGAAATCCAGAAAATCACCGGATACCCCGAATAACCGGATATTCCGACGCAGGGAACCCAATGAACCAGACCGCACAATTACTGAACACCTTAAAATCTGGAGCAGGTAAACCGGCAATGCACACACCAGCAACTAAAATTTTTGACCAGGGCATCCGTCTCGAAAAGGAAATACGATTCGAACAGGCCAAAGCCGTATATGAGGACATTCTTGATCATGTCACGGATGAACTGGTTCTGGAAAAAGCGCGATGCCGATTGGAAGACATGGACCACCTGATCGCGGAAAAGGCCATCTACCAGCGCATTGATGAAAACGCAAAACAGGTGCTCACGGAAATCGGCATCGATATCAGCCACAGCCCGCCCCTGATGGATCTTCTTATGGAAGCCGATGCCGTTGATTTTAATAATGAAACAGCCCTGTTCATTCCCTTGAAGCGGGGTTATATCGACCGCTGCCTTGGGCAGATCCCGCGCAAAATTCCCGGAGACCCGGGAATGAATACCTTTGGCACCGGGGCAACCGCTCCTTTTTTAAAACGGACGGGCGACGAAGACCTGCGGCCGGCCAATCGCCGGGAGTATGAAAAGATTATCCGCACAATTGGCGAACAACAGGGTATTGCAAGAATTTTCAGTCTGCCCGTGGCCTGCGACAAGAGCATTTCCCTTTTTGAAATCGCTCAGCAGATGGAAAAAAATTATCAAGGCCTCAAGATGATCCCCACCAACACCATGAGCGATGCCGAAGTGAAATTTTTCAGCGGCAAAGCGCACTGGTTCGACGGCACCAGTCTGATAACGTCCCTTGCGCCGATGGGGAACATGGTTGCCCCGTTTTTGCGCAGTGCCCGCGCCGGCAACACCCTTTTGCTTGTCGACCAGAGCATTGCCGGCATTTCTGCCCCGGGCAGCCCGGAGGCGTTCCTGACACAGAATCATGCGCAGGTGCTTTTCATGATGGTGATGGCCCAGACCGTTCATCCGGGCATTTCCTGCATTCACTGCGGCATCCCAAGTGTTACCGGGGCAGACGGGAATCTTTCTTACAGCTCCCCTCATCAAACTTTCATCAATGCCGCCCTGGCGCGGGTCAACACCTGGATTACCCATTTTCCTTCCGCCCAGACCGGCGGCAGTACCAGCCTGCCCGATGTGACGGATCAGGCCCTGCGGGATTCAGAATTGAGCCGCAACGCCTTGCGCAAGTATGGGGTGCACATTGTACGACACGCCATGGGGGCGTTGGGCAATCTCACGTTTTTCAGTCTGGAAAAATTTTTAAAGGACTGCAAGCGGGAACGGCGGTCAAAGATGATATTTGATGAAATCCCAAAGGACAAGGGAATGATACCCTTGTACTTTCCCGGCGATGACCAGGCCCTTGCGGGAATCCGCGAAATTGCGGAAAAAGGCAACCCAAAGGCGGCCGACCATACCTTAAAAAATGTGGATGCGTTTCGCCGGTGGGAGGACGATATCCGCCAGGCGGCGAAAAAAAAATGCTATTACCCGCAGCTTAATGATATTGTCATCGACACTATAGCGTCCGACATCCCTGTCACCGGCCGGCGACCATTATAAATTCACCCGCATACTTTAACGCGGTAAACAGAATCACGCCGGCCAGCATCCATTTAATCGCGTTTGCCGGAACAAATTTCTGGCAGCGGGCCCCCATATACATGCCTGCCATGCCGCCCACGCCGAACAACACCCCCAGCAGCCAGTCCGGCGCAATGGACATATCAGGATAAAACGGGGCAATGGCCTGGTAAAAAATCACTCCGGCCACTGAGGTGACAAACGTGCCCATCAGGGCGGCCCCGGCAACCGTATAAACCGGCAGGCGGAAAAACGTGACAAAAAACGGGGCGATAATCGCTCCGCCGCCGATTCCGTAAATACCGCCGATAATGCCCACAACAAAACTGAGCCCGATGATACCCCAGAAAGAAACGTCAAACCGTTCGTCATAAAAGGTGTATCCCAGGCGCTTCAGGTTAAAATGGGTGACGCGCACAACCGCCTGGGAAGCCTTGTCGGATCCTTTTTGCGCCGCCGGCTGGGAGCGATACCGGCGGACCATCTCCTGAAACCGGTGTTCACTGCTGTTTTTGGCTGCGCCGGGATCTGTTTTTTTGCGTAACTCCTTTATCATCCGAATCCCGATATAAAGCAGCACGGCAGCGGCAAACAGCTTGAACTGTTTGGGATCCGGAAGATAGACCACCCGCACCACCGCGCCGATAAAGACCCCGGGCAATGTGCCGATGACCACCACCCAGGTCAGCGGCCACACCATTCTTCCTTCTTTCCAAAACCGGTAGACACCGCTGGGAATGGCAACAATATTGAACAACTGATTGGTGGCGCTCACGGATGGGTGGGTGTATCCCAGAAATGACATCTGAAACGGCAGGAGCAGAAAGGCCCCGGACACGCCGCCCATGGAGGTGAAAAATGAAATCACAAAAGCGACCAGCGGGGGAATCCATACAGCCACTTCAATGCCGGCAGTTTGAAAAAACATTTTGATCTCCCTGAAAAATCCGTCATCACCCGTCGTCATCACCCGTCATCCGCCATGGCAAATGACAGCCGTGACAGGCTGGTTTTGCAGGAAATTAGCATGATTGCGGCAAAAGTCAAGGTATAACGGGTGATTCCAGGGTAAAACTGCAAAAAAACAAAAGAGAAACAGAATTATATTTCAATAAATAAAAAAAAGTGTTTCTTTTTTATTTATAATCAGGTAATAATTATTGGTTTAAAAATTGGACCCATCCTTAATGGACGGGGATCACTTTAAAAATAACCCGTCGTGTGATGCATGACGGGTTTATGGTTTTAAAACAGGCCGGTGGTCCGGCCGCACATAACCTCTTATAAAGAAGCAGAAAAAATGGAAAAAATAACCAACACCGCCATTCGAAATATCGCCATTATCGCCCATGTTGATCACGGAAAAACCACTCTGGTGGATGCCATGTTCAAGCAGAGCGGATTGTTCCGGGAAGGCCAGACCGTTGACGACCGAATGATGGACAGCATGGATCTTGAACGGGAACGCGGCATCACCATTGCCGCCAAAAACTGCGCCATCAACTGGAACGGCACCAAAATCAACATCATCGACACCCCGGGCCATGCGGATTTCGGCGGGGAAGTGGAGCGGGCCCTGTCCATGGCGGACGGCGCCATTCTGCTGGTGGATGCCTCCGAAGGCCCCCTGCCCCAGACCCGGTTTGTGCTGGACAAGGCCCTCAAAAAAGGGCTCAAGATCATTGTGGTCATCAATAAAATTGACCGCGACGATGCCCGGCCCGCGGAAGTGCTGGACGAAATCTACAGTCTGCTCATTGATCTGGACGCCACGGACGAGCAGATTGAATTTCCGCATCTGTATGCCGTGGGCAGAAAGGGAATTGTCATGGAAAAGCCGGACATACCGGGAAAAGACCTGCACCTGCTCATGGACATGATCGTCGATGAAATCCCTGCGCCGGTCTCAGACAAAGACGCCCCGTTTCAGATGCTGGTCTCTGATCTGAGCTATTCGGATTATATGGGCCGCCTTGCCATCGGCAAAATCATCAACGGGTCAGTGTCATCGCGGAAAGATCTGGTCTGCATTCAGGAAAGCAGCCGCCAGCTTCCGTTGAAAGTTTCCAAAATTCAGGTTTACAGCGGCATGGGCGTAAAAGATGCCGTGGAGGCAGTTGCCGGCGATATCATCGTCTTGTCCGGCATTGAGGATGTTCACATCGGCGATACCATCTGCACCAGCGAACATCCAAAAGCCCTGCCCCGGATCCGGGTGGACGAGCCCACGGTGTTCATGAAGTTCACCAACAATACGTCTCCTTTGGCCGGCCGGGACGGCAAGCTGGTGCAGGCCAGCAAAATCCAGGCCCGCCTGATCAAGGAAAGTCTGATGAATGTTTCCATCCGGGTGGAAGAAGCCGATGACAAGGAAAGTTTTATTGTCAAAGGCCGGGGAGAATTTCAGATGGCCATTCTGATCGAAACCATGCGGCGTGAAGGATTTGAACTCTGCGTGGGCCGGCCCCAGGTCATTTTCCGGTATGAAAACGACCGGAAACTGGAGCCCATAGAGGATCTTCTCATCGACTGCGAAGGGGAATACAGCGGTATTGTCACGGAAAAGCTGCTCAAGCGAAAAGGGAGTTTGACCCGCATGGAGCACCGGGAAAACGGCCGGGTCCGTTTGGAATTTTCCGTGCCGTCCCGGGCCCTTATCGGATATCGGGACGAATTCCTGACCGACACCCGGGGCACCGGCATCATGAATTCCTCATTTGCCGGTTATGAAGCATTCCGGGGCCATTTCCCCAGCCGGTTTACCGGCAGCCTGGTGTCCGACCGCCAGGGAAAAGCCGTGCCCTTTGCCCTGTTCAATCTGGAAGCCCGGGGCGCCCTTTTTATCCAGCCCGGCGACGATGTGTATGAAGGGGTAATTATCGGCGAACACAGCCGGGGCAATGATCTGAACGTCAATCCCTGCAAAACCAAGAACCTGACCAACATGCGGGCCTCCGGCAAAGACGATGCCGTGATTCTCACACCCGTGCCGCCCATGACCCTGGAAAAAGCCATCCAGTTCATCGGAGACGATGAAATGGTGGAAGTCACACCCAAAATTATCCGGCTTCGCAAAACCATCCTGTCCGCCCACGGCCGAAAAGTGGTGGTCAGACAGGGGGCTGCGGCATAGCCCGTTTAACATATGGATGCGGTTTTGCCTTTGGTTCTGGCTTTTGCCCTGCCACCGGCTGACGCGCGCCACATCCGCCATCTGAGCCCAGATATGAGCCCAGACACGGGCCGACATCCGTGTTCGTATACTTCATCCTGTCATAAAACACTTTATCACAGGGTTTTTACCAATGATCATCAAAAAAAGCAGATACCTTAATGAATTTTGAAAATACCGGTCTCAACGACCAGATATTAAACGCGGTCAATGAAATGGGATTTACCGCCCCCACCCCGATTCAGGAAAAAATCATTCCGGAAATTATTCATGGCGACCGGGATATTGTGGGCCTTGCCCAGACCGGAACCGGCAAAACCGCGGCATTTGGACTGCCCCTGATCCAGCTCACGGATTTTTCCGCTCCCCATACCCAGGGCATTGTTTTATGCCCCACCCGGGAACTCTGCATTCAGATATCTTCCGATTTTAAGGCATTTGCCCGTTACAGCAAAAATGCCAAAATCGTTCCGGTATACGGCGGTACCGGTATTGAAAACCAGATCCGGCTGATCAAAAAAGGGGCCCCGCTGATTGTGGCCACTCCTGGCCGGCTGCTGGATCTGATCCGGCGCAGGGTGGTAAAAATCGACAAAGTGTCCTTTGTGGTGCTGGATGAAGCCGATGAAATGCTCAACATGGGCTTTACCGAAGAACTGGACGCTATTTTAGAAACAACCCCCAAAGAAAAGCGGACCTGGCTGTTTTCCGCCACCATGCCCTCCGCGGTGGCCAGAATTGCCGCCAACTACATGAACGACTGGGTGGAAATCGCGGCCGGCAAAAAAAACAGTGTGGCCGCCAACATTGACCACGTCAATTACATGGTGCTGGAAAAAGACCGGTATCCGGCCCTGAAACGCATTATTGATTATTATCCGGATATTTACGGTCTGATTTTCTGCCGCACCCGGAACGAAACCCGGCAGGTGTCTGAAAAGCTGATGAAAGACGGCTACAACGCGGAAGCCCTTCACGGCGAATTATCCCAGGCCCAGCGGGATGCGGTCATGGGCAAATTCAGAAACAGAACCCTTCAGCTGCTGGTGGCCACGGATGTGGCGGCCCGGGGACTGGATGTGGAAGATATTTCCCATGTGATCAATTATAATTTTCCGGATGAGGCGGAAATCTATACCCATAGAAGCGGCCGCACGGCCCGGGCCGGAAAATCCGGGGTTTCCATCGTTCTGATGAATACCCGGGAACGGCGCAGGCTGGCGGAAATAGAGCGCAGAAACCACATCACCTTCACCGCCTGCAAAGTGCCGGCCGGATATGCCATCTGCGAAAAACAGCTCTATGCCATGATCAACCGCCTGGTGGCGGTGGATATCGATCAGGAAGAAATCGGAAAATTTCTGACACCGGTGTATGAAACCCTGGCGGGCCTGTCCCGGGAAGAACTGATTCAGCGGTTTATTTCACTGGAATTTAACACCTTCCTGGATTATTACAAGGGCGCCAAAGACATCAATGCGACCGGAAAAACCGCCAGCCGTGCCGACGGTGCAAAACCCTACAAAAAAAATGCCCGCCCCGCCGGTCGCCCGAATAATCGCACGGCCAGTCGCCCAAACAGTCGCATGAACAGTCACACGGCCAGCCATCCGGATAACCATCCCGACAGCCGCCCCGCCACCCGAAAAATGCCGGAGGCCAAATTCGAAAAAAGAAAAAATGCCGCTGACCAAAAACTGCCGTTTAAAAGCCGCCTGAAAAACAGTGATATTCCCACCCAGAGTTTTTTTATGAACGTGGGAATGCTGGACAATATCCAGAAAGGCACCATAACGCGGCTTTTATGCGACCGTTCAGGCATTGCCGCCGCCCAGATCGGAAAAATTGAAATTTTAAGGGAATTTTCTTTTTTTGAGATTGATCATCAGGTGGCGGATGCGGTACTTAAATCAATGAAAAATGCAAAACTGGACGGCCGGGACGTCATGGTCCAGTTCGCTCAGAAAAAAAAGGCAAAGCCGAAACAGAAAAAATACGGCAAAAAAAGCCTGAAAAATTTTTAACGGCTTTTCCCCCGCTGTATAGGCCGGCAGGGCATTGCCATTCAAAATGTTTTTCCCTGCAAACACGCCGGGACGCTAAAATTTTTTCTATGGGATTTCTTCGGCTCCGCGCGGGATCATAATTTTTGAATACGCTTTTTTGAGACTGTCATTTTTGTTTATCCCCGGATTTAGCACTATTATATCCGGGCCGGCCGGTTTCCGCATTCAGGAACGCCCTGAACCGGATAACGCCGATATATAAAGGCCACTCTTTGGCCCACCGCTGTCCGCTAATTGTGTGGCTGGTTACCGGACGGCGCTTTCTCGATCATGCCACACGCAAAGGAGATTCATATGAATATGTACATTGGAAACCTTGCCTACAATGTCACGGAAGAAGATCTGAACGAAGCGTTTTCCGAATTTGGAAACGTTGAAAGCGTCAATATCATCAAAGATCGTTTTTCCGGCCAGTCAAAAGGCTTTGGCTTTGTAGACATGCCGGACAACTCAGAAGCGGACAAGGCCATCAAGGCATTGAATGGAAAAGATTTTAAAGGCAGGGACATCAAAGTCAACCAGGCCAACCAGAAACCCCGGGGTAAAAAAACCCGCCGTCCGCGCTATTAACCGAATCCTTATAAAAACCTGAGCCGGCCTTGCCGCCGGTTCGGTAATTTCCATAAAAGGCCGCCAGTGTGTTTCAGTCATGGCGGTCTTTTTTATTTTTAACGGCTTTGTAATGCTGAAGGCGTCTATGCCTTGTTTTTACAGAGCGTACCTGTTTTTCTCGTGCTTGTCTTTCCCAAAAACCTGTGATAATTTTTTAATCTGGTTATCCACCTGCCTCATGGCCGTTTGTAGTGTGCCCGTGAGGGCATAGAATATAACGCCTTATGGCGTCACTACGAGCCAGAGTACCCCAAAAACTTATCCAAGGACACGCCATGAATAGCTGCACGCCCGTTGACAATGTACTCGATGAATTACTGACGCTTTTAAAACTTGAAAAGATTGAAGAAAATATTTACCGGGGGAATTCTCAGGATCTGGGGTTTGGCAATGTTTTCGGCGGCCAGGTGCTCGGGCAGGCATTGTCCGCGGCCACCCGGACTGTAAACCAGACGGAAAAAACCGATAAAACAGGAAAAACGGATAAAATCCGCGGCGCCCACAGCCTGCACGCCTATTTTATGCGCCCGGGGGATCCGGCAAAACCGATTGTATATCAAGTGGACTGCATCCGGGACGGCAAAAGCTTTACCACCCGGCGGGTGGTGGCCATCCAGAAAGGTCGGGCCATTCTCTCTATGTCCGCTTCTTTTCATACGAATGAAACCGGATTTGAACATCAGGAGCCCATGCCGAAAAATATCCCCGGACCGGAAGGGCTTCTGTCCGAGGTAGAACTGGCCCGCCAGATCAGCGATAAAATCCCCGCATCCATCCGCAACCAGATCCTCTGCACCAAGCCCATTGAAATCCGGCCGGTAAATCCCATGAACCCGTTTGCCCCGAAAAAAGAACCCCCGGACCGGTACGTATGGTTTAAAACCATCCATGCCATGCCCGAGGATTTGTCGGTTCACAAATACATGCTGGCCTATGCATCGGATTTCGGCCTGGTCTCCACCTCCCTGCGGCCCCACGGCCGGACTTTCTGGAACCCGGACATGCAGGTGGCCAGTCTGGATCATGCCATGTGGTTTCACCGGGAATTCCGCATGGACGACTGGCTGCTCTATGTGATGCACAGCCCCAATGCCGGCCGGGCAAGGGGCCTGAACCATGGCCGCATCTATACCCGGGACGGCATCCTGGTGGCGTCTACAGTTCAGGAAGGCCTCATCCGGTACCGGGGCTGAAAAGCAGGTATTTCAAACCCTTCGGCCCTACCCTCATCCATATCTGCTTATATTTGCTACAAGCACAGTTTCTTTGATCTCATCCTGCCACAAGATATTGTTCACGCAGGTTAAAAAAAAATCTGCAATGGTGCGTATAGTTATCGACAAGATGCACAGGGGAAAAAATTTGCAATACTGTCGTTTTTGTGATGGTGTTCATAATTCTGTGTCAGTTAATTAAAAACTCATATGCTCAGCTAAAAAAAACTGACATGAATTATGAAAACAACAATTTACGGCTTTGCAAACTGTTCCGCTTTTTTGTGTAGAAAATTACATGGTTTAACTATATATAAAATACTTTTTATGATTACCAAATAATGAGCTGGTGGAGAAATGAATTTAAGCCATTGGCGGGTGATTCAATTTTTTCACGGGTAAATGTAAATGTGTCCATCAAATTCCCGTCTGCATCATAGTTGGTTTCCACGATTGAACGTCCTTCGGTATCAAAGGCGTAGAAACCATATTCCAGAAGCTGGTCGTCAGGACTATACCATTCATATTTTTCCAGCAGACCCTCTTCATTATATAAGACAAGCGTATACCCCACAAAATTGTCGGATCCGTCATACTCATCGCTCCGGGTAATTTTGCCATCGACATTGTATGAAAAAACCTGGTATTCATCGATTGTGCCGTCAAAGTTTTCATCCTCGTAGGAACCGATTAATTTCCCATCGGCGTCATATTCAAATCGCTCGATATTTAAACGCCCATCATCATGTTCCATTTTGTAACGAATACATCCATTAGCATCGGTAATAAAGTTGTATCTCTCTTCTCCCCAAATATTGCCTGTAGTCCGGTTTTTTTCATATTCAGAAATGGATGAAATAATGCCATTCGAATAAATAAAACAAACAACTTCATCGGTTTCATCCAAGGGCTCATTATCCACGCCAACGGCCTTGATTATTTTCCAACTGTTTACAGTAGTAGCTGTAGAGGCTCTTAAGCCTGTCGACACTTGCAGGGCATTGATGGCTTCCGAAACGCCAACCTGTCCGTCGCCGTCGACATCGCCGGAAACACCGGCCAAAGAAAAGGGCACCAGAATCAACAAAAGAACGATAAATATAAAAAAACGGATCTTTTTCATTTTTTCCTCCATTATAAATTTTTGATGTCAGTATTGATGCTCTCGTAAAAAGTCGAAACCCGAGAAATAGACCCCAATATAAATCGCTCTTCGTTTAATCTCATATCCATATATTGTATATAAAAATTTTTCAGCGGACTTTTTACGAATCCATCAGTATTAAGGTTTTCGTTCATGCATTGGTAAATTGATAAAGCTTTTCATATGGGTCCTGATTTTTTTTACGATCTGGATTACTGTCTTACCCCACTTAAAATTTGAAGACCCTGTATAATATCTGGCATGCTCCATTTCCCGTCACTATCTGCATCCCATATCGTCTCGCTCCGCCTTTCGACATAAGATCTAAAACATCTGTCTTCCTCAATGTCGGGATTCGTATTACCTTCCATCCACACATCTTCCTGCGCTTCGATACGTTCACAGGCCATGCCGGAAGCATAGAAATCATCCCATCCGGTTGTTGACCATGCATACCACGGATCACTTTCGGATGAGGCCGGATTCGCATCTGATCGCAAGACGATGGCCAGCGTATCACCTTTTTCAACCGCGATATCGAAGGTACTAACATCCACCTTGATCCATCCGGTTTCTGTTATTTCTTCGGGCGGGATGGATGCGTAAGCAAGTGCTTGGGTATCTTTTGCAATCGGAAAACCATCATATCTTGTATCTCTGATGTCTAACATCAAGGGGGCTTCAACGGTGCCATGGACTTTGAGCATTATATCCACACTGTGCAAATAACCGGATTCGCCAGCAGTAAACGTCTGGCCCAAATCAGTGCCGCTGCAAATTAAAGTGTGGGCGTATACATGATCGGATTCCAAGGCTTGATCCAGAACGATGTCTGCATGATTTTGCGTGTCCGGAATGGTTGGGTCTTGTTCGTCCGCATCCACTCGGCCGTTATGGTTTTTATCCTCTTGGCCATCCATTACGCCATCATAATCTGTATCTTGATTAAGAGGATCTGTAATTGTGCTTGGATCCATATCTCTTTTAAATACCGTCAAATCAGTATATCCGGAAACATCATGGACGGTCAATCCAATCTCCGTTCCGTCCTGTATGCCATCGCTGTCCGTGTCCGCATTGCAGGGATCGGTTTCACCGGCATCCACCACCCCGTTGCGATTGGCATCCTCATCCCCGTCGGCAATACCATCGTCATCGGTATCCGCATCATCCGGATCCGTACAACCCGCAGCCTCCTGTGCATCCGACAACCCGTCATTGTCACGGTCATTGATGGTAAGTGACAGCAGTTCCCACCCGTTTATTTCCCCGCCATCGTTTTTTTCTTCCTTTACAATGCCGATCCCTTGTGCGAGGTAGCGAATATCCGTATCCGGCCCGCGAACCACTTCTATTTTCAGACAGTTGGTAAAAGGACCCGCGCCCGTTCCCAATTGCGGGAGCATTGCATCCGTTTCCAAAACCTTGTTGTAAAAACCGGAATAATAATTGTTATACGTTCCGCCGGACTGGTAATAGATCTGCCCGGGAATCGGATCGGCCGGCAGCCACAGATAGGCCAGATTTTTACCCAGAGTGGTCGTATTATCACCAACAGCACTGTATATTTTCAAAAGCCAGATGCACCCGTCGGTGTCTTGTGCCAGCCACAGATAATACCATTCCGGGTCCGATTCGGGATCCGGATCATTGCCCCAGCCACCCTTGACCAGTGTCTTCAAGCAATTCACCCCATCCACCACCTCATTTTCCATTCCCTGAATGTAACGGCCGTAACCGTTCCATGTGCCGGTACCCGTATAGGTGATTTTTCCGCCGGGTATCCCGGGCATGTAGGGATTGGTCAGGTCAGCCGAATTCGCATCGAATGTATTATCTTTAAGAATCGGGTTGCGTTCGCCCGCGTCGATAACACCATTTCCGTTCACATCTTCCTGGCCGTCAGTCAAACCGTCGGCATCCGAATCCGGGTTGCAGGGATCGGTTTCAGAATTGTCAATGATGCCGTTTCGATTGGCATCTTCCTGGCCGTCCTTCAAACCGTCCTGATCCGTGTCCTGCATTAACGGATCCGTGGTTGTAAAGGGATCCAGATCCGCCTGGAAAAAAGCCAAATCGGTATCCGGACCAATATCATCAGCCGTATACCCTTTTTCCGTTCCATCCTGAATGCCGTCTCCATCAGTGTCCGGATTGCCCGGATCGGTTTCACCTTGATCTACGATACCGTTACCATTGGCATCCTCCACATCATCGGGGATGCCGTCGTCATCAGAATCTGAATCGCTGGGATCGTTACCCCCGTTGCATAACTGGCTGCTATCCCAACTACCGGAGTCATCATACCACCAGTTATAATGCAATGCGCCATTTTCCACATTAACCGGATCAATTGCACCGTATAAACCATTTTGGCGAAAAATCAGTATCCCCTGGTAACAGTCATTCTCCTTGTCACCAAACCAGACTGCATTGACGGTATTCGAAAAGGTATGTGCAGATACATCGTTAAAGTCACAAATATCACTCAACCCTGCATATCCTGCATATCCTGCACCGCAAGATGACGGTGATATGACATCGCCCATGTAAACGTTTCTTCCCGTATAATAAGTAAGGCTGGATGTATAAATGTATCCTTTACTGTTAAAATCATTATTGCTGTAGCCCATCTTCATTGGGCCAAACATTATATCCTGGGAATCAGAAACCACATTGCTGCCGGAATAGATAGTTGCATGGGCAAATGGAATAATGGCAAAAATCATAGTCCAAAAAACCAAAACCCACATGTATTTTTTCATAAATCGCCTCCGTATCTGTAATGTTAAATTCCTTTACTATTGTCCGGTTAAAAATTTTAAATATAATAACACATTGTTTTTAATGACTCAATGAATTTCCGGAATCAGGTTGTATGTCAAATTTTAAAATGTCCTTTATGTTGTAGGAGGTCGTCGACGGGGTTTTGGGAATCGATTGCAGCAGTGGAATTGATCCCCCGCAAAATTTCGGAGATATAGCCATTTTCATTAATTTGGGCGGCACCGATCCTGTATGCCTTCAACTCACAACTTATTAAATCCAGTCATTCGAAAAGTGAAGTTGAGAACAGAAATCATCACGTCAATTCCGGAATTGGCTCAGGTTTTTTGACCGGAGGTCATGGTCGCAAATATCACGGTGAACAAGATGAACCAGAAATTTCCGGATCAAGTCCGGCTCCTCGATAAAGGGGATCTTCATGATTGCCTCACATTTCGGGCTCTTCACTGGATTTACATGATAAATCAATCTCAGATTAACTCAAGGAATGAATCTTTGGTGAGGTAAGGATAGTGCTCACCGCCAAAACCATCTTCAATAGTGCAATAGCTATCCTTGCCAGCCGTGCATAAATGTCTGGTCAATATATTGTGGCGGGAAATTTTCAAAATATCCGACCGTTGGCACATTGGCATTGCTTGTAATATTCCGCAATCTTAGCAGCCGGCTGCTGCCGCAGATGCTTCGATTATCATCATCGGCGTTTGGCGGGATCGAATTATCTTAGGAATAAAATAAAAGTCTTCGCGATTTAAGCTATTGCATTCAAAAAAAACGAAGATTATTATTTCTGAAAATCCTTTCATCAAAATTGCCCCCATTCCAGGATAAATTTAAATGAAAACTGCCCGCGGCAAAACAGAGATAAGTCAAATCCGAAAAAATATCCTTGAAAAAGCACTGGACATTATTGCAGCCAAAGGGCTGGATGGCCTGACCATGCGAAGCCTTGCCAAAAAAACCGGCATGACCGCCCCCAACCTTTACAATTATTTTTCCAGCAAGGATGAAATATACATTCACCTGGTTATCCAGGGGTTTGAAATGCTGTATCAGGACCTTAAAACCGCTCACCAGGAAAACCAGAATCCTTTGAACCGGCTAACGGCAATGATAGGCGCCTACATGGCATTTGGCATGGAAAAACCCCGTTATTACGACATCATGCTCACCCGCCCCACCCCGAAATACAATGATTATGTGGGTACTGCCCTGGAAAAAATCTCATCTGTTGAATACAAAATTTCCATGGATATTGCCGCCCTTGCCCTGGACACCGCAAAAGAAGCCATGGGGCCGGACACATCGGAAAACCTGCTCACCCGGCGGCTGGTCCAGATTTGGAGCCTTATGCATGGCATGATTACCCTGAACAACAGCCATGTCATGGGATATGTGGCAGATAGGCCGGATTTGGTTTATCAAACCCTTATTGATGAATTTATTGCGACCCTGCGGCAGTAAGCGGAATATCCTTTTAAAAACTTTTGCTTGACTTTTTAAGTAAATTGAACTTTGTTAAACTTAACAATGTTCAATTTATCTCCACTTTATTCATCAGGGAAAAAACACAATGGCAAAAATAATCATACTGGGCGGGTGCGGCGCTGTCGGCAGCGTGGCGGTGAAAACACTGGCTGCACAGGCGAACCACGCACAAATCATCATTGGTGACATCAATCAGCAACGGGCAAAGGAAATTATCCTTACTGCCGGCTGCAACAACCTGTCTTTTACCCATGTCAATGCGGAACACCCGGAAAGCATAGAGCAGGCCATTGCCGGCAGCGATCTGGTGGTGAACTGCATCGGCCCGTTTTACAAAACCGTCAAAACCATTCTGGAACAGGTGATTGCCCAAAAAATCAATTATGTAGATGTGTGCGACGACGTGGACGTGACCCTGGAAATCCTGAACTGGCACGAGAAAGCAAAAAACGCTGGCATTACCGCATTGATCGGCATGGGCAGCAGTCCGGGGGCCACCAATATTCTGGCGAAATTTGCCGCGGACCATCTGCTCGATGAAACCGAAGCCATTGATATCTTCCATGCCCATGGGGGCGAGCCGGTGGAAGGGGAAGGCGTTATCGGCCACCGGTTTCACTGCATGAGCATTGATATTCCCATGTTTCTGGAAGGGAAACTCAAATATGTAAAATTTTTTGAACCGGACGGGCGGGCCCTGCGAACCACCTTTGATTTTCCGGCCCTGGGCCGGGATATTCCGGTATACCCGTATCCCCATCCGGAGCAGGTCACCATTCCCAGATACATCCCCCTCAGCCAGGTCACCAACCGGGGAACCGTGCTGCCGGATGCGTATTACACACTGACCAAGGATGTCTGCAAAGCAGGTCTTTCCAGCCGGGAGCCGGTCATGGTCAAAGGGCAACCGGTGATTCCGTATGACTTTGCCATGGCATACATTATCCGGGAACGGGAGCGGATTTTAAAGGAAACCCATTTCGGGGCTCAGCGCGGGTGCTGTTCCGTGGTGGCCACCGGACAAAAAGACGGCAAATACCGGCAATACCGGTTTCACATGGCCTCTCAGAGCGAAGCATTAGGTGAAGGCACCGGCATCCCCGCGGCCATCGGTGCTTTGCTCATGCAGCAGGAAAAAATCACGGAAAAAGGGGTCCTGCCGCCGGAAGGCTGCGTGAATCCGCTGGATTTTATTGATCTCATCACAAAAGTCATGGATCTGGACAAAAAAGACAAAAACAGCCATGACGAATTTTCCGGGGTGTTGGTACAGCAAATTGATGAAAACGGCAATATTGAAGTCATTGATATCTGATTTTCAAAAACTTTTTCACCACAGAGGACACAGAGTAAAAACGCTGTTTTAAACGACTTGTCTCTGTTACCTCTGTGTTCTCGGTGGTTTTTTTAAATTAAAATCCAATCGATATTGTCGCTAAATGGTATACCAATAAATGATGGCTTCCAACTAAGCAAATCTCAAAAGCATTATCTCGCGCAGCGTCATAAAAAGGCGTTAAACGGCTTTTTACGAGTTTGTCTATGACGGATCAAAAAAAATTTATCCTCGCCATCGACCACGGCACTTCGGGCATCAAGGCCGCCATTGTTTCCGTCAACGGCCGGGTGGTGGACTATGAATATGAAAAAACGCCTATTACCTTTTTGCCCGGGGGCGGCGCGGAACAGAACCCGGATGACTGGTGGCGGGCGCTGATTGCGTCCTGCGCGCGGCTGACAACCCGACAAACCGTCCCGCCGGAGGCCATTGCCGCGGTGGCGGTCTCCAGCACCTTTTCCTCCACCGTGGCAGTGGACAAAAACGGCGATCCCCTCATGAATGCCCTGACCTGGATGGATTCCCGGGGCGCGCCCTATGTTCAGAAACTCATGAAGGGTTTCCCCGGCGTGGATGGCTATGGAATCTTTAAAATCATGCGCTGGCTTCCCAAAACCGGCGGGGGGCCCACCCTGTCCGGCAAGGATGACATTGCCCATGTGCTGCTCATTAAAAATGCGTTTCCGGAAATATATCACAACACCCATCTGTTTTTGCCCAGCAAGGACTATCTCAACCTGAAACTGACAGGCAAATTCGCGGCATCTTTTGATTCCATGCAGCTTTTCTGGGTATCAGACATCCGGGACATCCACAACATCCGCTATGATGAGAAACTTCTGTCCCTGCTGGATCTGGAGCCGGCAAAACTGCCGCCCATGAAAAAATCCACCGCCATTCTCGGCACGGTTCGCAAAGAAGTGGCAAGAGCCCTTGGCATTCCGGAAGCCACGCAAGTGGTGGTCAGCTCTCCGGACCACCAGAGCGCCTGCATCGGTTCCGGCGCGGTCACCGATTTTGCCGGGCATCTCTACGTGGGCACCTCATCCTGGATTCAGGCGGTGGTGCCGTTCAAAAAAACCGATGTGCTGCATTCCATTGCCTCCTTTCCCACGGCCATTCCCGGCAAATACCAGTCCGTGAACGAGCAGGACATGGCCGGGGGATGCCTGAGCCATCTGTTTGACAATCTTTTGTTTTATGACAATGCACTGAAGGGATCACGGCCCGCTGATCCGTATGCATTTATTGATCGTATTGCCGGAAATGTTCCTGCGGGCAGTCACAAGCTGATTTACCTGCCCTGGCTCAACGGCGAACGGACCCCGGTGGACAACACCACCCTTCGCGGCGGATTTTTCAATATGTCCAAAACCATCACCCAGGACCATTTGATCCGGGCCGTAATGGAAGGAGTGGCGTATAACACCCGCTGGAGCCTGAAATACGTGGAACGGTTCATAAAACAAAAAATGGATCCCATTCACTTTATCGGCGGCGGCGCGGCATCGGCTGTGTGGTGCCAGATTTTCGCGGATGTTTTGAACCGGGAGATCCGGCAAATGGAAGATCCCCGCCAGGCCAATGCAAGAGGCGCGGCGTTTATCGCATCAGTGGGACTCGGATATATCACCTTTGATGATATTCCGAAGCTGACCCGGATCAAAAAAACCTTTCTTCCGAATCCGGAAAACCGTAAAATTTATGACGACCTTTATAATGTGTTTATCCGGCTCTATCAAAAAAACAAATCATTGTACCGGCGATTGAACCGCAGATAAAAATCCTGCAGCATCGTATTTGCCCTTTTTTAATAGACAAACTCAAAAGGAAATTCTCATATGGCCCTCTCCGTTGTGGACCTGTACCGGGATATTCTGCCCAAAACCAACTGCCGGGACTGCGGCTTTTCCACCTGTCTGGCCTTTGCCAGCATGGTGGTGTCTGAACAGCATCCCATTAAAAATTGCCCCCACCTGACCCCGGAAGTGGTGGCGGCCTGCGAAAAGGAACTGGCAGTCCAGTATGCGGCCGGTAAATGGCTGAAACGGGATATGAAAACAGATGCCCTGAAATGGGCAAAAGAAAAGTCCGCGTCCATGAAAATCCAGGATCTGCCGGACAGAATCGGGGGGACATTGATTGAAAAAGACGGAGAACCCGCCCTGGAGCTTCCCTATTTCAATGATCACATTATCATTACTCGGGACGGGATCACCCGAAAAGACGGCGCTGAAATGACCCGCTATGAGCAGGTGTTTATTTACAACCTTATGTTCTGGGATGCGGAAGCAACAGATGGGTTTGGCGCGGAAACAAAACTCTCTTTTGACGATACCATCACCCAGCATCTGGATATCGAATCCATAATGTTTCTGAGCGAGCGGCTGCGGGAAATACTGTGTGAATTTTCAGGCTAAGTTAGATTTCAGAGCCGCCCTGCAGCCGCTGAATCTGGCGGTTGTAGAAGGCAATCACATCCCGCCGGCTGATCATGCCCATGAGAATGCCCCGGTCATCTTCCTGAACCACGGGCAGGGAATCAATATTTTTAAATGTAAATTTCTGGAGCACGCTGTTTAAGTCTTCGGTCAGGGTGGCGGTGACCACCTCGCCTTTGGCAATGTCCTGCATCACCACCAGGTGTTCGATCTCCGGCGCAAACAGCACCCCCCGGATGTCCGTGCTGGAAAAAATACCGGTCATGCGGCTGTTTTCATCCATGACCGGGAAATAATGCTGTTTGGTGCGGGAAAAAAACTGTTTGAACTCCAGAAACGGCATATTCTGGGGAATGGTTTCCACTTTTTTTACCAGATGAATCAGATCCTGCACCTTGATCATCTGGAGCACATCCACCATGAACTCGCCCGCATGGGCCGCGGACGCCACCCGGTTTTTAACCTGCTTCTGATAGATGGTCCATGGCCCGGACACCACATAGGCGATGGCGCAGACAAACAGCGACGGCAGCAGCAGTTCATACGAATCCGTCATTTCACTGACAAAGATAATAGTGGAAATCGGGGTATTGGACACGGCCGTGAAAAACCCGGCCATGCCCACCACAATAAAAGACTCCGGATGGGTGACAATGCCGGGCATGAAATTATGAAACAATTTTCCCACCACACCGCCCATGGCCCCGCCGATGACCACGGACGGGCCGAATACCCCGCCGGAGCCGCCGGAACCGATGGAAAAGGAAGTGGTCAGAATCTTCCCCATGGCCAAAAGAAACAGCGCTGTGATGGTCATGCTCATGGGATCATTCAGCACCATCTGCACATACCCGTAGCCAAAGGCCAGGGTGGTGGGCAGAAAAAAGCCGATCATGCCGGTGCACAGCCCGCCAATGGCCGGCTTGATGTGATTGGGCAGTTTCAGGCGTTTAAAAATACCGGTAATGCCGTAAAAGGATTTAACATACAGAAATCCCGTAAAGGCCAGCACCAGGGCCAATACAATATACGGCCCCAGCTCCAGGGGATTTTGAAACACAATATCATCCGGCGACTCAAACAGGGTGCCCCAGCCGAACACCAGGCAGAACACGCAATAGGCAATCACCGATGAAATCCCGGCCGGAATAATCACTTCAGATTCAAACTCCGGGTCCCGGTACAATACCTCAGAGGCAAACAACGCCCCGGCCAGAGGGGCCCGGAAAATACTGCCCACCCCGGCGCCGATGCCGGCCGCCAGCATGATGCGCCGCTCCCGGTCGGACATTTTAAGCCGGGTGGCCAGAAAGGAACCGAACCCCGCGCCGATCTGGGCAATGGGGCCTTCCCGGCCCCCGGAGCCGCCGGTGGTAAGCGTAATGGCCGAGGCAATGGTTTTGATAATCGGAATGCGGCCCCGGATAAACCCGCCCTTGTTGTGATACGCGTCAATGGCCGCGTCCGTGCCGTGGCCTTCTGCTTCCGGGGCGAACTGATACACCAGAAACCCGCTGATCAGCCCGCCCATGGCCGGCAGAAACAGCAGCACCCACCGGTTGAACACCGTGCTGGTGGGATGGAATAAATGTTCTTCGCCCACCGGGGCCGGAGGGCGGTATCCGGCCATCATATCCATAAAAAAATGGCTGCCAAGGCCGCACAGATAATGAAACAGAATAGAGCCCAGCCCGGCAATCACGCCGATCAGCACAAACATAATGCTCCATTTTCCTGCCTGGGCGATATTAAAGGAACGAATCCAATCTTTGATGGTTCCGGCCCGCTCCTTTATGCTGTCTGTTATCGCCATGCCTGATCGGCCTTTTTTATGACTGGTGAAAAAATTTTCTGGTTATCCAATTCCGGCAAGTTGATGCAAAATAGAGAAGATCATTTCAATTCCGGCAGGCACGGTGGCCTGCCCTACGAATCGGTCAAAATCTCCGGAAGCTGTAGGGTCGGCCACCGTGCCGACCGGACTAACATGCCGAAGTGAATATGCAAAAAAATTTTTAACTGTTTTCCCGAAGGGACCTTTGACGCGCCAAAATTATTTCTCTGCGAGCGCTCGAGGGTTAAGTTAAATCCTGCACCCCCTGGAGCACCGTATCAAACAGCACCTGCACATCCGACTCCTCAAGACAGGAAAACGCCACCCGCAGATCCGTTTCTCCCAAGGCAATCAGTCCCACGCCGTATTTGTCCAATAAATGCACCCGCAGCTTTTCCGCGTTCACGGTTTTCAGGCGGATGCACATAAAATATCCAGAATTAAACGGATACACATCCCAGGCGTCCTTGTATTTAGGATCGGCCAGCACCTGTTTGACTTTTTTGGCCCGGGCTTCGAGGATTTTATATTTTTCCGCTTTTTCCGCGGCAAACGCCTCGCTCTTCATAGAGGCCAGCACAATGGACTGGCTCAGGTGGGAGGCATTGGAAATATTGCCCCGGACCGCGCCCGCGGTTTTCCGGACCATGGCATCATAAACTTTTTCAAGGTCTTTTTCCGCGCTGCACCCGTAAGTAATGAATCCCACCCGAAGGCCCCAGACATAATTCTCCTTAGTGGCCCCGTCCAGCTTCACGGCCAGGAGCCGGGAATGGGCGCCGGCAAGCCGGGCAAAAACCGATTCCTTGAGCAC
>JAABSH010000036.1 GCA_011390465.1 Desulfobacteraceae bacterium
CTGCCGCACCGTCCGATGGTCTGGCCATAAATCCGTTCTGCCGCTTGATTCGCTCCATGTCCAGGCCGGTGATCACATTGGGAAACCGGCCGTATCCATAGGTGCCTTTCCGGGCTGCGTCAAAGGGCTTGAACCCGGTGGCGACCACCACTGCATCGGCGCCGGCATCGGCGGTCTGTGGGGCATCGCTCACCACAATGGCCCCTTCCGGGCACACATCTTTGAGCAGGGATTCATTACCGGCAACTGCCTCGCTGTTGACGGCATACAGGGGCAGGTTGTTTCTGGAAAACCCCTTCAGAATCAGATTTTTATCTTTTAACTTGTCATAGCAGATTCCGCAGTTGGTGCATTTTTCCGGAACAATGAACGCCGGAGATTTTTTCAGTTTTACCAAATAGCGGGTTTCATTTTTAATGGATTCAATTTCCGTGGACAAATGAACAGTGATGTTGTCGCTTTCCACCACATTTTTAAGCATTTTTTCCACGGAACACGCCCCGCACTGGAGACATTCGGATGTCGCCTTGCAGGTGTACTGGATGGCATGTCCTCCCAGGAAGCCGCTTTTTTCAACAAGATCGACATGCAATCCTGCTTCGGCAAGCTCCCAGGCGGCTGTCATCCCGGCGATTCCGCCGCCGATAATCATGACATTTTTGGATTCCATCTGGTTAACACTCCTTCATGGTTTTAGTTGCATCTGCCGCAGGGTCTGTTTGTCAGGCAATGCTTGATTATACCTTGGGTCTGGGAAGGACGCCCGCGCGTTCGGCAATTTCCGGAACTTTGTGCTCCCATTCGATTGCCATCAGATGTACACCGGCAACCCCTTTCATTTCCTTGAATTCTTCAATCTGCTCGCAGGCGATTTTAATGCCTTCATTGGCCTGCTCTTTCTTGTCCACCCCTTTGAGGCGGTCGATGATATAGTCCGGCACATCCATGCCCGGCACTTTGGATTTCATGTACCGCGCCATACCAAGGCTCTTCATGGGGGTAACCCCGGCAAGGATGTAGACTTTTTCGGTGAGCCCCATGTCATTGGCCTGCTTGACCCATTCCCGCATTCTCTCCATGTTGAAGACGCACTGGGTCTGGATAAAGTCCGCGCCGGCCTGGACTTTTTTGGCCAGCCGGTACACCCGCCAGTCAAAGGGTTCCGCAAAGGGATTGGCGGCCGCGCCGATGAACATTTTGGGCGGATCGTCAATTTCCTGGCCGTTTAAAAATTTTCCTTCGTCGCGCATGTCTTTGACCATAGTGATGAGCTGCATGGAATCAATGTCAAACACGCCTTTGGACTGGGGATGATCCCCGAATTGCTGATGATCCCCGGACAGGCACAGCATGTTTCGGATGCCGTGGGCATAGGCCCCGAGGATGTCTCCCTGCATGGCCAGACGGTTCCGGTCCCGGCAGACCATCTGGAAATTGGGCTCCAGCCCTTCGGCAATGGCAAACAGAGAGGCGGCCCAGCTGGACATACGGACCACAGCGGTCTGGTTGTCCGTAATATTCACGGAATCCACCATGTCCTTTAAGGGCGCTGCTTTCTTCTTGATGGCCTCCACGTTGGCGCCCCGGGGGGGGCCAAGTTCCCCGGTAAAGGCAAAATGACCGGCGGTTAGTATTTTTTCAAGTTGGCTTCCTGATTTCATAATCTGTTCCTTTTCTTAAATTCTTATATTACCCAGAGGTAAAGAAAATATATGATAATAAGGATGCGAAAATAATGAGTGATTATTCCGCGGCTGCTTTACGTTCTTCATAACCCGGCTGAATCAGGGTCTGGGGCTTGGTGTTCCGCCAGTCATTAGGGGGACTGATCTTGAGGATGTTCTCCAAGCGGCCCTGTTTGGCCAGCCGTTCGTAAATCATATACCAGGCGCAGGGCTGATCCTTGTTGATTTCGCAACTTTTATGGTTGGTGCCGCCGCAGGGGCCGTTGAACAGGCTTTTGGCACACATGGTCACCGGACAGATACCGCCGGTCATTCCCAGAACGCAGGAACCGCAGGCTTTGCAGCGTTCTTCATACCAGCCGACGTCTTTGTTGACCCCGATAAAGGTGGTGTTTACTGCCGGGAACACCGGGATTTCCGGGTAGCGTTCCGCCAGAAACTGAATGCCGGCACCACAGGCCATGGAAAGCAGGGCGTCGTATTCACCCACAATGTCTTTGAGCTCATCCAGAAATTCCATGTCACACTGACGCTGCACCGTGGCTTCGCCAAAGCCGGCAGGATCAGATGACCCCTTGTTGCTGAGTTTCAGCTCAGCTGCCAGCACGCCCACTTCCTTTTCACCGCCGGCCAGACAGACCGCAACACAGGTGCCGCAGCCCACCACCAAGACTTTTTTATAGCCCTCAATCATTTCCTTGATTTCCGCAAAAGACTTTCTTTCTGCAACAATCATGAGGCTTCCCTCCTTTGTAAGCGAAACAAACCATATTTACCGCAATTTCCATGCGAGACTGCTGCAACGGAACGGGTAAGTATGTTATTTCAGTGTATATAATCTATTTTGAAGATTAATTCAGCCAGGCGCGGCCAATAGCCGGCATCCCCGGAACCTTGCCGGCCAGAATGCAGCCGGCATCTTAGAAAAATTAAAAAAAATTATAAAACATGAAAGAAAGGGCAAAGTCAAGAATGTTCCTGCTGATTTTTTTAAATCTCCGTATAAGATTTTATAAGATCAGAAATGACACGGTTCATGCAATTGTCAGCGAAAAAACAGGGAATAATTTGACAGCGAAAAATTAGTTGCCTAAAATACAAAAATTTTAATATTCAGATGGATCAGGTGTCACAGGTTATGGTTTACAGGTTTTTGGATTTGCGGAGATGCCGAACCCGGGCAGCCCGAAATTGCGCATCCCGTGTCCAAAAAAGCCGACTGCCGGCAGGCCGGATACCCGCAGATCGGCCGCAAACGCGACGGGTATGGGCCGGTGCAGTGTTTTTCTGGGTCGTTTTTCTGGTGGCCGGCGCGGGGGGCGCCGACAACATGCCCTCTGATACGGGCGGACCGGCAATGTCTCAGACAGGTCTGGTGCCGGGGGTGTTTCCGGAGGACGGGCCTTTGCCCGTGTTTCTTTATTTTGCGGATGTATCAGCGCCTTTTCTGGTGGCGGAGCAGCGGCCGGGCGTAAGATTGGGATTGCGACCGGGACAATCATCTGATAATTTTTCGGATAGTTTGTCCGGTGATCCGGATCCGGCAGAAGTTTGCCGGCGGCTCATGGCCGCGCTGGCCGCCGGTCCGGAAAGCGGACTTTCCCGGACCCTGCCGAAGGACGCGGCGATCCGGGCCGTGTTTGTAGAAGACCAAACAGCTTATATCGATTTTTCCCGGGAAGTTTCCACATCCCATCCGGGCGGTATTTTGTCGGAACTTATGACCCTTTATTCCGTGGTAAATACCCTGGTGCTGAATGTGGATGCAGTGGACAAGGTCAAAATATTAATTGCGGGACAGGATGCAGAGACCCTGTGCGGTCACATTGACATCCGGTTTCCCTTAAATGCGGATATTCTTTTAATCAAATGAAAAACAACCCCATCAGCCAGATCAGAAATATCGGAATTATCGCCCATATTGACGCGGGAAAAACAACCGTGACGGAACGTATCCTTTTTTATACGGGCCGTTCCCATAAAATCGGGGAAGTGCATGACGGCGAGGCGGTCATGGACTGGATGCCGGATGAGCAGGAACGCGGCATCACCATTACGTCCGCGGTGACCACCTGCCAGTGGAAAAACTATGAGGTTCAGATTATCGACACACCCGGGCATGTGGATTTCACCATAGAGGTGGAGCGGTCCCTGCGGGTCCTGGACGGGGCCGTGGGGGTGTTCTGCGCTGTGGGCGGGGTGGAGCCCCAGTCGGAAACCGTGTGGCGCCAGGCGGATAAATATCTGGTGCCCAAGATGGCCTTTGTCAATAAAATGGACCGGATCGGGGCGGATTTTTTCCGGACTGTGGACATGATTGCCGGGCGGCTGAATGCCAACCCTTTGTTGCTGCAATTGCCCGTGGGAACGGAAGACAATTTTCGGGGCGTGATTGATCTGCTGAGCATGCAGCAGATTGTCTGGGCCTCAGATGACCCGGCCAGCGAGATCCGCACCATTGCCATCGAAGACAAATATGCGGATCAGGCCCGGGAGTATCGGGAAAAGCTGGTGGAAAAAGTGGCGGAAGCAGATGATGAAATCATGGAAGCTTATCTTGAAGAAGCCGATATTTCCGTGGATCAGCTGGAAGCCGCCATCCGCCGGGCCACCCTGGGGCTCAAGGTGGTGCCGGTGCTGTGCGGCAGTGCCTTGAAAAACAAAGGGGTTCAACCCCTGTTGGACGCGGTGGTGAAATTTTTGCCCAGTCCAACCGATGTGCCGCCCATCCAGGGCCATCATCCGGACACCGGAGAGCTTATCGAATGCACGGCAAGGCGCAAAGCCCCGCTGGTGGCGCTGATTTTTAAGGTTTCCATGACCGAGGGGCGAAAGCTTTCCTTTGTCCGGGTTTACAGCGGGCAGCTCAAGGCCGGGGCCGATGTGTTTAATTCCTCCCGAAACAAAAAAGAAAAAGTGTCCCGCATTCTGCGCATGCATGCCAACAAACGGGAGCGGCTGGATATGGCGGAAGCCGGCACCATTGTGGGCGTGGTGGGGCTCAAGGATTCTTCCACCGGCGAAACCCTGTGTGAGGCGGATGCACCGGTGCTGCTGGAGAAAATGGAATTTCAGAAGCCGGTGATTTCCATATCCGTGGAGCCCAAAACCCGGGCGGACCAGGAAAAACTGGATCAGGTGCTGGAAAAGCTCATGGCCGAAGATCCGACCCTGCAGGTGAAACAGGATGAAGATACCGGCCAGACCATTTTGTCCGGCATGGGGGAGCTGCATCTGGAGATCATCACCAGCCGGATGCAGCGGGAATTCAAAACCAATGTGAATATCGGCAAACCCCAGGTGGTGTACCGGGAGACCTTGGGAAAAGGAGCCCGGGCGTCTGCCGTGTTTGACAAGGAAGTGGCGGGCGCGCGCCATTATGCGGAAGTGGAACTGACCCTCCGGCCCCTTTCCCGGGGCAGCGGCAGCGGGTTTCGGGTCGAGGTGGATCCGGCCGCAATCCCGGAAAATTTTCTGCCGGCGGTTGAAAAAGGGGTCAAAGATGCCATGGAATACGGGGATCTCATGGGATATCCGGTGGTGGATGTGGAAGCCGTGGTGACCGGCGGCGGGTTCAAGGAGTCTCTGGGCACCGAGCTGGCCTATAAAGTGGCCGCCTCCATGGCCTGCCGGGAGGCGCTCAAAAAAGGCGAGCCGTTTTTGCTGGAGCCCATCATGGATGTGGAGGTGTTTGTGCCGGAATCCTTTATGGGGGATGTGATCGGGGATCTGAGCGCCCGGGGCGGAAAAATCGAATCCATTTCATCAAAAGCCGAAATTCAGGTGATTTCCGCCATTGTGCCCTTGTCCAAAATGTTCGGGTATTCCACGGCCCTGCGGTCGTCTTCCCAGGGCCGGGGCAATTTTACCATGAAGTTTTCCCATTTTGATAAGAATTGAGGAGGAAAGCTTAAAGCGGAAAGGGAAAAGGGAAAAGCTGTGACGGGTTTGGGCCTTCCGGATTACCCGGCGGCCTGTTTTTCAGCCGTGGGTTTCAGGCTGTCAACCACCACCTGGATGTGGGCGGTGCAGAAATCCTTGAACGCGGCCGCGGCTTTTTCCGGATTTTTGGCGATAACGTGATTATATCCCTGGCGGAGATGGGTTAACACATTTTGCAGCTGGTCCGGCTGGGATGTAATGGACATCCATTGCACCCTTTCCGCCGTGGGCATGAGTTCCGTGGCGATCCGTTCGATCATGGGGTTCCCGGCAATTTTCAGAATTTTGTGGGCCATTTTGGTTATGTAGGTGAGGTAGACGTCAAAGTCATTGCCCGCAAGGCTGTCTTCCAGCCGGGCCATGAGTTTTTCCAGTTCTTTCACTTCTGTTGGCGTGATGTTTTCCGCTGCCTTTGAAAATACAAACTGATAAATCACATTGGCGGTTTCATACAGATGCATGATCCGCTCCAGGGACAGGGCGCTTACCTGATAATTTCCCTTGGGGGTCCGGTCCACCAGCCAGATTTGTTCCAGCATGCGCAGGGCGTCCCGCACCGGACTCCGGCTGACCCCGAGTTCCTTGGATATCTGGGTTTCATAAATCTGCTCCCCGGGTTTTAACGCGTTTTGTACAATTTTGCTGCTGATCAGATGAAAAATCTGATCTGATAAACTGTTTTTGGATATCTGTTCCATCTGGTTTCTCCTGATATCTCGGGGGTCAGGCCGCCGCCGGCAGGGTCAGGGAAATGGCGCCGAAGGGGCATTCCTGTTCGCACGCGCCGCATGAGATGCATTTTTTTGCGTCCGCCAGCACCGGATACCGGCGGAAGCCGTTGCTGCTGTTTTTGATTGCCAGATCAATCGCCCCGGTGGGGCAGACACTTGCACACATATTGCAGGCAGTGCATATTTTCAAGTCAAAAACCGGGAACTGGGTTGATTTGGATAAGGACATGGAATTTTTTCCTTTTTCAGGCAATTTTCAGGTTAACGGCGTTTTTAGAAACAGCGCCACCGGGTTTTGAGGCGCGTGATTTCTTTGCCGGTGTTTTCGCTGGTCATCCGGTGAATAAATGCCGGCGTATCCTCGGTTCCGGCATATTCAACCTCTGATTGTATCCGGTCCCCGTAAAGGGATTCCCCGATGTACTGAATCATCATTTCTTGCGGCCGCATTTCCGTGATGACCGCTTCCGGCACTGTTTCAAGGGCCCAGATGATATAGACGGCATTGTTGACATGGGTGTTGAAATCCAGATCATGCATCCGGATATTAAAATACCGCTGTTTGTCCGGCCGGGTGATTTCCGGCACGGATGCCGTATCCGCCGTATCAAGGACAACAGGATGAGAAAGGCCGTTTATCATGGTTTCCGGCAGACTTCGGTTAAGCCGGGCCGGTTTTTTTGTGTTCAGGTTGATCACAATCCAGGTGCTTCTCGCGCTTATCAGGCAATTTCCGGTGTCATCACAAATTTCAAATTGCCGCAGCTCATAAAGATTTTTGACCGGCTGCCGCCAGGTCCGGATGATGATTCGGTCGTTCCACCCGGGATAGTGCCGGATGTTGATGTGATATCTGATGACCACCCAGGCAAACCCGTTTTGGCGGAGATCATGGGCCGAAGCCTTCATCTGTCCGCAGTGGCGGCTCATGATGTCCTGAAAATAGTTAAACGTGCTCACCGGTTTGATCAGGCCCCGGACCCCGGTTTCCGCATACCGCACCCGCAGGGTTTCTTCGTAAATGGTCATCCTGCAGATGAATGCTCCCCCAGTTCTCTGGGGATTTCAGATGGCCGGCCGGTTTCAGTGTCCCAGTTGAACTGCTGCCAGTATTGGGTCATCATTTTGTCGATATTGACGGTGCGGTGTTTGTTGGCGCCTTCGGTCAGAGGCGGCTGGCCCACGGACCGGAGAGCGGGTTTTGCGGATTTGGGATCAATACCGTGTCTGAGGTTAAAGGCTTGTTTCAGGGCCTGGAGCCGCTTGCCGATGGCCATGTATTCTGCCGGGGTTTTGTTCCATCCGGTGGCCGCGTTAAGCCATTCAAACAGCGGGAACCGGTCCGCGCCGATCTGGGCGCCAAAGGCACAGCCGCCCGCGCCGTTTAAGACATTCATGAATTTGCTGCATGCTGCGGCTTCCATGGCTTTTTTGTCTGTTGTTTTGTATTTGGCGGATTTGCGGTAGATCAGCCAGGGCCGGGGCAGGGTTTTGTCCTTTTTCCAGAGCCGGAACATTTCATAGTACATCTGGGAGCCGATGGTGTGCCTTCCCGGAGTGGGTTCCACCGCGTAATGCATCGCAAACCCGGGATCAAACCGGCCGTCGTGCATGGGCAGCTCCTGCCCGCCGGCGTGGATGGCGTACTGAGCGGAATTTTTGCCGATTTTTTCAGCGGCTTTTTTAACGCCGTCCGCCAGAATGTCGCCAATGCCTTCCCGAATGATCATTTTTTCCATGAGCGCGATCATGGCACTGGTGTTGCCCCATCTCAGTTCCAGGCCGTCGGTGTCGGTTTTGGTCAGAATGCCCCGTTCATAGCATTCAATGGCAAACGCAATGGTGCCGCCGGCGGAAATCGTGTCCATGCCGGCCCGGTTCAGGCGGTCGTTCATGTGAAAAACGCTTTCCATGTCCGTGTTCAGGCACAATCCGCTCAGGGCAAGCATGGATTCATACTCGGGCTTGTGGGATTCGCCTCCGGGGAAATTGCCCCGGCTGATGCCGCCGCACCCCAGGGGGCATGAATAGCAGTGGTATTTGGATACTTCGTTTTTTGCGATAAGGTCCGGATTGATGGTGTCTGATTTAAAATCCAGGTTGGATCCGCTCCAGTTTTTAATGGGGGCATCGCCCAGTTCCACGGAATACTGGTTCAGGGCAACGGTGCCCCATTTTCGGAGCATGATTTTCCACAGCATGCCGTCCATGGCGGTCTGGACTGGCAGCATCCGGAGGAGCGCCGCCAGAATGCGCAGGCCTTTTCCGGACAAAAACCAGGGCTGAAACTGCACCCATTTGTTGCATTTGCGGGAAAGGGTGCGGATTTCTTCCCGGTCAAAGGCCTCAATTTTTTTGGCACCGTCTAAGACCACGGCTTTTAATTTTTTGCTTCCCATCACCGCCCCGAGTCCGGATCGGGCCGCCATGCGGCCCAGGTCATTGCTGATGCCGGAGATGCAGGAAAGGGTTTCGCCGGCCGGGCCGATACAGGCCACTTTAGGCTTGCGTTTGATCGTGAGATCCGCAATCAGGTTTTTTTCCGTTTCAATGGCATCCATGCCCCAGAGATGGGCCGCATCTTTTAATTCCGGTTTTCCGTTTTTGATGTACAAAAAGACGGGTTTTTCGCTGATGCCGTTAAAAAAAATGCCGTCATAACCTGAGCGCTTGATGGCCGGAGAGAAATTTCCCCCGCAGTTGGCATCCCCGTAGCCGCCGGTGAGCGGGGATTTGCCGCAAACCATCCATCGTCCGGAAAACAGGCTGCCCGTGCCGGTGAGCAGTCCGGATACAAAACCCAGCATATTGTCCGGCCCCAGAGGATCCGCATCCTCCGGGATGTTGTTGTATAAGATGAAGCCGCCCAGACCGGAGCCGGAGAGAAATTTTTCATACACGGCATCCGGAATTTCCTGTTCCTCAAAGGTTTGATCGGTGAGATTGACCCGTAAAATTTTGCCCATGTAACCGTTCGGCATGGCATGCCTCCTTATATCATTTTTACCACAGCGTGCACGCGCGCAGAGTGAAAAAATTAAAAACCCTGTGTTTTTTTTATTTGTGTGGTGCAATCGGGTTTTTCTGATGATACCAGTATTCCCATTTCAGACAAGCAGTTTTTTAAGCCTGCAAGGGCAGGGGATTCATTCATCAGCAGAATGCTTTTTCCTTCAATATCAAAGGCGCGCAGGGTGTCGTCTTCCGGAATCCAGCCGATAGTACCAATATCCGGCAGTATTTTCAAAGCGTTAAATTCGCCCCGGTCCCGGACCCGATTGACAATGAGGCCGGTTTTTTCATAATCAATGGCGGTTTGGGCCACCCGGCGGATGGTGGCGGCCACATTTAATCCTTTGGCAGACGCATCTGATACCAGCACCAGGTGGCTGACCTTTTTCATTACCCGCCGGTTGACCTGCTCGATGCCGGCTTCGCCGTCAATGACCACGTAATCAAAATTATTTGCCACGGAGGCAATAAGATCTTTCAGAATATGGTTGACCTGACAATAGCACCCGTCGGCTTCCGGCCGGCCAATGGCAATAAACGCCACGTTCCGGTGCTCTTCAAGGGCGGAAAACATTTCATATTCCAGCAGGGCAATCATCTGCTCCTTGTCCGATTCAAGGCCGGATTTAACCCGTTTGATCAAATCATTGCGGACATCATCAACGGTTTTGTGCACGGTTATTCCCAGGGCCATGGAAAGGCCCACTGCCGGATCCGCGTCTATGGCCAGCACTTTGTTTTTCGGATCAGAAGACAGAATTTTCACAATCCCCGCGGACAGGGATGTTTTGCCAACGCCGCCTTTGCCGCACAGGGCAATGACCTTTGCTTTTTTAGCTGCTGTTTCAGACATGAAGGGGGTTATCCTTTTTTTGCAACTTGCTTCGCATGGACCGGAGCTCCGCCACATCGCCGCACACTTCCCTGTAATCACAGGTATTGCAGTTAAAGGAGAGCTCTTCGGCCATTTTGTTCATGGCGCTGATCAACGTGAAAACTTCATCCGCAATGGCTTTGGCTTCCAGAACAGTTGCCTGGTCTGCGGTGATAAAAATGATTTCCGCGGTTTTTACATATTCCACCGCCAGATACTGATCCAGCAGGGCACTTCCCAGATGGCGAAAGGAAAATCCGTTGTTTAGTGCCTCATGGCTGACCCGGCTCCATTCCCGCTGGTACTGGGATACCCCGCGCATCATGTAGCCTTTTAAATGCACATCATAGCGCAGCAGTTCCATTTCCCGGTACCGGTCATAGCTGTTGTCCGCGTCAAAATCCCATCCTCCGGCAATGACGATTTTGCCGAAGGATACCGGTTTTCCGGAGAGCGCCGGCAGGTCCGGCCCCACCACGGAAATGCGGCCGTTTTTGAGCCATTCAGGATCGTTTACCCACAGCAGAAAGGCGGTGGACGCATCTCTGGGGCTGCCGAGCTCCACAGCCGTGTCCTGGCCCAGCACCAGGTTCCGGTTTTTTTCAGACGGCCACTGGGTGGGACCGGTGTGAAAATATTCGGTAACCTTTCCCTGGGCTCGCCGGAGGTCAAGATACTCTGAAACCAGTTTATATTGTTTGTCAAATAAGCCCATAATGAATTAGATTCCCATAATTTTGCGCCCGATATGCACTGTCCTGTCCAGGGTCCCTTTTCTGGCCTTCATGATTTCTTCATACAGGGTGTCCATATCTTTGGGCGGAATAACCTGTGTTTCTTTTTTTGCCAGGGTCAGGGCACCAGATTTGCAGGATGCCACACATACCCCGCACCCGATGCAGCGGTTTACATCAATGGCAACGGCATGCACTTTTTTGCTGCCGGTTTCCGGCTGCATGGTGATGGCTTCGGTTTTGCATTTTTCGCCGCATTTGCCGCACCCCACGCATCTTTCCGCATCCAGAACCGCATGATAGTTATTTTTAACAAATTCCGATGGCCTGGCCAGCATGCTGATCCCTTCCAGGCAGGCGCAGCAGCATTTGCAGCAGCTGCACACAAACTGGGCCTCCCGGGTGTTGGATGGCATCAGCACCAGGCCGTCTTTTTCATTCTGTTCAAGAATGTCAAAGGCTTCTTCCTTTTCAATGGCCCGGCCAAACCCGTTGCGGGTATACATATCCGCAAAATCCCCAAAACCAATACACAGTTCCCGTCTGTCTGTTTCCCGGCAATGCCGTCCGATGGTATCCATGCCGATGCGGCAGACACAGTTTGCCACGCAGATGCGGCCGTCATTCTGCAGCACCAGTTCCCGGATTTCATCATAGGTGGCAATGTTCAGGGCCGGAGTAACGCTTTTTTCCACAGGAATGACGCGCATCTGGGGAAGAGCGGTGGATAGAAACGCCATGGCAAAGGACTGAAACGCATATTTTCGAAAATCCATATAATAGCCGGCATTCATGGTGGGCAGTTTCATCTCGTAGATTCCCACGGCAAAGGGATGCAGGGCATATTCTTTTTTCCCGTTCACCATTTTGACAAAAATCGCCCCGTGACGTTCCATATTGTCCAGCATGTTTTGGATATCGGCCCCGGACCAGCCATTGCCGTTTACCCTGGAACAAATGGTTTCATATGCCTGGAACTTGTAATCCAGAAAAAGGGCCAGATGTGCTTCCTCTGCGGTAAAAGCATCCCTGAGCAGACGGCGTTCCACCCCGGATGCCGTGGCTGGAAACCCTACGGGCTGGGCGTCCAGATGTTTTTGCAGTTTCTTGTAGACCCTGTGAGATGTTGTGAAAATTCCCATCCCGTCTTTGAGCCGGTTTTTCAGCTGTTTCATCGATTAGTCCCTTTTATCGTTTCATTGCTGAACGTCTTGAACCTTCCACCTTTCACCTCAATGTCGTTAACTTAAGAAGTTTCAATGTAGGGGAGGGGTTTACCCCCTCCCGCGAAAAAGGAGACCCATGCCGGGAGGGGAGAAACCCCTCCCCTACGCATATGGCCTAAGTTAATGACATTGGCTTTCAGCTTTCACCTTTCAGCCTTTTTTCCTACAACAATCCCCTCACATGAAAAAATTCATCCAGCCGTTCTTTTGTGGCATCCCAGGATTCCACCCGGTCATCAAATCCGTCGTCGTTCATGATGTGCACGGGAAATCCCTGTTTTTCCACATCCCGCGCAAAGGGTTTGAGCATGCCCCAGGTATTCCGGCATCCGGGGGTGCCGTTGTAGATCACGCAGTCCGCCTGATACATTCTGGCACAGGCAAGGGATTCCTCCAGCCACATGCCGTGCCGGTCATAGGGGCCCCGGATGGACCGGACCATGGGCATCCGGGCATTCATCTGGGCAAGGGTTTCAAACATGGCATCCGGAGAGGACGTGTCCACATGGTAGGCGTTGTCCGGCAGATCCCGGACATATTTGTTTCCGTCCCGGAAGTTCCGGGTGAGGATGGAGCCGGTGTGGGCAATGCCCCGTTCTTCGAGATATTCATAAAAATTCATGTCCACGGTGTAATGATCAATATAACACATAAAGATGCGAAGTTTTTCTTCGCCGCATTTCAATCCCGGCACTCCGTTGTTCATCCGCCGGGTGACATCTTCGAGCATCACCTCCAGCAGTTCGGTATATTCCGGATGCCCGGCAAAACAGAAGCGACCTGCATAAATCATTACATTGAAAATGGGCGGGATCGGGGTGGGCACCATGAGCAGCATGTCTTCAATGTCTGCGGTAATGGCGTCCTGCCGGTTGATTTCTGCCAGGGCCTGTGCCAGCCGGTCATAATCCAGTTTTTTACCGCTGTGGGTTTCAATAAACCGGATCATTTCCCGGTAATCGTCAATATGGTATTTCTGGCTGCGGTCATCGCCGATGGCGCTGGGATAATTCAGCTGGTAAAAAGGCTTGTCCAGATAGGCGGAAGAAAAGGCAAAGGCATTGGCATTGGTATCGCAGACCCCGGGAGTGTCGCAGACGAGAAAGTCGATATTTTCAAAAAGCCCGGCCAGAAAGGCGCCCAGAAATCCCCGCTGGGCCGAACACGCGGTTTCCGGCATGCCCGATTCCACGGCATAATCCATATAATCGAACATGCCGCGCCGCCATACCATGCAGCCCAGGGCGGTGAGGATTTCAAAGGTGGCCGGTACGAGATCCATGGCATACAGGATGGCGGGGGTGTTGCAGAAGGTGGTGCCGACAATCATTTTCCCCTGGTCCCGGGCGGTCAGGATATTTTCATAATAACTGGCCAGCAGTTTGATAAACCGTTTGCCGGTGGGGCCCGCGTCGATCATGGTTTTCAGTGCCCCCCGGAAATAGGGGATATAATTGAACGCAAAATCGGTTTCCTTTTGAAACCCAACGGGAAATTTTGCCGCGGCCGTCAGAGTGCCGCCCATGAGCCGGTCATAATTGTATTCAAGGATTTCGGGACGCATTTGTTTGCCTCCGAAGGATTATTTACTTGTTAACCACAGAGCGCACAGAGGTCACAGAGAAAAACATGAAAATTTATTTTCTCCGTGTTCTCTGTGATCTCCGTAGTTGTAATATTGATTGGCCAGTTTGAAATAAGTCGGTTTTTGCCTCGTTCCCACGGTCCTCCGTGGGAACGCATGCCTGGATTAAAAAAATAATTGAAATAAGTGGGTTTTATTAACCTGTTTTTTTCAGTTCACCGTTGCTTTCAAGGGCTTCTTCCTGTGCGTACAGGGCCGCGCCCATGGCGCCCATGATCTGGGGGTCAATGCCCTTGATGGATTTTATTTCCACATTCAGGGCCTCGGACAGGGCCTTGAACACACCGGAATTTTTTGCCACCCCGCCGGTCATGACCACGTCTTCTTTCACTTCAATGCTCTTTGCAAGAGATGCCACCCGTTTTGCCATGGCCTTGTGAAGGGCGCTGACGATGTCCGCGGTTTCTTTGCCCTCATTGACCAGAGACACCACTTCGGTTTCCGCAAAAATTACGCACTGGTTGGAGATCTGCAATTTTTCAGTGGACCGCTCGCCCATGGCCCCCATCTCCGGGAGCGGAACTTCCAGAGCGTCTGCCATGATTTCCAGAAACCGGCCCGTGCCGGAGGCGCATTTGTCGTTATAAATATAGCGGGCCACATTGCCGTTATCGTCCAATCGGGTGGCCTTGGCGTCCTGGCCCCCGATATCAATGATCATTCGCACGGACGGCAGAACGTGCCAGGCCGCTTTGGCATGGCAGGAAATTTCAGATTTTACATGGTCAACAAAGGAAATCTGTTCCCGGCCGTAACCGGTGCCCATGACGCAGGCGATATCGTCCATGGTTAACCCTGCCGACGCCAAAACCATCTCCATGACCTCATCCGCTGATTCCGACGGCCGGGTTTTGGCCCGTATCACGGCGTGGGACAGGATTTTATCGTTTTCCATAATCACGGCTTTGGCCGTCAAAGAGCCGATGTCGCAACCTGCAACGATCATAATGATATCTCCTTTTAGACTTGATATTGTTTAATTCCGGAGGCCGTTTCCATTTACCTTTTCCCATGAAAGGAGTGCCGCCCCGATGGCCCCGGCCATCTGGGGATCGGCTTTTCTGGCTTTTTTGATCCGCTTGCCAATGAGTTTTTCAAGGGTAGACACCACCCCGATATTTTTGGCCACCCCGCCGGTCATGAAAATATCTTCTTCCGGCTTGACCGCATTCACCAGGATGGCCACCCGTCCGGCCATGGCCGTGTTGATGCCCGCGCCGATATCTTCCACCGGAATCCCGGAATTGATGAATTTGATCACATCCGCCTGGGCCCAGACCGTGCAGGTGGAGGCCAGGGTCACCGGGGCCACGGACTGCTTTGACAATTTGCCCAGTTCATCTATGCTGACCCCCAGGACTTTTGCCATCACTTCCAGAAACCGGCCCGTACCGGAAGCGCATTTGTCGTTGGTCATAAACCGGCTGATATTTCCGTCCCTGTCGATCCGCATGGTTTTGCAATCCTGGCCCCCGATATCAATGACGGTCCGGGCCGTAGGCAGCAGCCATCGCGCCCCTTTGCCGTGGCAGGAAATTTCGGAAATTACTTCATCCACAAAATCAATCCGTTCCCGGCCGTATCCCGTGCCGGTGCAGTGGGCGATATCGCCTCTGGTCAGGCCGGCCTGGGCCAGCACGGCTTTCATGACCGCGTCCGCTGAATCTTTTGGCCGGGGCTTTGACTTGATGAGATGGCTGGCAATGATTTTTTTGTTTTTCATGATAACGGCTTTTGAGGTGAGGGAGCCCACATCACAGCCCGCGACAATACTCATAACAACCCCCTTATGGTAAAAAATTCGTCCAGACGCTCCCGGCTGACTTCCCAGGATTCCACCCGGTCGTCAAAGGCATCATCATTCATGATATGGCAGGGAATGCCGTGTTTTTCGATATCTCTGGCAAAGGGTTTCAGCATGCCCCAGGTATTCCGGCACCCGGGGGTGCCGTTGTAAATCACGCAGTCCGCCTGATACATTTTTGCAAATGTCAGTGATTCTTCCAGCCACATGCCTTTCTGATCATAGGGCCCCCGGATGGACCGGACCATGGGCAGCCGGGCGTTCATCTGGGCCACGGAGTCCAGCATGGCCTCCGGCGAAGAGGCGTCAATCCCGTAAGTGGAGCCGGCCAATGCATCCGCATAGGGGCTGTTGTCACGGAAATTGCGCGATAAAATAGACCCCACACTGGCAATGCCCCGCTCCTCCAGGTAATTGAAAAAATTGAGATCCACAGTATAATGATCAATGTAACTCATAAAAACCCGCAGGTTTTCCTTTCCGTTTTTCAGCCCGGTTTCGCCGGAAAGCGCTTTTTCCCTGGCGGTTTTCACCATGGATTCCAAAAGTTTTGTGTACCGGGAATGCCCGGAAAAACAGAACCGGCCGCCATACAGCATCATATTGTAAATCGGGTTGATGGGCGTGGGTTTGAGCATGAGCATGTCTTCCAGGTCGGCAATCAATGCGTCCTGCTTATCCACTTCCGCCAGCACCTCGGCCAGGCGGTCGTAATCCAGGCGGTTTCCGGATTGGGCTTCCGCAAACGCGATCATGCTTTTGTAATCGTCCACATGATATTTCTGGCTGCGGTCATCCCCGATGCTGGACGGATAATTGAGCTGAAAAAAGGGAAGGTTGAGGTATTCGCTTAGAAAGGCAAATGCATTGGCATTGGTATCACATACCCCGGGGGTGTCGCAGATGGCGAAATCGATTTTTTCGCACAGACCGCTTAAGAGCGCACCCTGGGAGCCCCGCTGAGAAGAACAGGACGTCTCCGGCATACCGGTTTCAACGCAATAGTCCATATAGTCAAACATGCCCCGCTTCCATACCAGGCTGCCGATGGCGGTCAGCATTTCAAGGGTTACCGGCACAATGTCCATGGCATAGAGGATTACCGGTGAATTGCAGAACGTGGTGGCGCAGCATTTTTTTCCTTTGTCATGGGCAGTGAGGATGTTTTCATAATAGGCTGCCAGCAGTTGAAGGGTTTGCACCCCCGGATCCCCCGTGTCCACCAGGGTTTTAATGACATTCTTGAAATACGGGATATAGGGATAGGTTTTTTCGGTTTCTTTTTTTGTGCCCCTTGGGAAATTGGCCGCTGTTTTAAGGGTCCCGCCCATGAGCCAGTCGTAATGATATTCCCTGATTTCAGGTCTCATACCCTTAACCTCTCTAAGAACGCGTTGATGCGCAGTTTCATGCGGCCCACGTCAATCATGGGGCCGTATTCCCGCTCCAGTTTGAGACAGGGCATGCCCATGGCTTCGAGATCCCGTTCAAACAGGGAATTTTCCGCACCATGCAGGTCGCAGAAGCGGATGTTCTGCATCACCACCCCGTCCACCCGGGCCGCATCCAGTTTTTGTTTGAGCAGGGCCAGTCGCTCTTTGTATTTGCCGTACATTCTCGGACACACGGAAGACTGAAGATAATGACGGCCAAGGGCTTCCACCGGATCACCGTGTTCGTCGATTTCATTGCCTTCATGCCGGATGCCGAAGCAGAGATTTTCCCCCACCACAATGGCGTCATTGTTTTCTTCCAGCATTCGGAACAACTCAATTTCATCACTGATGCTGCCAATGAGCATGAGCCGTTTTTTGCCGGCGCTCAGGGATGTTGTCCGGTTTTTCAGTTCCTCCAGCCACCGGCGGAGGGCCTGGTTGTAAGCTTCCCGCTGCATGACCGTACCGGCCACGGTGGCGGCAAATATATCCGTGCCGGAAACCACCACATCGTCCCTGTACCGCAGGGATTCAATTTCCTGAAGCATCCGGCGGCCCTGGTTGTATACCTTGATGGCGTCGGCCAGGTTGTCGTCGGTGACCTTTACATTGAAATGATTTTCAATTTTTTTGATCAAGATCCGGAGTTCTTCGATATACCAGGCCATGCCATGATTCTCAGACTTGTGCGGCACATCAAAATAATAGAAAAAATCCGGCAAAATACCTTTGTAATCCTCCGCGGCTTTTCGCCAGCATTCATCCAGGCGCCGCATGCCGTCGCATCCCGGGGTAATAATGGCGCCGTCCAGAAACATGAATTTTTCTTTGCCTGCCAGCTGAAGCAGGCATTTGGGAAAACTGCAGATAAACGGGCCGTAATAGGTGTCTCCGATTTCCATGCCTTCGGTTTCAATGCCTTTGAGCCGGACCGGCAGGATATCCACGCTGTGGAAAATTTCACCCGGGGTATAAGAGCAGGTATAGCCGACAATGGGTCTTTCGGTTGCCTGCCAGTCGCGGATGGCCTGGCAGTTTAGTCTGGTTGCGGCATCATAAAATTCATCCATTTGTTACCCCTCCTCTTTTGCCAGCAAGGCCCGAAGCGCATTGCGTGCGGTTTCCGCATCTGCTTCATACTCGTCATCTGACGGCTGAAGCACATCGCAGATCCAGGTGACCAGACCCGGCACAACGGCCCGTGCCATGGGCTTGAACTCTCTTGCCGCACCGCTGAAAAAATGGGTTGCGGTTTCCGCCAGTTCATATTCATCAATGGCGTTGACCATCTCAGCGGCCAGTTTAGTAAATATCTCCGGCTGCTCATCCGCAAGCCGGTTGACCAGCCGCAGGGCGTTGTTGACCACCTCCCCCATCTCCTGGACATCATAGGCACCCAGGTTTTGGGAAAGAGCTGCGGCCATTTCCGCATCCTCTTCGCTATCCCAGAGGGCCAGTCGCTGATTTAATGCCTTTAGCCGGATATTGAACAGTTCCGGCCCCATTATCAAATTTAAGTGTTTGAATTTTTGGTTTCTGCCCGCGGCTTCAACAGCCGCGTAGTTGAGGGTTGCGCTGGTTTCTGCCAGGGCGATTTTGGCTTTCCAGAATACAGCGGGATCAGTTTGATCCAGGATCTGGTCGATCATTTTTGTCAGGACCCTGGGCAGCTGGGGGGAGCCGGGATCGCCCAGCAGGGCGCTGCCGGTATGGATTTTTCGGACGATTTCCAGCACCTGGTTGAACAGACTGGCCATCGGCGCAGGATTGACTTCTTTTACAAAGGAGAGCACCACGTCCGTGAGCAGGTCCGGGGGAAGGTCGTTCAGCCGGCCCAGGGAAATATCAGCGCTAACGGTGAGCGCGTTTACCAGAGACGGGATCAGGGCAAGCAGCAGCACCACCTTGGCCGGATACTGCCACATGACATTATTGACCATTTCCACAAATGCCCTGCCGTCCTGGCCGGAATTGTCCACCATTTCCTTGAGCTCGCCAAAGTCAATGGATTCAATCCATTTTTGAAATCCCGGTGCCAGCGCAGTGGTGAAAAATTCCGGTTCCGACTGGTGCAGGTCGTTAATAATCCGGCAGGCCCGGGTGATGAGGGTGCCGGTTTGACCGGTGGAAAGGCCGGCTGTGAGGTTTTTTAAAATTTCTTTTTTATCGCCTGCATCCAGGTTTTCAATGGTTTGAGCGGCCGCCGAAACCAGGTCAAACAATCCGTTGATCAGCTCCGGCAGAGGTTCGGCCAGGTGTTTGACAAACCCGGGATCATCAAACAGGGGGGCCAGTTCCGGGGCCTCAAAAACATCTTCGGGCCGGGCGAGGCTTTTGGTAAGAAATGATCCTGTTATTTTGAAGACAACCTGTTTAAAGCGGTTTCGGCTGTCACCGGCAAAAACATGGAGCAGATCCGGCAGAATTTTCGCAAGGGCCTGACGGACTTCCCGGGTTTTAAGGAGCCGGGCAATGGCTGTATTTTTTCCTTTCTGTTCCGCCAGATCGATTTCAGACAACTGGATGATCCCGGCCGGCAGTTCGGCGGGTCGGTTGATTTTTTTCATAAAGACAATCCTGACTGTTTTGTGAAAAGTCGAATCCAGCCGGCAAAGAAAAAAGTTCTAAATTCGAGGCGCGCGAATCCTCAGCAATGAGGCGTACTTGGCGTACGTTGAAGCAGCTGAGGATGAAGCGCAACAAAGAATTTAGACTTTTTGCGAAGCCGGCAATCCTTTTTAACTTCAGCGCCTGCTAATGCAGCATCTCTGTCCGGGGGGCCGGTGCTTCCGCTGTTTCCGCTGCCGGCATCAGGGCCGGAGCGGGGTCTGTCTTTTCCGAGGAGCCTTTTTTTGCTGCCTCCTCAGCGGCCAGAAGATGTTTGACCAGCCTTTTCCCCAGAGCAATGAGGGTTCTTGTGGGCGGAAGTCCCCATTCCTGGGGCATGACCGAGCAGTCGCACACATAGAGGTTGTCAAATTTTGTTTTCAGGTTGCTGTCCACCTGTTCGCCGATTTTTACGGTGCCGCCCGGATGGGCCGCCACCCGCCAGCTTCGGTAGATGTCTGTTGCGCCGGCGTTTTTAAGAATGCGTTTGGCGTGCTCCGTGCCTTTGTCCAGCTTTTTGACGTCTTCTTTGGTAAGGGATTTTTTGACCCACCCGTTATTGGCCACTTCACCGCCGAGCTCATCTCTGATTTTGATCATAATGGGCAGGGTGTCGCTGTAAGAAAAGGCCTGTTTGACTTTTAAAATTTCCAGATCCAGCCCAAGCTTCAGCATCCGGGGCATATTAAAATCCGTCATCATAATCCCGTCTTCTTCAAAATGAATGCCCGTGCTCATGGGAATGGATTTGCCGCTGCCCAGGCCTTTTATTTTGCCGTAAACAAAAACCAGGGGGTCAAAAAAGAAGTCGAACCCGGCGCTTCGCATGCCGCTTTTGCGGAGAATCAAAGGAGATCCGATGCCGCCGGCGGCAATGATGATTTTCGGAGCATAGGCGTGAAAGGTTTCCTTGTCGTGGCGATACTGCACGCCCACGGCTTTTTTGTTTTCAACCAGCACTTTTTCCACGTTGGCAAAATTGATCATAAGGGCGCCGTTAACCATGGCTTCGGCAACAAACCGGCGGGCGTCCCATTTGGCCCCATAGGGGCAGCCGTACATGCAGAGCTGGCAGTCGGCTTTGCACCGCGACGGATAGATGAATTTATTCTGTTTGCGGGCGTCATACCCGAGATCCATCGCGCTTTCTAAAAACGCCCGCGGCCCCGGCCCCAGGAGTTCGTCCGGCAGTTTTGTCACCGGCACATCGCTGGTCAATTCCTCGGATTCCCGGGAAATATCCACGCCATAGCTTTTCAGAATATCCAGGGGCGGATCAAATGCCGTGCCGCAATAGATCATGGAGCTGCCGCCCGTGGTAATGGCCCGGACCACCGGCAGGGCCTGACGGGTCAGCACCACATTTTTCCCGGGTACAAAGGCCCGGGGCAGGGTCTTTAAAAACGTGCCTTTTTCCGGGTCATTGTCTCCCCTTTCAAGAATCAGAACCTTTTTGCCGTTTCTGGACAGTTCCCGGGCCACTGTGGCGCCCCCCGGACCGGTGCCCACCACAATGGCGTCAAAATCAGATGTGGGTGTTTGCATGATTTTTCTCCTGTGATTATTTCTGTTTGTTGTGGCAAGTAAGAGAAACTGCCGGCCGGTGGTGCGGGTCAGAGGAGCGGTGGTAAATAAAAACAGATGAAGTTTCAATAAACAATGTTTTAAAGTCGACCGTCGACCGTCGACTTCTAATCTAAAATTTTACCTGATTGAAGTCAAGGTTTTTTTTATGGGATTAATTGCCTGAAATTTTATATAAATTTGGAATATAACACCAATCGGTAATCATTTACAGAGTGCCTCAGAAGCGCGGCGCCGGGCACGCAGACGTCCTGATCGTACTTTAATCGCCCGGGAACAATACAAATAAGGTGCCCTGTGAACGATGACGATTTTTGTATGTATTGACCTGGCATACCGGTCATGATATCAACAAAAAATTTTGAAAATATCGGCGGGCATTATTTAACTTTCAGGCAAAGGGGATTTACGGAAATGCGGAAAGGGGTTCAGCCAGGCATGGCATTGTGGGTGATTTTTTTCTTTGTGGCAAACATTATGGGGTGCGGTGGCAGCAGTGGGGGCAGTTCCCAGGAGGAAACGCTGGAAAAACAGCTTGTTAGTTATAATACGGCTGTAGACTGGGTGTTTGAAGATATGGCGGATCTATGGGAATCCGTGGATCAGCTAACTGGAGCCCTTGCATCAGACGTGATAAGTCGTGAAAACACTGAAAACATCAGCAAAATTGTGGACCGGTTTGGCCATGACGCGGACGCCTTTCTGGTGAGCGTTGAAGCCATGGATGTGGCGGAAGCCGGGATTCAGGAAATTGTCAACGCTGAAACCGGCCTTGATTCCATCCTTATTTCCACTATTGTCGGGGGCGGGCTGGTAATTTACGGGCTTTATTCTTTTGGCAAGAAAATGAAAGACCTGAGTGACGAAGCGTCTGAAGCCCGAAAAGACATGGAAGATGCCATTGAAGATATCGGCAATGACGACACAGAGGCGGATGGCATCGCGGATTATGAGGACGCCAAAAATGACCTGGAGGACATCGGATATGAAGCAACAGAGGAATTTAATACCAAAGTGGTGTCTGATTTAATTCTTTCACCGGTCAATCCTACGTCCACCACCGGCGTTATCATCAAACATGTTGCCGGCAATAAACTTCAGGACAAGCTCAAGGTCATCAGTGCCACCAAGGAATGTGAAGACGGCTATGACGGTCCGGGCTGTAAAATCGGTCTGGACGAGACTGATGAATTCGACAGCGCAGGGACGCCGGATGGCGATGTCGTAGTGGTGGTAGCAAACGATGATATGGCGCGGGTGGTAAAGGAAGAAAACCTTCCCGCGGATGCGTTTACGGAAATCGTGATCGATCCCGTGCCGGTGGAAGACGCCGGGGATGAAATGATTATAGAAGATGATGACACCGGTGACGACAATACCGACGATGGGGATGATGGGGATGATAATACCGGTGATGATGATATTGAACCCTACATGGACGTGAGCGCTTCCGTAATGGAAGAAGATGCCGATTCCATAACTTATGCCCTGGCCGTTGCGGTTGCTGGTGTTACCGGCACTACATCTGTAAATCTTACCATTGAAAATGCGGCAACCTCGGGGTCAACCAAAACAATTTCAGCGGACGGCACTGTCATTTGGACGGTTACTGTCCTGAGCGAGGATGCTTTTGTAACTGCCCGCAGAAACGACACCGGCGAAACCCGGTCCGTGACGTTGCCGGGAAAAAAGGTAAATTACGACGGCACTTATGTCGGAAGTGCTGTCACCACGTTTGAAGGTGAGGACTGTATCTGTCTGGATGTTGTTGAAGGTATTACGGTTATCGTGTCCGGAGCCACATTAAGCGGCGATGCCACCGGAACTGTTTCCGGAAATCGGGTAACCGGCTATGATAATACGTACACAGAGTTAATTTATTCCGGCACGATAAACAATAATGTCATGAGCGGGACGTGGTATGATTCAGTGGATGGCTGCTGCAGCGGAACCTTCTCTTTGGTCAAACAATAAAAAAAGCATTGTGTGATTTGTTGTGCGGGCGGTCTGGTGTCAGGCCGCCCGCTTATTTTTGGGAAAATGGCCCTGGTTTGCATGCGCCGGTTTCCGGGCAGGCCCGTTACCCTTTAAAGATGGCGATCTAAGGGCGTCCGGCGTAATTTTCCGGTGTAAGTTTTTCGGCGCAATGAAAAGGTAAAAAATGAAAATGACGGCTTTTGAAACCCTGGTCTATCGGATGATCAAGGCGATATTTGATGTGCTGGCGCTGGTGCCGCCGAAAACTGGTGAAAAGATGGCGTTGTTCTTTTCCAAAATCTGGTTTGCCGTGGACCGGCGGCACCGGAAAATTGCCATTGAAAATATCACCCGGGCGTTTGGCAGGGAGAAAACCCGCCTTGAAATTAACCGCATTGCGCGCACCACTTTTTTTCACGCCGCTAATATGATTTTTGAAACCCCCCGGGTGTATGCATTAAAACCAAAAGATGTTTCAAAGCATTATACGGTTCACGGGCTGCATCATTTACGGATGGCGCACACCAAAGGCAAGGGCGTGTTGATGCTTTCCGGCCATCTGGGCAACTGGGAAATATCGGTTCAGCTCAACAACATTGCCCGGCTCACCGTCTGCGGTGTGTACCGGAAACTCGACTATCTGCCCATGGAGAGATATTTCCATGAAAAGCGGGAGTCCACCGGCAGCCGGCTTTATCCGCTCAAAGGAGCGGTGAACGCGATTTTGCGCGAATTTGCCGCCGGAAACGGCATTGCCCTGCTCATTGACCAGAATCCCAAAAGGCACCAGGGGGTTTTTGTGGATTTTTTCGGCAAACCCGCATGCACCACCATGGGCCCGGCCTATCTGGCCCTTTTAACGGGTGTACCGGTGATCATGTATTTTTTTGTTCGCGAAAACGGTAAATACCGGTGTGAATTTTTGCCGGAACTGCGGGTTGTGAATACCGGTGATATGGAACAAGACATCCTTGTAAATACCCGAAATTTTAACAGGGCACTGGAAGGGATTATCCGGCGATACCCGGACCAGTGGTTTTGGATTCACAACCGGTGGAAAAACCGGCCCCTGCCGGAGACGGTAAGCTAAAGACGCTTGCCAGTGCCTCTGTTTTTTGGATCAATTTTTTGAACACTTTGGCCCAAGTGTTTTTTGCATCCCAGGCAGCCGTTTTTTTTCAGTTCCCGCAGGTTCACCATCCGGGTCTCCGCCCCGTTTTTTCGCACCGGCCAGAATCGCTCCCACCAGGGTGTGGGTATTGGCATTTTTTCTCGGACTGGCATTGATCCCGATGCTTTCATCTGTTCGCCTCCTTCTGCCGCTTCAATCGTGTCTTTTTCATGTCTCAATCAAATAAAAGAGTCATGGCAGGCACTGGTCAGCAGAAAAGCAAAAAACTCTTTTTTGAGCGTCACTTCAAGGTTGGGGTGTTGTTGCTTTCGTTCACTATATAAAGTGCTTCATAAACCTATAGTTATGAAGACTTCATGAAGATTAATATCTCTAAATCTCCTATTTTGGGATATTTATAATATATATTGATTATAAAATACATATTGGCGGACCTTTACATTTGGGTGTGTGTATGCTATACTTAATTATTATGCGTTTTATCCGACATGCGCATGGTCTGTGTGTTCAACCCGCCGTTGACCGGAAAGGAAGTCCACACCAAAGAAGGGTATTATGAAGTCGATGAATAATAAGGGCAGTTATTACTGAATATGATTCAGCATTCTCCAATTGCCCGAACAGGAAAAAAGAGGTGAAATTTATGAAAAAAGATGAGAATAAAGGGTATGTGGCGCTTTTGGGTTGGAAATTGAATGCCATTGATGCGCTGGAAAGTTTTGACCGGCGGTATATTGTGGTCGCGCCCCAGTGGGCGGAAGATTATGCAAAAGAACATAATATTCCGTTTATGAGCTGGGATTATGAGCGGCTGGACGAGCGGTCCTTTGAAATCGCCCACCGGCTCCAGGATGAAGGGGTGGATGTGGCGATCCCGCTGTTTGAAGAAACTGTGGAATGGGCCGGGGCCATCAATGCCGTGCTTCTGGGAAACCCCCGGCTCATGGGGCAGTCCATGCTGTTCCGGGATAAATCATTAATGAAACGGCGCGCACAGCTGGCGAATATCCGGGTGGGAATTTTTGAAGAGGGCAATGACAAGGGAGATGTTATTCATTTTCTGAAACGGGTGAACCAGGCCCTGTTAAAGCTTGACGGCGACCCCAATGATCCCATTCATTTGAAGGCGTTTGACAAGTCGGGATGTTGCGGGCACCGGGTGATTCGGACGCCGGATGATGTAAATAATATTCCGGATGACGAATTTCCGGTGTTGATGGAAAGTCACCTGGACGGATTTGAGTTTGCAGTGGAAGCCTTTATCAAGGACCGCAAAATTCAGTTTTTAAATATCTCGGAATATGTCACACTCGGATATTCGGTGTTTATTCCGGCAACACCGGAATTGGAAAAATGGCGGCCCATCGTAACAAAAGAAATTGAAAAACTGATCGAAGCTTTTGATATTGATTTCGGGTTTATCCACCCGGAATATTTTGTCACCAGTGACGGCAACATGTATTTCGGCGAAGTGGCGTACCGGCCCCCCGGTTTCAATGCCCTTGAGCTGATGGAAAGGGCCTATGGTTTCAATGCATATCAGGGGATTGTGCTGATGTTCGATCCCAAGACAACGGAAGAAGAAATTAAGAAGTTCTTTCCCCGGGAAGTGGTGGATGCCAAAGGTCATGCCGGATGTTTCGGCGTTTATCCCCGCCGGCGGGTGGTCAGCGAACTGAGAATACCCGAAGAAACGGAAAATGACCCGTATTTTGAGTTTCATGAACTCCAGGCGCCCATGGAAAATAAAGTGACAAAACGAAGTGCTTTCGGGACCCACTGGGGTCTGATTTATTTTTTCGGCGAAGACCCGCACCGGATGAAAGACCTGCTGAAAGCCCAGGAAGAACTGGATTTTTATGTCTGACAACGAGAATTTGCGTGCGCCGCTCTCTTCCGGCAGCGGACAGCAGGCGGTTTTGGAAGAAAAGCTGGAATATGCCTGCTCCCGGCTGGAAAAAGCCCAGCCGTTCAATAAAGTCCGGTTTCAGCATCCCGTGCTGGATCTGGGCCGTCGCCTGATGAATCAGGAAAATGGCATCCCGGTCCTTTATGCGATGGCGCCAAGGATGGATAAAGCCGGGCTTTTTACAGGAACCGACTGGAGCAATCCCGGAACGCTGCTGCCGGGTCTGGTGACCCAAACCTTTGAACACGGGGACCGGGATACCGTGATGCTGGAATGTGTCAGTGAGCTGCGGCTGCTGGCCATTGCCGGAGGCGTTTACAGTTCCCCCGGCATATCGGCTGAACATGCCCGTCACTTTCTGACCCAGGTGCTGGCTCTGAACCTGGAATATTTGTTCGGCACCCGGACCGAAACCGTCAGAGAGCGCCTGGGGCCGTTGGGTGAGAAAGTTGAAGAGCTGTTTCAGTTTATTCTCACCCATATCGGGTTTGAAAATATCCTTGAAAATCTGATTGAAGAAATCTGGCGGATTCTGGCCCAGCGACCGGTTCAGGTGCAAAATGTCAAAACCATGGTCACCCGGATTGCGGTCATGCTGTCCCGGGGGGATATCGAGATCGGGGAATACCGGCTCGGCGCAGACCGATTGACGAGCGCTTTGTTTTCGCCAACCCAGGGGTGTTATAATGACCCCGGAATTGCGGCTTATCAGGATCGTCTTGACGCCATGGATTTTGCGGCGCTCCAGCAGGAGGCGGGCGGATTTGCCCGATCCATGCACGATACCGGCCTGGTATCGGATTATCATGCCGTTTTTCTCAGGATGCTGATGGCGCGGGAACAGTTTCAATTAATTCCCGATGCCCTGGGACTGAGCAGCACCGGACTGGATGTTTTGCGCTGTTATCAGGACCTGGTGCATGCCCTGATCAGGGAAGCAATATATCCCCAGACTGCACAGGCGGTTTATGGTCTGGCCATGCTCCTGGAGCGGGGCATCCTTCATATTCCCGCCATTGCGCCGGCATTGTGGCGGCAGATCGGCCTGAATCTCTCGGTTCTGACGGAATCAACCCTGATCCAAATTTTTGGAGAAGCCGTATCGCCGAAAATAAAACTCCTGGCCGGTGTAATCTCCCTGCTCGGCCAGCCTCTGGGAATTGCCCAGGGAAACAATCCCACCTGCCAGGCGGCCCGGGCGCTTTCCCTGTGGTCCTATAATGCGCCTGATTACTTGTTATATTTCATTCATCAGGTGTCAAAATACGACAGTCTTCTGATGCACTTTGAGGGTCGGCCGATTCTGTCCACTGATGTGCCGGCCGGGCTGCTTCAATCCGCACCCATTGACGCGGACCCGGTGTCTGCACTTCTTGTGCCGCATCTTGACCGGATATACAATGAAATGTCACGGTTGTGTATCGGCCGCGGCGAAGATCCCCACCGCTGGATCAATCCCGAGTTTCACGGGTGGTGGACGGGTCGTGATTTCGTAATTGTGGTGGACGTTGCAACCGGAAACCTCAAAGCTGCGGATACCTTTATTACGCGTTTTTATAACAGTTACCATCCTTTCTATAATGGGAATCAGCCGGTTATTCATCCCCAGCCGGTGGGGGTTGCGGTAACAGACAGCAATGCAAATTTTGTCGGCTGGCATGCCATTACCCTGATTCGCGTGGCCCTGGATCAGAAAAATGTGATGCGGGTTTATTTTTACAATCCCAACAACGACTCCGGGCAAAACTGGGGCAATGGGGCGGTGGTTTCCACCCAGGGCCATGGTGAAAGATTCGGTGAAGCGTCCCTGCCGTTTCCGGAGTTTGTTTCCCGGCTATATATTTTTCATGATGATCCACTGGACAATTCCGATCCGGCAGAGATACCGGAGGCGGAAATGCAAAGGGTCAAGGAGATGATGCAGCACAGCTGGGCATCAGACCGGATGGGGGATGCCGGATAATGATCAAAAGAATAATCAAAACCTGCCGGCACTTATGTTTTGGGAAACCAGGGGATAAATGCGCTGGTTTTCGATACATAGGCCTGGTATTCGGGGTTGTCGCCAAATTCCGTTTCCTCCATCATAGAGACGCCGGTGAGCTTTAACAGCGTGTAGGTGATCACCAGGGGGCTCACAATGGTCCAGATTCCCCATGGCACGGACAGCACGATACCGAAAATGCCCCACCACATCAGCGATTCCCCGAAATAATTGGGATGCCGGCTGTACCGCCAGAGGCCGGAGTCCAGGATTCTGCCTTTGTTTTCAGGTTTTTTGGTAAAGTTTGAAAGTTGCCGGTCGGCCACGGATTCAATCATAAATCCTGTTGTCCAGATGAAAATGCCTGCTAAATCGAACCCGGTCAGCTGGGCGGGAACCGCAAAAATCTGGCCGTATTGCACGCCCAGTGAGATAAGCCACTGGAACAATGCCTGAATTAAAAATACCTTGAACAGACTGATGATCCAGAAGTTCTCCCCGTGTTTTTTCCGCCATGCGGCATACCGCGGATCTTCGCCTTTTCCCGCGTTGCGGCCGTGCAGGTGAAGAAACAGCCGCAATCCCCAAAGAGTCACCAACGTCGTTAAAATGATTTTTCGCCAGATAAATCCGTGAGTGTTGAAAAAGGTCAGCCAGGCAATCAGAACAAACCCCGGCCCCCAGAAACTGTCCGCAATGGTCACGTTGCGGCGGACCAGGCTGATCACCCACCCGACCGTCATGAAAGCGGCCGCAGCCGCCAGATTGATGGCAAAAAGTGAAAGGCTGGTTTCCATTTTAAACCTCCGTTTTAGATCTCGCCAGCGGATCGACAAACGCTTCTCCCCGATCCCGACGGTCAATGGCTTCCCGGATTTGTCGGTGAACGTCGCCGTTTAGCGGATATGAAAGGGCAATGATAAATCCGGCGGTGTTGCACAGGCACGGGACCAGGGCATACAGCACCCGCAGGGTCATGACCACGGAATCGGTCTGCCGGATATTGGGGACATAACCGGAGACCCCGAGCAGGGCCAGGGCCGCCCCCACCCCCACGGCGGCCGCCAGTTTTTTGGCAATGGACCAGAATCCGATATACAGTCCTTCCCGGCGTTCGCCGGTGATCAGTTCATCATAGTCAATCACATCCGCCTGGATGGCGGACGGAATCGCAAGCGTTGCCCCGAATCCGATGCCGGATAAAAAGACCAGTATGCCGTACAAAAGTTCATCTCCGGGCCCGAGCAGAAAAACCCCGAAAAACGCACCCGTGTTCAAGGCCATGGAAGTCAGCCACATCAGTTTCTTTCCCGTTTTTCCGGAACCGTATACCCACATGGGCAGAAAAAGGATGCCGGTGGCAAAATAGAGCAGCAGAAACAGGTCGGCCCGGGCGGAATGGAGCACGTATTCTACATAATACAGAATGAGGGTGGCCGGGAGATTGTTGCCCACCGCGCTGATGGTGTAGGAAATCAGCAGGATGCGGAAGGGCCGGTTTTTCAGGCTGGATGCCATGCGGGCGAAGATTTTTTCCGTTCCTGCGGCGATTTTCGTCGCTTTTTCACGAAAGGACATCACGCACCAGATGGCGGCTGCGATAATCAGCGGCGCATAGACCACTGAAAGGATGAAAAAGGTGCGTCGTTCTCCGGCCGGGGTTTCCGGGAGGTTGAAGATGGCTTTGACTGCGGCCGGTGACGCTGCCGCCGCCAGGGTGCCGGCAATCAGGGCGCCGTCACGGATGCTGAAAAGGGTGGTGCGCTCGTCATAATCAAAGGTCAGCTCCGGACCCAATGCTTCATAGGGGACAATGACCAGGGTCCAGAACAGAAACAGTAAAAAAATCAAAACCATGAACCAGATGGTGGCGTCACCGGCACCCATTTCCGGCGGGTTGAACAGCAGCAGGATGGCGATGGTGGTCAGCAGGGAGCCTGCAAAAATCAATGGCCGACGCCTGCCAAAAGGGGTTCTGAGGCGGTCGGAGATCAAACCGATGGCCGGATCGGTTACCGCATCAAACAACCGGACAATCAGCAGGATAATTCCCAAAGCGGAAATGTGGACCCCCACCACATCGGTATAAAATTTGGGGATGTAAACATATACGGGGATTCCCACAACCGCCAGGGCAAAGGCCGGTGCCGCGTAGGCCAGTTTTTTGGTAATGGAAAGGGTTTTCAATGGTTATTTTCCCAGCAGGTTGTTGCGAAAACCTTTGTCAATGGGGTTTTTACCGATCCATATGGAAAAAAACGCCGCGGAATATTCCGCTCCCGGCACCACGCCGAGCACCGCCCCGTTTAATGCCAGCTCCGTGCCGATCCCCGGAATATAGGTGGCCCGATATTCATCTCCGGGGTTTACGTCTTTGTACAGCGCGTTAAGTTGTGCGATTTCCGGCTGCAAGGCCCTGAAGCGGCTGTAAGAGACATTTTTCTTGATCATTTCCGTGGTGGCGGTTGCAAAATCCTCCGCCGGAATCGCGTGAAAATAGTGCAGGACCAGCCGTCGGGGCACATCCGTCAGGGCATCGTTGGATGAAACCCCTTTTTCCAGATAAAATGCCCCCACATAAGCCTTGATAAGGAGCATGTAGCGCAAAAGCGAGGTACCGCGAAGGGTCGCGGTTTTGCCGCTGATCACGGCCGTTTCTTCAAAATTTACCCCTTCAATCTGGGCGGCGTGGAGCGGGGATGCGAGTGTGAAAACGAAAACCAGGGTGTACAGGAAACAGAACAGTGATTTATAAAATTTTAAAATCATAAGGAATATATCCTTCCGAAGCATTAATGAGAATGACATATAACCAAATCATACGTTGTTATCCGGGATTTGCCAAGCATTACTGTGTTGGAATTTTTTAGTCGATTGACAGGGGCAGGTAAATAATTTTTTTTTCATGGCTTGACGGCACCTGTCCCAGTGTTTATTATTAAACATAGTTTTTTATAAATTTCATTGTTTTTTTTTATGACCAATGTATTTTTCTGCTTTCATAACAGGTTGTGTTTTTCTAGAATAAAAGCCACAATTTTAGCCAAAGGAGTCAGCATGAGTGATGTAAAAGATTATTGTGAAAAAACCTATAAGCGTCTGGTTGGCCTGAAAGCCGGCTTGTATGATGTCATGACAAAGGCGGAGTCGGTTTCCGATGCGGTCCACTCAGAAGCGGTCGGCAAATTGCAGTCACTGGTGGATGGTATTGAAGCCGGGCTGGACGAGTTAACCAATCAGTGCCCGTCAGACTGGTCTCCCAACAAGAAAGAGCTGGATGACAGGATGGATCAGCTGGCTGAAACACTCAGCAAGATGGCGGACAAGGTGGGGGTGGCGCTACCGGATACAACGGCGTGGGTTTAGTCTGCGCCGGCATTAAGCAGCATAAATTTTAAATTTTTAAAAGGAGGATGTCATGGATGTAACGGATTACTGTAACAACGTGGGAATCGAACTGACTGCATGGAAAGCTAAACTGTATGACATGATTCGAAAAATTGATTCACTTCCCTCCGGTGCCAAGGAAAAGATGCTGGGCAGCGTGGGAGATCTCCACAACGTGGTCACTGAATTGGAAGACCGGATCAATTCATTGAAAAATGAATGCCCCACCGAATGGTCCCCCCAGAAAAAAGAAATCGATGATGCCCATGTTGACATGCGCTCCAAGTATGAAGAGGCCATGGATTCCATCGGCAAAGCCGCGCCGGTATCGGTGCCCGGATAGATGCCCGGATAGATGACCGGATGGGGCGTTTACGAGAAAGACTTTAAGAATGAAAGCCTGAAATAATCTGGCCGGCAGGTGGGGGTGTGAAAACACTGCATTTGCCGGCCATGTTTTTTAGGAAACATGCCATGAATTATTTTTTATCTTCCACGTTTTTAAAAGTTGCCGGTCTGTCCATTGTGATTTTTATTGTACTGGATCTTGTCTGGCTGTCTGTTGTGGCACGGGGTGTTTATTTTCGCCAGATGAGTTATCTGGCAACCGTTGAAAACGGCCGGATTGTCTTTAACCTGCCGGTGGGGCTGTCTGTTCAGGCCATTATCGCCCTGGGCCTTGCGGTGTTTATTTCTCTGGGACTGCTGGTGGACAACACCCTGGCCACCGCCCTGGGGGTGGGGGCGTTTGCCGGGTTTGTGATGTACTGTACCTATGACCTGACCAACCTGTCCTTTATCCGGGACTACCCGATAGCCATCACCGCAATTGACATTGCCTGGGGAACAGCCCAGGGTGTTTTTGCCGGTTTTTATGTGTTTTTCCTGACCCGGTTTTTTTCATAGTCAGCCGGTATCAGCCCTGGTTGTCATCTTCTGTTCTTCCGGCCTGATATCGTTCAACAACCTGCCTGGCCTGGTCTGTTGGTTTATTGCGCACCCTTCCGAACAATTCCCGGCAGTTGTCGACACTCAGGTTTTTTACCCGCCGGATGCAGGCCATTTCATCTTTTAAATGAAAAAACAAATTGCCGGTTTCCTTGTTTTCCTGCTTGTGGATGATTTTTGAGTAGATCACGGACCGGGCCGCCAGAAGGTCTTCCGTGTCCCTGCGGGCGCGCCCGGGATGAAGGATATAAAACAGGGTTAAGAGGTCTCCCGGACTGTAAACCGGACTGTAAAGATGCTGACGATGTCCGGCCTCGGACAAAACCAGGCGGTCCAGATACACGGGCCGCACCCGGTACCGGTCTGACAGCAGGCGGTGAAGCTCCCTGAACAGAAAAAAATGAATGGTTCCGGCTTCCACATAAACGGACGTAAAATGGGCAGCCTGCCGGGCAATTTCCTGGGCCCGCAGGGAATCCCGCAGTCGGAAGCGCCGGGCATCGGTTTTTGAAAATTCCCGGACCGCCTGGATCACCGCATCAAAAGACCCGGTGGCAGCGGTTTGGTAAAACTTCAACAGCGCGCCCGTGGCCTGTCGTTCCGCCATAAATACATAAAAGGGCAGGGTTTTTGGTTTCAGGTCATCCGGAGTGCCGCCGTCTGCAAACGTATCGTGAATGGAAAGCAGTGCCGCATAAAACGGCTCCACCTGAATCAGTTTTTTGCCGGCATGGTGGAGCTCTTTTTCAAGGGCGGCCATCTGGCGGCTGAAATCAGGGTATTCCAGGTCCTGGGGCATCAGGTAGGCTTCTATGCTGATATTTCCCGCAAGCATTTCACCAAACCCCGGATCCGGGGGCTCTTCCAGAAAAATCACATCATGGGCGCCCATGAGTTCAGCGGTTTTGGGGATCATTTCCGGCCGGTGGATGGAAAAACCGATATGAATGTGCTTCACGTTTTTTAATTCCTGATTACAGAACCGGAGTGGGCGGCGGATCAACCAGCCCTCCAGCCCATTGTTCCGGCCAGGCGGCCATGCCGTGAAAGGCCCCCAGAAGCGCGCCCAGCACAGCACCCCTGCCGGCATTGTCCCCGCCGCACATGGTGTTGGCAATCAGTGCTTCAGATGGATCGTCCGCATATTTCAGTGCCAGGTAAAGGGTGGCGGGTATGGAGTCCTGCAGATAGCAGGCCGGGGAAAAATGGCGTCCCACCACCACCGGGTCCGGAAAGTCCAGTAAGGATGCCAGTTGCTGGTTGTAAACATTCCGGGACAAAATGGCATCGGGTAAGGACGTCCCGTACAGCACATCCAGAAGGATATCCGCAACCAACTGCCCGCCGCGGGCCATGGCAGGGCCGCCATGGGTGAGGGCCAGATGCTGGAGAGCGGTTTTTCGGGCAACGTCCCGGTCTCTGGAAAGGACAATCAGCACCGGCAGAAACAGGGCCAGCCCGCCGATATGATTCTCGTCTTTACGCCCGCAGTCTGTAAGTGGTGTGCCGTTGCCGTAAGCCGTGAAGAAATGGCGCAGATATTCTTCTATGTAGGTGTCCTGGTGGGTTCCCGGCGTGGTCATGAATTCTACCAGATGCGCCAGCCAGGATGCGGCGGAATAGGGTTGTTTCTGCCCCGCCAGTAGCAGCCATTCCCTGGCCAGTTTGATATTCAGGGTGTTTTCCCCGGGTTTGAGAAACTGGTGATAATGGATGCCCCGGCGGCCCCAGTAAGGGGCCTGATCATGAAGGATGTCTGCGGACCGGTTGGGCGGGGTGTATGCGGATCGCCAGAGAATGGAATCCGGGTGGGGGTTTTTAGGGGCAAGATAACCGGTGACCCGGCCGTAATCCCGCACCAGCGCCTCCCGGTCATAATACCAGTGCACCGGCATGGCCAGGGCGTCTCCGATGAACAAGCCATAAAGGGCGGCCCTGATATGATTGTCATCCGGTGGGTTGGGCATATTACTCCCTTCGTAAAATGATTGCGCATAAGCGCAGTCCTTAATTTTAGGCACTTTAGCTCACTTTAAACTTTTTACAATTCCAGGTATACTGGCCCCCCCTTAAAGGGGCATCCCAACGCCTGGTTCTTTAAGCCATTATTTTTACTGATGGATTTCATCTCCCACAAGGGGACGTTCCCGGACAAGTTCGAAAAACACGAGAAATCTATCCTCATTGACTTCTTTGGTAGCCTTTCTGCGCTGCAGGGATTCAATTTGATCAGCGTTTTTTTCTTCTCTTACCATACGCAGGTAAAGCCGATTCCCTTTGTAGCCGGGGCCATCCGCAATAAACAGATAAACTGCATGGGGGTTGGCTTTTATATTTTTGTGAGACAGACGATCCCGCATGATAAACGCCAGTGTATCTCCTTCGATAAAATGCGGTCGGGAATAAATCGCTGCGTTAACATGACCCTTTGCGTCTGCGGTTGATAATATCCCCGTACCCGTTGTTTTTTCGAAATAATCCTTTAGCTCCATTTTTTATTCCCCTTTTTAATTGAAGGTTCAGATATACTTTTTACCCTATACGATTTCCCGGTTAAGCACCAGCGGCGATTGAGTTATAATCTTAACTTTTTCAGGAATTTGTTTTTTTGCTTTATAGATACATTTTTGATATATCCATCAAGACCTCTATTTTTTTAAAAAAAGTCCGGATAGACGCTTGAGATTTTTTTGAGCTCCCCAATCACTAAAAAACGGTCACTTTACATAATGAAAGCGCTCACCCAACTCAAGGCAGTTCTTGTTTTCATCGCTATTTTCCACTTTGTTTTTGGCTTTGGTCTGATGGTGTCAATAAATTTTCAAAAGGCCGCCCTTGCCGGTTATGGCAGCACCCTTGAATTGACCCCCACGACCATATATTTTATCAGAATCATCGGATCTTTCGCATTTGTGCTTGGCTATTTGGCCTGGATGGCGTCCCGTGACCCGATCAGATATAAAGTAATTGTTATCGGATTCATCGAATTCTTTATCCTGCGTAATATTAACCGGCATCTTTTTGCAGATGAGCTCTATATTGCACTTAATGTGAGTCAAACCATGAATGTGATGACGTCGGTGTTTTTTGGACTGCAGGCGTTGCTGCTGGTATATCTGTTGTGGCGCACGTCCAAACAAGACAAAAATCGTCAAAATGATTAAGAAATCAAAAAGGAACGCGCGCAGCTCTGGGAAAAATTGCATGAATTGGCCGATTCCGGATTTAATATAATTTTTATCATTTATGATTTGGGACTGTCAACGTCACTTAATCTTTAAAAGGAGGTCAATGATATGGATCGTTCGACACTGTTTACGGTCAGCGCTTTGATGGAAAGCATCAGCAGAGAGGAATTTGCCATAAATTTATATAACCGCCAGCATCATCGCGATCCTTTTGCAACAGTGCCCTTTGCGCCGCTTTATTATGTGCTGAATGAAGTATACTTCCTCACTCCAAGTCCTGTAATTTTAGGTGATTTATTGGGAATCGCGGAAATCGAAATTAATCACCGGAAACGCTTTTCTGATGCGGTTAATGAGCTGAATCCAAAAAACGAGCCTGTAAACAAGATTATTTTTCCGGAAGAGCTCTTCGACGCTATTGTTTTACCCGAAATAGAGCCAATTAAAGGAATGAAGACGACCCTTCAGGTTATTAAAACCGACCTTGTTCAGGAACAGCGGGCGCGGCTGATCTATGAATATTTTGCCAGGGAAACCGATGGGGCGGTGAGTGATCTTTTTGCGGAAATTGCGACTCAGGAAGTAGCGCACCATCGTATATTCGAGCGGGCACTTTCCGATATCACCAACAGGAAAAAAATCAATATGTATTGCCCGGTATGCGGCAAAATTTTAGCCCAGGAACCGGAAGAAGGATATCAGAGCGGTTGCGGATTCTGCAAATCCAAGTTGATCCTGGATATCGAGGAGGACGATTTTCTTTTGAAATTTCGATAAGATATCGCAAATATAGGCACAAAGAAATCAAAATTTATTGAAATTGAAATTGTTTCCAAATGATTACGCTATGTTGGCTCTCAAAAACTGTTCCAAGCCATACCCATTATGCAAGATGTAAAATTTTTCCATCCGGCTTAGCGCTCTGGTAAATGCTCTTCGTGACACAGTAACGTTGATGCAACCGTAAAAAGTCAGATTTAGACGGCAAAGTATAAAAGGTCAAATTCGAGGCGCGCAAATCCCCAGCAATGAGGTGTACTTGGCGTACGTTGAAGCAGCTGGGGATGCAGCGCAACAAAGAATTTGGACTTTTTACGAAGCCGTCAACGTTGATATTTCAAAATAATCTTTAGCACATGACGTTCAACTGTGGGACTTGCAATGATTAAGGATTTTCCTTATTTTCCAAATTTTTTGAATTTTTTGCAGCCTCAAGATATAGGGAATTGAGTAAAAGTAAAAAATGGGGGAAGTGCGTAAAGTTATCGTAAGTCCGCGCTCTTAAAAATTTTAAGATTGCTGTCGGTTTAAGCAATCATGCCTTGACTTTGAGAATTATTGTAATTACAATGTATAAACAAATCAAAGGAGGCATTACATGAGAGCACGTGTTATTAAAATTGGAAATTCAAAAGGCTTACGCATCCCAAAGCCTATTCTTGAACAAACAGGAATTATGGATGACGTTGAAATTGAAGTTGAAAAAAATCAAATCATAATCCGGCCTGTTAAAGATGTCCGGGATGGATGGGAAAACGCCTTTAAATTAATGCGAAAAAAAGGAGATGATGAACTTATCATTGAGGATGAAAACATATTACATTCATGGGATGAAGAAGAATGGCAATGGTAGTGAAGCGATTTGACGTTTACTTGATAAGTCTTGATCCGACGATTGGGTCTGAAATTCAAAAGACCAGGCCATGCTTGATTATCTCACCTGATGAAATGAATCGTCATATCAAAACAGTAATTGTTGCGCCTATGACATCAACTGCAAAAGAATACCCAACAAGGGTAACTTGCAAGTTTAGAAAAAAACAAGGCCAGATCGTTCTTGATCAAATAAGAACCATAGATAAATCAAGACTTATCAAAAAACTTGGTTCAATTGATTCAAAAGCTCAATTAGAAGTCATTTCTACTTTGCAACGGTTGTTTGCATTTTGATCAAGTTGCATTTCTGCTGTGAATCATTCTGTTTTCAGCAAAACATCTATTCACCCATGAACTTCAATAAAAACCCGAAGTTTTCCAAAAAATCGGTAAAAATTTCCATCACCATATGGTATGTCAAAAAAGTAGAGAATTTTGATCGGTCTTATCGATATGCTACACTGATGTAAAATTTTGGAATACTGTCGTTTTCACCGAACTTTATAATTTTTCAAGTTCGTCCAGCAGCTGGATGACCCTGAGAGATTCTGCCACACCGGTTGTACCCCTCATACTGATCACCACTGAAAGGGTTTCGAGTATTTCGTCTCTTGTTGCACCCAGCTCCAACGCTCCTGTTGCCTGGCCTAAAATGCAATTTTCGCATCCTGCGCCGAGGGCCAATGCCAGTGCCAGTAAACGCTTGGTTTTCCCATCAAGGGCGCCATCACTATAAGCTGCTTCCACTTGAATGCCGAGTTGTTTTGCTACATCAGGCATTGCCTTTAGTAACTTGCCAAGATTCTTTCTGCGTTTTTTATCCCTCTCTATTTGATCTCCAGGCATACTGAATCTCCTTCTGTGTATTCATTTCTCAATTTTTGCCAGATACCCTAATCCGTCTCATAAAATTATCCTATCATGCAGAGAAGATACGAAGGTCGAGAAAAGACTATCGCCCAGAAGGTTGTTGGTCTTCTGTCTTTTTCGTATTTCAACTTTTCAAAATCCAGCTGACCTCTGCAACATGTAATAGCCAGCGGAAAATTTTGTAAAAATCGGCAAAAAGACTCACTCTATATGTCTTATGGACTTTCCCCCGATGGCCACTTTAAAATCCCCCACTTGTGGCCGGGTCAAAATCCCCCACCCCGGCGACAGAACAAATTTAATTTAATCTCTGAAAATGGACAATC
>JAABSH010000037.1 GCA_011390465.1 Desulfobacteraceae bacterium
TTGTCAAAAAAAAACCCGGAAAGGAGGTTGAAATGACCCATCATAAACTAAAGGCAGGAAACCCCGCCCCACAGTTCACGCTGATCAATCAGAATGAAAAAGAGGTGACGCCTATGGCGATAGGCGGCAAAAAAATTTTGCTTTCTTTTCATCCCCTGGCATGGACATCGGTCTGTGAAATTCAAATGCGGACCCTGGAACTGAAAAAATCCATATTCGATGACCTGGGCGTGATTGCATACGGTATCAGCGTGGACAGTGTCCCGTCCAAGAAGGCATGGGCAGCGGCCATGGGGATGACCGAGACCAATCTGCTTGCTGATTTCTGGCCCCATGGCGAAGTGGCAGAAAAGTATGGATTGTTTATTGCGGATAAAGGCATTTCAGGACGGGCCAATGTACTGATCAATGCTGACCAGACCATCGAATGGATTCGGGAGTATGAAATTCTTCAGGTACCGGATATTGAGGAAGTCATCAAAATCGCCTCAGGCTGATGGCCAAAAAACCATCAGACACAGAGAATCAGGGGAACCACGAAGATCACAACGATCACATGACTCATGAAAAACACGACAACCACGATGATCATGAGGGGCACGACGATCACCAGAACCACCATGCCCACATGGTGGCTGATTTCCGGCGGCGGTTCTGGGTGTCAGTGGTCTTCAGCATTCCGGTGGTGGTGCTGGCACCGCTGATTCAGGGATTTTTAGGCGTAAAAGAGGCTTGGAATTTTGCCGGTGACGCCTATGTGCAGTTCGGTTTTGCCACCGTGGTTTTTATCTACGGCGGAAAACCTTTTTTTAAAAGGACTTTTTGATGAACTGAAAGATAAAAATCCGGGCATGATGACCTTGATCGGTGTGGCGGTTCTGGTTGCCTACACTTACAGCAGTGCCGTGGTTTTCGGGCTTTCGGGAAAGGTTTTTTTCTGGGAGCTGGCCACCCTGATCGATATCATGCTGCTGGGCCACTGGATTGAAATGCGCTCTGTTATGGGGGCGTCCGGTGCGCTGGAGGAACTGGTCAAGCTGATCCCGTCAAAAGCCCACCGCATCACCAAAGACGGCCACACTGAGGAAGTGGCAGTATCCGACCTGAAGCCCAAAGACCGGGTGGCGGTCAAACCGGGGGAAAAAGTGCCCACGGACGGGATTATCGTGGACGGCCGCACCCGTATTGACGAATCCATGATTACCGGTGAAAGCAAGCAGGTTGAAAAAAGCAAAGGGGATGAGGTCATCGGCGGCAGCATCAACGGGGATTCCGCCATAGAAGTGGAGATTGAAAAAACCGGCGATGAAACCTATCTCTCCCAGGTCGTCGATATGGTGAAAAAGGCAAGGGAATCCGAATCCAAAGCGCAGAACACTGCGGACCGGGCCGCTTTCTGGCTGACGATCATCGCCTTATCCGCCGGTACGGTCACGCTGTTTGCCTGGCTGTTTGCCGGAAGAGACTTTGTGTTTTCCCTATCCGGGACCGCACGTCATTTGAAAAAGCCAAAGATCTTGATGTGATTGTATTCGATAAAACCGGAACCCTGACGGAAGGGCGTTTCGGGGTGTCTGATATTGTCAGCCTGAACAACCGCTCTGAACAGGATATCCTGAAGCTGGCGGCGGGCCTGGAAAGCCGGTCCGAGCATTCTATTGCCAAAGGGATTGTGAATGCAGCAAAAGAAAGAGAGATTGAATTTTCAGATCCGGAAAACTTTAATGCCATTCCGGGTAAAGGCGGAGAAGCAACCGTTGACGGGCAGAATGTGAAAGTGGTCAGTCCCGGGTATCTGGAAAAAAATAATATCAATGTGGACAACCAGGCCATCAGCCAATTGGCGGAAGAAGGCAAAACCGTGGTCTATCTTCTGGTGGATGACCGCCCCGAAGGTGCCCTGGCCTTAGAAGATATCGTGCGTGATGTTTCGGAAAAAGCAGTATCCCGATTAAAAGAAATGGGACTTCAGGTTATGATGCTGACCGGCGATTCAAAAGCAGTGGCCAAAACGGTGGCAAAACAGCTGAACCTGGATGATTTTTTCGCCGAAATCCTGCCGGATGAAAAATCCACACAGATAAAAAAGCTCAAAGAAAAAGGGCTTAAAATCGCCATGGTCGGTGACGGGGTAAACGATGCCCCGGCCCTGGCCGAAGCCGACATCGGTATTGCTATTGGCGCCGGAACTGATGTGGCCATGGAGGCTGCTGATATTGTGCTGGTACGTTCCGATCCCGGAGATGTGGTTGCCATAATTGAGTTGTCCGGTGCGACCTATTCAAAGATGGTGCAGAACCTGTGGTGGGCAACCGGTTACAATGCCATTGCCATTCCGTTGGCCGCCGGTATTTTATATCCGTTCTACCAGTTTCTCCTCCCGCCCGCAGCCGGCGCGGTGGTCATGTCCCTTTCCACCGTGATTGTGGCCATTAATGCGAAAATGTTAAAATTATGATTTCCGGTTATCTTCAAACCGATCAAAGCCAATGTTATGATGATGCCGGAAACATTATTGCCTGCGCCGGCACCGGGCAGGATGCCGCGTATCGGGCCGCAAGGGTCTGGCCGAATCCCCGGTTTATTGAAAACAGTGACACGGTCACCGATACCCTGACCGGCCTGATGTGGCCCAAAAATGGCGGTTTGTTTGAATTTCCCCTCTCATTTGACGAAGCCCGGGATGCGGTGGCAGAAATGAACCGGGCGCAGATGTTCGGGATCACTGACTGGCGTCTGCCCGAAAGACGCGAACTGTTCAGTCTGGTCAGCCATGCGAACATTAATCCCGCCCTGCCGTCAGACAATCCTTTTTTGAATGTATTTCCGGGTTATTACTGGACGGCTACCCATTGTGCCCGGCTGGTCCGGCAGGCGTGGTACGTCCATTTCGGCGGGGGGCGCGTATTTAAAGGAATGAAGACTGGTTCCTACATGGTCTGGCCGGTAAAACAGGTTTCCGGACGGTTCTCTTCCGATACACATGCCCGAACAATGAAAAATCCGCAGGACCGTTTTACGGTGGGACCTCACAGTGTCACGGATCAACGAACCGGACTGATGTGGGCCAAAAATGCGGACCTCGCAAACGGTCCTGTCAAATGGAGCCGAGCACTTGAAACTGTCCAAAAGATCAATGAAAAGAGTGTCAGCGGTCATACGGACTGGCGACTGCCCAATATCCGGGAACTGGAAAGCATTACCGATATGGACCGTCACTCACCGGCCATTGCGGGCCATGACGTTTTTGAAGATATTAAACGCTTTTACTGGTCATCTACCACCAGCGTCTATGATGCCCGGTATGCCTGGACCCTGTATACTGAAGACGGCAATCTGGGGGTGGGATACAAATCAAATCCTGAATTTTTTGTCTGGTGTGTGCGGGACGGCATATTGGGTTAAATGATATTTTTTAAAACCGGAGAAAATAATTATCAAATGATTCGCCGTGTATTTTTTGTCATAACCCTTGCTTTTTGGATTTTGTTGACTCCAAATGCCGCAGTCTCAGCCAATAATTCAACGCAGAATTCATTCGATGCCGATGACCCTCTGACATTTCCGGCCGGCCGCCAATGGAATCTGGACTTACTTCCCGCAGGAGATATCTATCCGCCGTATAGTGCCGATCTCCATCGCCCGGGATTTGGCGTGATGAATATGGATATAATGGATTCGGAAATTCCGGATGCCGGTGACCGTCGCTATGGGTTCATGCTGGGCGGGCAATACGGGCTGCTGCGCCTGCAATCGGCATCAGAACCCGGGGCTGCTTTTCAGGTGGATGTCTACGGCGCTTTTTACGGTGTGTTTGACGCTGACAATAGCACCGACAATATTGGCTGGGACGGACTTTACGGGCTTGCCTTTTACTGGACAAACAACAAAGGGCTTGCGGCAAAACTGGCCATGCAGCATGATTCCAGCCATGTGGGCGATGAATATATTGAACGGACCGGCCGAAAACGGATCAATTATACCCGTGAAGAATGGGCGCTGGGTCTCAGTTACCGGTTTATGAAAAACTGGCGGATTTACGGAGAAGGCGCTTACGGATTTGATCTCCGCAATACCGACGTCCAGGAACCCTGGCGTATTCAGGGAGGGATGGAATGGGAAGCAGACGATTTGTTTTTAAGCGGCCGTGGGGGATATTATGCCGCCGTTAATATTGGTGCTGCCGAAGAGCTGGACTGGGAGGAGGATATCACACTCCAGGCCGGTATTGTGATATCGGCCAGACGATTTTATCGTCAATTCCGGATCGGTTTGATTTACCGGGATGGCCGGAGCCTTATCGGAGAATTTTTTCAAGACCGGGAAGAGTGGTGGGGGATCGGGCTGTGGCTCGATTTGTAAAAATAATGATTCCGCAAAAGGCCAAAACATGAAAATCTGGGTCGGGTTAATAATGCTCATAATCGGATTGCCGGCAGTTAAAGCGTTCTGCCAGTCAATGCCGGTTGATGAGATGGAAAGTTTTTCATTCTATTATGAAAATGATATTGTTGCCGGTACGGATAAAAATTACAGCAATGCCATTAAATTCAACTGGATATCGGCGGATCTGGATGCACATGATGCACTGGGCAATTTGATTCCCGATCAATCGACTTTTTCAGGAAAATTTCTAAGCCGGGAAGGGTTTCAGCGCAACATCGGCATTTCTTTCGGTCAAAACATGTATACCCCGGAAGATATTGATACCAAAGAGCTTATCAAAGATGATCGGCCATACGCCGGTCTGACATATCTCGGTTTCGCACTGCACCGAAAAAATGAAATCATCCTGGACACGATTGAGTTAAATATAGGAATTGTCGGTCCCGCGTCCCTTGCCGAAGACGGGCAGAAGCTTGTCCACGAAATCAACGGGTCATCGATTCCTAAGGGGTGGGATAATCAGCTCAAAAACGAACCCGGATTCGCCCTGACGGTGCAGCGCAGCTTGCGGCTTGTTTCCGGTGATGTGGCAATCGGATGGGGATGGGACCTGATCCCTCATGCGGGAATCACTGCGGGTACGTTTGCTGTTTATGCCAATACCGGAGCGGAATTGCGATTTGGTTATCACATACCGTCTGATTTCGGAAATTCCCTGGTGCGGCCGGGGAGCAATGTCAGCGTTCCGGTTGATCTTCCCGACACACGCACCAGCCGGTGGCATAGATTCAGCATCTCGGCCTTTTTAAGCATCGAAGGCCGGGTTGTCGCGCATAATATCTTTTTGGACGGCAATACATTTACAGACAGCCATAGTGTGGACAAAAAGCCGTTTGTGGGTGATTTTTCCGCCGGCCTGTCCGTCAATTATAAGACATTTAAACTGACCTATGCCCATGTTTACCGTTCTCCGGAGTTTGAAGAACAGGATAAAGGGCATGTATTTGGTTCGCTCACTTTGTCTTATATTTTTTGATTTTTAAATCTGACTTTTTAGGGTTGCATCAAAGCTGACCGGATAATTTTTTCAAATTATTGCCGATCATAATCAGGGTGAAACCCGAGAAGATGAGATCAATTCCAAGTATCAGGCCGATGCACCACAATGCTGTTCCGGGCAGGCCCATGATAACAATAATGCCAAGCAGCACAGACAGCCCCCCGCCGGTGAGCAGCCATCCCCAGCCGGGCCCCTGCCGCCAGGCCAAATGTGACCATCCGCCTGTCAGAGCATAGACCTGTCAATGCATAGACTGGATCGAGGATACCAGGTCTCCTGGATTTTTGTCTTTTTTCGAGAAAAATTCATCAGCGCCATACTCAATGGCGGCATCCCGGTATTCTGGCAGGTTGTGATTGGTATAAATTATTATTTTAATGTCTGGATACTGTGCCCGGATTTTTCGGGTGAGCTTCAATCCGTTTTCCCCCGGCAGGCTGATATCAATGATGGCGATGTCGAAATAGTGTTTTTGAATTTCAGGCAGGGCCTCTTCACTGTTTCCGAAAGAGACGATTTTCGAAGACGGAAAATGTGAAGCCAGGGTGTCATATATGAGTTCCCTGAAAAATTGATGATCTTCGACAATAATAATCTTCATTCCAGATGCTTTCCTTCTCCTGACGCGGTACTTTTTACTGGGCCGTATATCCACCGTCTACGACGATTTCACTTCCCGTGACAAAACCGGATTCCTCCGATGCCAGATATAGGGCAGCGTATGCGATGTCATCCGGCTTTCCCACGTGTCCGATGGGATGTTTGGCATCCAAGCCCCGACGAAAATCCTCGATACTTTCTTCCGATGATCTGGCCAGGTCTTCCACCAGCGGCGTCCAGATAAAACCGGGATGAATGGAATTCACCCGGATATTATTTTTGGCATAGAACAGGGCATCAGTTTTGGTCATCAGGCGCACCGCACCCTTGGAAGCATGATAAGGGGGCAGATCTGCCGAACTGATAATGCCGTAGATGGAGGAAAGGTTGATAATGCTGCTTGCTGAATTTTTCAGCATATACGGCACTGCATGTTTGGTGCAGAAAAAAACACCGTTGATGTTGATCTGCATTACCCTGTTCCATTCTCCGGAATCAATTTCATGGGTCGGGGCATTAGGGCCGGATATGCCAGCATTGTTGACCAAAACATGAATACCGCCCATTGTTTTATTGATCTCGGCAAAGACCTGTTTGACATTTTTCTCGTCAGCGGTGTCCAGATGCCAGAACTGTGCCTTACCCCCGGCATCCGTTATCTCCGTTACCAGTTGCTGTCCTTCGTCGTCCAGGATGTCGGTTACGGCAACCGCTGCACCTTCTTCTGCGAATTTTTTGCAGATGGCCCGGCCAATACCCCGGGCGCCGCCGGTAACCACAGTCACTTTAGCGTCAATACGTCCCATGTAATTTCTCCTTTTCAGGTTTCTCATTGCGTCGTTGAGGTTAACTGTTAATATATAAGGTGATGAGCCGGGATGTAAATCAGGTGTTTCATGTAATGGGCCGGCAAAAATCCCTACCTGAAGTTTTGGGAAAACAGTGAAACCGGAAGAGGGAGACATGTCCTTTGTATTTTGGATATGGGAGATGGATCTCCTTTTCTTTTTTTTTATTCGTTGATATAGTAATTTTATCAGTTAAACCCGACGCATTTATGCAGCGGTAAACACCCTGGCGATTTATAGCGAAAGGAGGACATCCAATGAATACAGCTACATCAGATTTTGAAAAAATGAAGCAGGCATCCCAGGAACTGAAAGATAAAATAGATCACCTCCAGTCAAAAGTGGCAGATATTGAAGATACGAAAAAAACCGATGCACTGAAAATAATAGAATATCTCAAAACCCAGGACAAGGTGATTGACCAGCTTCTGAAGCAGATGGAATCAGAGAATAAGGCCACCGCAGGGGACCAAAAAGCAAAACTTCGGCGCATGCTCAATGATGTGGATAATGCATACCGGAACGCGCTTTCCGGCTATCATTAGCCGCAATTCCGACAGAGCGTATCGCCGAAAGCCTTAAGGTCGATCGTTCAACACGGCCCCCGCCTGAAAGGAGCCGTCCGGTTTATGATATTTTTTGCTCCACGAGCCCTTTTTTAATGGCATAGGCGGTGAGGGCGGAAACATTGTGCATATCCAGCTTGGCCATGATATTGGCACGATGTTTTTCAACCGTTTTGACGCTGATATTCAGCAGATCCGAGATTTCTTTGTTCATGTATCCTTCAGCCAGCAGTTTCAAAATTTCTTTTTCCCGCTGGGTGATGGTTTCCCATACAGTGATGGTTTTGTACTGTCTTCGGCATTCCAGGTACCCTTTCATGACATTATCGGCAATACCCGGGCTGATATATTTTTTACCCTCAAGCACGCTCTGGATGGCAACAAAGAGTTCCTCCAGGCCGGCGTTTTTAATGCAGTAGCCATCCACCCCCGAATCAAATGCTTCAAGAATATACTCGTCAGATTCGTGAATGGTGAGCACCAGTATTTTCACATCCGGATTTTGCGATTTGATGTCTTTAATGGCGGAAAATCCATTTAAGCGGGGCATGGAAAGATCCAGCATCAGCAGATCAGGTTTTTTCTTCAGGGTCACCCGGATGGCGCCCAGGCCGTCTTCCGCCTCACCAATAATTTCAAACCCATCTCTGTTTGTCAGCATGGATTTGAGCAATTCGCGAAACAACTTGTTGTCTTCGGCAATGATGATTTTTTTTAATTTATCCATATAAATCTGAATTGGTTTTATCGGTAATAAAAATTTTACTGATAAAAAAATATTTTGCGGGCAACGTTTGTATGCGCATCGCTTTTTGTTTTTATATCAATTCTGAAATATATTCAACACCCTGTTTCTCTATAAGTTAATTTTTGAAAATTAAAAGACAAGGAACAGGCAAAATGGGATTATATAATCTGGATAAACTGTTTGAACCGGAACCGGTGGCGGTCATAGGGGCCAGTGAAAAAAAGAGGAAGCATCGGCAGTGTCCTGGTTGAAAATCTGGTGAACGCCGGATATGCGGGCGATATTTATCCGTCAACAAGCCGGCGCAGCTCCAAAGCGTTTTTTACTGCATAACCGTGGGCGTCATTGTTGAAATAGGCGTAGACATCCGTGCCTTCGGACAACTGCTCTTTAATCCATTGCGCCCATTCGGATAAATCCTGATGATTGTATGATTTGGCGTACCCGTTGCCGTGAAAACGAACGTAGGACCAGTCCGTGGTCAGGTGTCGGGGATGGTCATCGATCATGTCATGGATACACAGGGCTGCCTGATGACGCTGCAGTATTTCATAAATCTCATCAGTTAACCAGCGCGGATCACGAAATTCGATGGCCCAGCGATGGCGGCGCGGAGCTTCGGCCAGAAAGGCGTCGAGCCTGTCAGGATTGGGACTCCAACGGGGCGGCAGCTGGACCAGGATCGGGCCGAGGTAGGATTTGAGCCGTTCGGCCCGGTCCAAAAATTTTTCAATGGTGTCTTCCGGATCTTTGAGCTTTTTCATGTGGGTTCCGTATCGGCTGTATTTCAGGGCATACCGGAATCCGTTGGGGGTCTGGTCCCGCCACCGGTCAAAGGTTTTTGCTGTGGGCAGCTGATAAAAGGTGTTGTTGATTTCCACCGTGTTGAAAGCATCCGCGTAATGCCCGAACCACTCTTGCTTGGGCATCTGTTCCGGATAAAATACCGGCTGCCAGTGATCGTACTGATATCCGGAGGTTCCGATGCGGCATGTTGGTGCGGCGTTTCGGGTCATAGAAGTTTCCTTTGCCGGCCTTGATTGTCATTTCGGCCATTGATGATTTTTCCCGTACGGGCGAATGGCATTCGCCCATAAATGGCATTCGCCTATCCTGATTCAACCGCAAAAGGGCGTATGCCATGCGCCCCTGCGATAGCGGTGACCGAAACCATGATCAATGCCTCTTGCCGTTGTTTTAACCTGCCAGATACAAAAAATTTTATCTGGTTATCCACTTCACAAGAGTTGATGTCATAACCCTCAACGCAGTGGCTGTCATTACGAGGAGTGAGGAACGAACGACGAAGTAATCCCCTGTCGTGGTCTTCTGTTCTGATAACTCTGCGAGTAAATTGATTTTTTTTCAATGGGGTGAAAGCCGTATATTGGTCTTCGATTGAATCAGGCGAATCCATTAAACATAATACCGGGAATCTCTCACAATACAGTATAAATTACACTTTAATACGGGTTTGAGAGTATATATTCCGTCTTTTTTTGCTGGTATTATTTTTTACAGTTTATATTGATGCTTTCACGGATCGGTTTAACCACCGATGTTGAGATCAGGAACAGAACAAAAACGGAGAAAAGAATGACGGATCAGGAAAAATATGTGGCATGGTTTGAAAATCTTGGAATGGAAGATGTCGAAAGGGTGGGGGGTAAAAATGCCTCTTTGGGAGAAATGATCCAAACTCTTAAGGAACAGGGCATTGTGGTTCCGGATGGTTTTGCCACAACCGCAGCGGCATACTGGGATTTTGTTGAAGCCAATAATTTAAATGACAAAGTCAGATCGTTGATAAACGATTTGCATAAGAAAAACAAATCCCTTGCCACTGTTGGAAAATCCATCCGCAGACTTTTTCAAAAAGAAGAATTTCCCCCCTCCGTTGCCAAGGAAATAAAGGCACGGTATCGCGAATTGTCCGGCCGTTACAACGCTGATGAGGTCGATGTCGCGGTCCGGAGCAGTGCCACGGCCGAAGATCTGCCGGATGCCAGCTTTGCCGGACAGCAGGAAACGTTTCTTAATATATCCGGAGAAGACGAACTGATGGCGGCCTGCAGAAAATGCTATGCCTCGCTTTTTACGGACCGGGCCATCAGTTATCGGGAAGAACACGGATTCGATCATATGAAAGTGGCCCTTTCCGTGGGGGTGCAAAAAATGGTGCGCTCGGACAAGGCAGGCTCCGGTGTGATGTTTTCCATTGATACCGAAACCGGATTTCCGGATGTGGTGGTGATCAATGCCGCCTGGGGGTTGGGTGAAAATGTGGTGCAGGGCACGGTGACCCCGGATGAATACCGGGTCTTTAAACAACCGCTCAAAAACGATAAATACCGGCCGATTATTGAAAAAATCGTGGGTGACAAAGAAAAAAAGATGATCTACACCACCGGCCGCAGCGCGACCATTAAAAATGTGAACACCAACAAAAGCGAGCGCCGTTCATTTGTCTTAAATGACGATGAAATCCTGACCCTGGCCCGCTGGGCGTGTACCATTGAAAGTCATTACGCCAAGCCCATGGATATCGAATGGGCCAAAGACGGACAGACCGAAGAGCTGTTTATTGTTCAGGCCCGACCGGAAACCGTGCAGTCACAAAAACAGGCCGGAACATTAAAGACCTACAGCCTCAAAGAAAGCGGCAAAAAGCTGGTCACCGGCTTGAGCATCGGACAGGCGATTGCCGCAGGCAAGGCCCTTATCATTAAAAGTGCGGATGAAATGGAAAAATTTAAACCAGGCATGATTCTGGTAACGGAAATGACGGATCCGGACTGGGTTCCCATTATGAAACAGGCAGCGGGTATTGTAACGGATTACGGCGGGCGTACCAGCCATGCCGCCATCGTCAGCCGGGAATTGGGCGTTCCCGCCATCGTGGGAACCGGCAATGGCACCGAGGCCTTAAAAGCGGAACAGGAAATTACAATTTCATGCGCCGAGGGGGATGAAGGATTTGTGTATGAGGGTATCCTGGAGTTTGACGAACAGGAAGTTGACCTGGAAAATGTCCCTGAAACCGATACGCATATTATGATGAACATCGGAAGTCCGGCCGCCGGGTTTCGCTGGTGGCGGCTGCCGTGCAAAGGAATCGGCCTGGCCCGTATGGAATATATTATCAATAATATTATTAAAATCCATCCCATGGCCCTGGCAAAATTCGATGAACTGGAAGACAAGGAGGCCAAAAAAGAAATACAGGTCCTGACTGCCGGATATAAAGACAAAAAACAGTATTTTGTGGATCATCTGGCCTGGGGCATTGCAAAGATTGCCGCATCTCAATATCCGGAAGCCGTTATTGTGCGTATGAGTGATTTTAAAACCAATGAATACGCGGACCTTATCGGGGGCCGCGGTTTTGAACCCGAAGAAAGCAACCCCATGATCGGATTCCGGGGGGCGTCGCGCTATTACAGCAAAAATTATCGTCCGGGATTTGCTATAGAGTGCCGGGCCATCAAAAAAGTGCGGGAAGAAATCGGACTGACCAATGTGATTATCATGATTCCCTTCTGCCGGACCCCGGAAGAGGCGGATAAAGTATTTGAGGCCCTGGCGGAAAACGACCTGATCCGGGGAAAAGACGGCTTAAAAGTCTATGTCATGGCCGAAATCCCGTCCAATATCATTCTGGCAGAAGAATTTGCCCGGCGCTTTGACGGATTTTCCATCGGATCCAATGACCTCACCCAGCTCACCCTGGGGGTGGACCGGGACTCGGGTGAATTGGCCCATATTTTTGATGAAAGAAATGAAGCGGTGAAAGAACAGATCAGGGCCCTGATACAGGCGGCCCACAAAACGGATCGTAAAGTGGGGATCTGCGGTCAGGCACCCAGCGATCATCCGGAATTTTCTGAATTTTTAGTCAAAGAGGGGATTGATTCCATCTCCTTAAATCCGGACAGCGTGATCCGCGCAACCCGGATCATCGCGGATGCTGAAAAAATGTCTTAGCGGACAAGGAGCCCATAATCGAAAAATTAAGGGAAAAATAATCTAATCACAGAGAACACAGAGGATTAGGAGGAAAAACTCATGATGATACTTTTCTCCGTGATCTCTGTGACCTCTGTGGTGAATATAGGAAATTGAAGGCTTTGATCATTTTCGGCCAACTGCCATCGTATGGGCGTATGGAATACGCCCTGTCATAGAATTGCGCTTCAACCGGAATGGGCGAATGCCATTCGCCCCTGCGGGTTTGATCATCATTGGCCCAAACATGATCTGGACAAAATGAACTCCAAAATAATCTGATGCTCATGAAAGAAAAAAAACACAAGAATATCGGTACAGTCCTGTCGGTCCGCAGCAGCGTGGTGGACGCTTATTTTCCCGATCACCTGCCGGCTATCAACAATATCCTTCAAACCGGTGACAACGAAAATATTTTTGTCGAAGTCCTGACACATATTGATGCCAAAACCACGCGCGGGATTGCATTGACCTCCACCGAGGGCCTTGCCCAGGATTCCCCCATTGTCGATACGGGAAAACCCGTAATGGTCCCGGTGGGAGAAGAATTAATGGGCCGGGTGTTTAATGTTTTCGGCGATCCCATTGATAAAAAGGAACCCCTTTCCGATGCCCCGCGGCGCTCGATCCATCAGTCCCCCCCGTCTATTGATCAGCAATCCACCAAATCGGAAATATTTACCACGGGCATAAAGGCCATAGATGTGCTGTCTCCTTTGGAACTCGGGGGCAAGGCCGGGCTGTTCGGCGGTGCCGGTGTGGGAAAAACCGTGCTCATTATGGAGATGATCAACCAGATGGTGGGCGGGCACGAAGGGGTCAGTCTTTTCTGCGGCATCGGGGAACGGGTCCGGGAAGGCGAGGAATTGTATCGGGAAATGAAAGAAGCCGGTGTTCTGGAAAATACCATCATGATGTTCGGCCAGATGAACGAGCCCCCGGGAGCCCGTTTTCGGGTGGGACATGCCGCGCTGACAATGGCCGAATATTTCAGAGACGACCGGCGCAAGGATGTTTTATTGCTCATCGACAATGTGTTCCGGTTTATCCAGGCGGGCATGGAAGTGTCCGGTCTGATGGGGCTCCTGCCGTCCCGGCTCGGTTATCAGCCCACCCTGGGAACGGAGCTGGCTCAGCTGGAGGAACGGATCTGCAACACGGCCACCGGCGCCATTACATCGGTGCAGGCTGTGTATGTACCGGCCGATGATTTTACCGACCCGTCGGCGGTACATACATTCGGCCATCTGTCCGCGTTTATTGTGCTGTCCCGAAAAAAAGCCAGCGAAGGCTTATATCCGGCCATTGATCCCCTCCAGTCCGGCTCGAAAATGCTGGTACCGCATGTAGTGGGGCAGCGGCATTACAGTATCGGCCAGGAAATTCGCAAAACCCTGTCGGAATATGAGGATCTCAAGGATATTATTGCCATGCTCGGCATCGAGGAGCTTTCCCAGCAGGATCGCAAAACAGTGTATCGGGCCCGGCGGATCGAACGGTTTTTGTCTCAGCCGTTTTTTGTAACCGAACAGTTTACCGGCGTGGAAGGCAAAGCCGTGGCCTTGGAAGACGCCCTTGACGGATGTGAGCGGATATTAAATGACGAATTCAGCGATGTTCCCGAAGGGGCGTTGTATATGATCGGCACGGTCGACGAGGTTTCGACTTCCGGAAATTGAATTTCAGTGCGTTATCGGCCGGAGATATAAAAAGAAATGAAACTCAAAGTATTGCTTCCCACGGAAGTGCTGATTGAACAAACGGTTGAAAAAGTGACCGCAGAAGCAGTCAATGGTTCTTTCTGCCTGCTGCCCCGGCATATAGATTTTGTCACGGCCCTGGCGCCGGGGCTGGTCTCCTATGCAACCGAAGAGGGGGAAGAGGTGTTTCTTGCAGTAGACGAAGGGGTGCTGGTCAAATGCGCGGATGACGTCACCATATCGACCCGCAATGCCGTGAAAGGCCTGTCCCTGGGCGAGCTTAAGGAAACACTGAAAGAACAGTTCGAAAAAACAGATGAACACGAGAAAGTCGTTCGTTCGGCCATGGCCCGGATTGAAGCCGGTTTCGTTCGAGGTTTTCTGGAACTGCAGAGGCGGATATGACAAAAGATCCTCAGCAACAAAAAAAGTCGCAATTATCCGACATCATAGAAAAAAAAGAAATCCGCAAAATAAAGGCGCGGAAAGAAAAAGACCGGGGGGTATGGTTCGGCTTCGGCATGTTCGGCCTGGTGGGATGGTCGGTGGCAGTCCCGACCCTGCTCGGCATTGCCCTGGGGGTCTGGATCGACTCAACCTATGCCTCCCGGTATTCGTGGACCTTGATGTTTTTGTTTGTCGGTGTGGTTCTGGGATGCATGAATGCATGGTACTGGGTCAAAAAGGAGAGCCGCCATGACTGACGGCTTCGTAAAAAGTCCAAATTCTTTGTTGCGCTGCATCCCCAGCTACTTCAACGTACGCCAAGTACGCCTCATTGCTGGGGATTTGCGCGCCTCGAATTTGAACTTTTATACCTTGCCGTCTATACTTGACTTTTTACGGTTGCATCATGACTAGGCTGCATCCGGATTATACCATGGTCATCATGATCATCGGGGCGATAATGGTTTTAACCATTGCCGTCAAAGCGTGGATACAAAAAACCGGGATTCCCGCCTTGGTGATTTTTCTCCTGCTTGGATTCTGCCTCCGGCTTGCGAATACAAGGTACGGCGAATTGTTTGAAGGCGGTGAAGCCATTCTCGATCTTTTTGCCAAAATCGGCCTGATTACCCTGCTGTTCAAGGTGGGCCTGGAGAGCAATATTGCCGGACTGCTCAAACAGCTGCGAAGCGCAAGCGTGGTGTGGGCGGGAAATATTCTGATCAGCGGGCTGCTGGGGTATATAACCGCCTATTACATCCTGGGGATACAATTAATAACCAGTATTATTATTGCCACGGCTTTTACCGCCACCAGCGTGGGCGTATCCGTGGCCGTATGGGAGTCCCGGCAGGCCCTTAAATCGGATAACGGGGAACTGCTCATCGATGTTGCCGCCTTGGATGATATTACCGCCATTGTGCTGATGGCGCTGCTTTTTGCACTGCTTCCGCATTTTAGAGAAGGATTCGATGCCAATTTATGGCCGGTGGTCATGGAATCTGCCGGCGGATTTCTGATAAAATTGTTTGGATTCGGCCTGTTTTGTGCCCTGTTTTCCGTGTTCATGGAAAAACGGATCACATCCTATTTTAAAAAACTCGAGTCCGCTCCGGAATTGATTCTGGTGGTGGTGGGGATTAGCTTTATTATCGCGGCATTATCCGAATGGATCGGATTTTCTTTTGCCATCGGCGCTTTTTTTGCCGGGCTGGTCTTCAGCCGGGATGAGTCCGCGGTAAAAAATGAAGGGTCGTTTATGCCGCTGTATGAACTATTTTCTCCCTTTTTTTTTATCGGCATCGGCATGCAGGTCTCTCCGGAGATACTTGGCACCGGTTTTACGGTGTGCACGGTTTTGATAGTCGCCGCCGTTGTTTCAAAGATTATTGCCAATGGCATGCCGCTCTGGATGATGGGCAATTTTCAAAGTGCCGCACTGATCGGCATCAGCATGGTGCCCCGGGCGGAAATAACCATGGTGATCATGCAGCACGGACTTGATAAAGGGGCCTGGGCCGTGCCGCCGAAAATTTTTAATTCCATGGTGTTTGTCTGCATTGCCACCTGTGCTGCCGCGCCGGTAGTGGTCCAGAAACTGCTCACCCGATGGCCCCAGACGGAGAGTAATCAATGAATATAAATCTTATCCATATGACATGGTGTTTTATCGCGGGGATGGGAATCGGCATGTTTTATTTTGCCGGCCTCTGGTGGTCGCTGAAGCGGTTGTCTTCTTTTCAGGAACCGGCGCTCTGGCTGTTTACCAGTTTTCTGGTTCGTTCCGGAGTCAGTCTGGCGGGATTTTATCTTGTTTCCCGGGGCGGATGGAAGGGCATGTTGTTTTGTCTGTTTGGATTTTTTCTGATGCGCATGCTCTGGGTATCAAAGAATAAACGTAAAATTTTATCATATTAGGACTATAAGAGGAAATCCCATGGATTTAAAAGATATCAGTCCGGATCAGATCGTCTACTGGCAGTGGGGACCGGTTAACCTCAATGCCACCATTGTGTTCACATGGGGGGTTATGCTGCTGATGGTCATAGGGGCGTGGTTTATCACCCGGAGGCTTTCCACGGACATCCATTTTTCAAGGTGGCAGAATCTTCTCGAAATCATTGTCAAGGGCATGCAAAATGAGATCCGGGAGGTCAGCAATCAGGCCGCGGCCCAGTATCTTCCGCTTGTGGGAACGCTTTTTCTGTTTATTGCCGTATCCAACCTGCTGAGTATCGTTCCCTTTTATGTGGCGCCCACCGCGTCCTTGTCCACCACCGCCGGGCTGGCCATCTGCGTTTTTGTGGCGGTGCCGGTCTACGGCATCATCAAAAGAGGCATCGGCGGGTATTTCAAGCAATATATTCAGCCCACCTTATTCATGCTTCCGTTTAATATTATGGGGGAGCTTTCACGCACCCTGGCCCTTGCCGTGCGGCTATTCGGCAATGTGATGAGCACCATGAAAATAGGGGCCATACTGCTTGCCATTGCCCCGTTCTTTTTCCCGGTGCTCATGAATGCCCTGGGGCTGCTGACCGGCATGATTCAGGCCTACATATTTGCCATTCTGGCAATGGTGTATATTGCATCGGCAACACAGGCCCAAAAGGAGCACGAAACAAAAACCGAGAAGAAAGGAACCGAGAAGAAAGGAGTTAATAATGGATAGTGTATCATTAATTGGTATGGCATCGGCTATTTCAGCGGGATTGACCATCGGTATCGGGGCCATCGGGCCGGCCATCGGCGAAGGCCGGGCCGTGGCCCAGGCCCTGAGTTCCATGGCCCAGCAGCCGGATGAAATAAACACCATCACACGGACGTTGTTTGTGGGTCTGGCAATGATTGAATCCACCGCCATCTATTGTTTTGTGGTGTCCATGATTCTTTTGTTTGCCAATCCTTTCTGGGACTATGTCATCGCAGCAAATGGAGGATAAGTCGTGCTAATTGACTGGTTTACGGTAGCAGCACAAATCATCAATTTTCTGATTCTGGTGGGACTGCTGAAATATTTTTTCTATGACCGCATTATCAATGCCATGGACGAGCGTGAGGAAAGTATCCGCCTCCGGTTTGAAAAAGCGGATCAGAAAAAATCCGAAGCGGAAAATGAAGCAAACACCTTTCGCGATAAGCAAACCAAAATCGAAAAAGAACAGGATGAGATTCTGGAGGGCGCCAAAAAAGACGCTGAAGAAGAAAAGAACAGGCTGGTAAAAAAGGCGCGCGAAGAGGTGGATGAACTGGAAAAAAAATGGCAGTCCCAGCTGAAAAAAGAAAAAGATAATTTTGTGCGTGATTTCAAAATGCTGGCGTCAAAAGAGGTGATTGATATTGCCCGGAAAGCATTGCGGGATTTGTCCGATGTCGAAGTAGAAGAACGGACAGTATCGGTTTTTCTGGATCAATTAAAGGAAATGAAAAAAAAGGACCTCAACGATATTGTAAAATCGGTCAAAGAAGAGGATCCGGAAAAAGACAAGGACAAAGACCGGAACCAGCCGGTGATTATCCGCAGCGGATTTGAGATGCCTTCTCAAATGCGGCAGAAAATCACCCGGGCAGTGCATCAGCATATTACGGAAAAGGTCGATGTCGACTATCACACATCACCGGAATTGCTTTTGGGAATGGAATTGAGAATCAAAGGACAAAAAATGTCCTGGAACCTGGCCGCCTATCTTGACGGTCTGGAGGAATCTGCCGCGGAACTCTTTGCGTCTTACAGCGGTGCTGAAGAGGACGCAAACTCATAATAAAGATAAAAGCCTATGAATTTACAGACCCAATCAGAAGATCTGAAAAATATTTTATCCAAAACATTTGATACATTTGACAATGCCGTGAACAAATACAAAGGCCGCCTGGCGGTGGAAGACGTCGGCAGGGTCACGTATCTCAGCTCCGGCATTGCCCGGGTCGCCGGGTTAAGGGGGGTGCGTGTCAACGAACTGATCCGGTTTGCGGGAAATCTCATGGGCATCGCATTTAACGTGGACCCCCACGAGGTCGGGGTGGTGCTTTTAGATGAATATGAAAATATTTCAGCCGGCAGTGAAGTCCGGCGGACCGATCAGGTGCTGGATGTTCCGGTAGGCGAAGGGCTGCTCGGCCGGATGGTCGATGGCCTGGGAAGACCCCTTGACGGTCAGGGCAAATATAAATCTTCACAAAGATTCCCCATAGAACGGGATGCCGCAGGTATTATGGACCGGCTGCCGGTGACCCAGCCGCTTCAGACCGGCCTTAAAGTGGTGGATGCCCTGATTCCCATCGGAAGAGGGCAACGGGAACTGATTGTGGGGGACCGGCAGACCGGAAAGAGCGCGATTGCCATTGACACCATCATCAACCAGGGCGGCAAAGACGTGCTCTGTATTTACTGTGCCGTTGGCAAACGGTCATCGTCCATTGCCAAAGTGGTGTCTGACCTCAGGCAATACAATGCCATGGATCACAGTATCATTGTCGTGGCCACGGAAGAAGATCCGCCGGGGCTTCAATTCATTACCCCCTATGCGGCCACGGCCATGGCGGAATATTTTGTGGAGCAGGGCAAAGATGTCCTGGTGGTGTTCGACGATCTGACCCGCCATGCCAGGGCATATCGCGAATTATCGCTGCTCCTGCGCCGGCCGCCGGGCCGGGAAGCATTTCCCGGAGATATCTTTTATATTCATTCCCGGCTTCTGGAACGGTTTACCCACCTGAAAGAAGAGCTGGGGGGCGGGTCTTTGACCGCATTGCCCATTATTGAAACCGAGGCCCAGAATATATCGGCCTATATTCCCACCAATCTGATCTCGATCACCGACGGCCAGATTTATCTCTCTCCGGACCTTTTTCAAAAAGGCATTCTGCCGGCCGTGGATGTGGGCAAATCCGTTTCCCGGGTGGGGGGCAAAACCCAGCTCGGGGCTTATCGGTCGGTGGCCGGAGACCTGCGGCTGTCTTATTCCCAGTTTGAAGAACTGGAGAGTTTCTCCCGTTTCGGTACCCAGCTGGACGAAGATACGAAAAAAAGACTCAACCGGGGCCGCCGGGTGCGTGAAATTCTCAAGCAGCCGCAATACCAGCCCATTCCGGTATCGGAACAGATTGCGTCGTTGGTGGCGGCAAATGAAGGCATATTCGACCGGTTTGAACTCGACAAGGTATCGGAGGCGGAAAAAAAGATTCAGGCGTCTGTTTGTGACCGGATACCGGAAATTTGCGAACGGATCGTTCAGGGAGAAAAATTGTCCGACAAGGATATTGATACCATTGAACAGACCATCAGGGAAATCCTGAATCTCAAAGAGAGCGAAAATACGGATGGAAACGCTTGAAGGATTAAAACGCAGAATCGCCAGCACTGAGGATCTTCAGTCTGTTGTCAAGACCATGAAATCCCTGGCCGCGGTCAAGATCCGTCAGTATCAAAACGCCGTTGAAGCTGTTGAAGCCTACAACAAAACCGTGGAGATGGGTTTGCAGGCTGTTTTGTACGGCTGGCCGGATACCGGCAGGGGCGGCACTGCCGCGGAATCCGACAAACGTCTCGGGGCGGTCGTTTTCGGATCAGATCAGGGCATGTGCGGTCAGCTCAATGACCAGGTGGCTTCCTATGCCGCAGAAGCCATGGAAAAACGGAATGTGCGGCCGGATCACCGCAATATTTTGTCCGTGGGCCAGCGGATGACGGCAAGGCTTGAAAGCCAGGGGCAGCTTCTGGAAGAAAGTTTTTCACTGCCCAATTCCGTGCACGGCATTACCGACAAGGTCGGAGAACTGCTTTTACGGATTGAGTCATGGACGGATGTGCGGGGCCTGGACCGGATTTTTCTGTTCTACAGCCGCCCCACGTCCGGTGCCTCATTTAAACCCCATTCCGTGCGGCTGCTGCCCGTGGACCAGCACTGGCTGGCGGAGATAAAAAAAAATCAGTGGCCCACAGCCATGCTGCCCCTGTATACCATGGAAAGAGGACAGTTGTTTTCAAAACTGATCCGGCAGTATCTGTTTGTCTCCCTGTTTCGTGCGTTTGCGGACTCCGCGGCCAGTGAGAATGCCAGCCGGCTGGCGTCCATGCAAAGAGCCGAGGGTAATATCAAAGAACAGCTGGAAGAACTCAACAAGCGATACCACATGCAGCGTCAGATGAGCATCACCGAAGAACTGCTGGACATCGTTTCCGGATTTGAAGCCCTTACGAATGTCTCCTGAATAGGGCTGGCCCGGAATTTCAATTGTCAGGGAACGCTTCGCGCACCCTGACCTACGAGAAAGAGATCTCTTCCGTAGGTCAGGGTGTCCCGTCTGTTTGGGACTCCCTGACTATCCAGCTCCCTCACTTTTGATCCTGGCCCGCTTACAGTCGGATACAAAAATATATTCCATGTTTTTTTTCTCTGCGTCCCTGCGTCTCAGCGGGAGGAAAAATTTATTTCGCACACCGGCAGAACCTCAAAAGTCAGGGAACGCTTCGCGCACCGGGACCTGCGGAGAAAACCGCTTTGCCGCAGGTCAAGGTGTCCCGTTTGTTTGGGACTCCCTGACTCTCACCAACTCCCTGACGATTGTTCCCTTTTTGCGGTGAAAACATTCCCATACTGCTTTTATTCCCTCCAAATACATAATTCACCGTATTCTCTTTGTTTAACATTTCCGGTATTATACAGGGTACAGTTCCCAAATGGTCCGGAAAACCCTCTCTATGGCGGGTTTATTTCATGAATTAAATTCCTGAAGGAGGTAACCCATGTTTCTTAATGCAAAAACAATCATCAAGGATTTTCTGGATAAAGCCGGCATTACGATCAACGGTTCAAAACCCTATGATATTCAGGTGAAAAATGACGATCTTTACAATCGTATTCTTTACGGCGGACAAATGGCGGTGGGCGAATCGTATATGGATGGATGGTGGGATTGTGAAGCACTGGACCAGTTTTTTGATAAAATTTACCGCACGGATTTTTCCGGATACTTTAAAAACAGTGCCGGTCGAGTTTTAAACCGTCTTCAGGGAAAGCTGTTTAATCTTCAGAAAAAAAGACGCGCCTATGAGGTGGGTATCCGGCACTATGATGTGGGAAACGATTTTTATCAGGCCATGCTGGATAAACGGTTGCTCTATTCCTGCGCTTACTGGGAAAACGCCGCAGACCTTGAAAGCGCCCAGGAAGCAAAACTGGACCTGATATGTCAAAAAATCAATCTGCAACCCGGCATGACGGTGCTTGACATGGGATGCGGCTTTGGATCATTTGCCAGGTTTGCGGCCGAAAAATACGGCGCCGAAGTGACCGGCGTAACGGTTTCAAAAAATCAGGTGAAACTGGCAAATGAGCGATGCAAGGGACTGCCCGTGGACATCCGGCTCGAGGATTACAGAAATGTTTCCGGTCAGTTTGACCGGGTCATCTCCATCGGATTTCTCGAGCATGTGGGACATAAAAATTATGCCACTTATATGAAAAATTCCTGGGACAATCTGAAGGAGGGCGGAATATCGTTTGTTCAGACCATCGGCGGCAATGTCAGTGTCAGCAACGGGCATCCCTGGATTATCAAATATATTTTCCCAAACGGCATGCTCCCTTCCATTGCCCAGATCGGCAAAGCCATGGAAGGTTTGTTTGTGATGGAAGACTGGCAGAACTACGGCCCGCATTACGATAGAACCTTGATGGCATGGTACGACCGGTTTGAGAAAAGCTGGGCAAAATTCAGAAAAAAATACAGTGAACAATTCTATCGCATGTGGAAATTTTATCTGCTCTCCTGTGCCGGCACCTTCAGATCCCGAAAAACCCAGCTCTGGCAGATTGTCATGACCAAAATCGGTGCTTCCCGCCCGGAATGCCGCATTCCCTGATATTGGGGGCAGTTCAGTGCAACGCTGACTGGAACACGAAACCGCCCCGACAACCGTTGAGCTTTGCCGGAAAAACGACTACTCTATAACTTTTTTGGAAGCGTTTACAGGGCACCGTATCTGCTTTGTTCCCGGGCATTTAAAGTACAATACGGCTTCGCATCCGGTGCTTCGCAACTCCAGCCCCCTGCAAACGCTTCCAAGGCAATGGTTTAAGAAAATCTGAAAATTTTGACCCTGTGAACAGGTCCAATTACAATATTGGGACGGGACAAAAAAAAGCGGGACAAACTGAGTGCGGCCGGGCAAGGTCGTACATTCAAGCGGGTGGGAATCCCGTCCCGGAAGGTTGGCCAACCACCGGGTAGCGAGTCCTTGGATCGAAGGGGGTAACCCCGGAGATTAAGCGTAGGACAGCGAGCAGGCAGGCCGTAAGCCGTTAGGTTGAAGGGATTGAGCCCCGAAAGGAGCTATAACGGGAGGGACGACGTATTTCAGTTTGCGGAAGTCAATACGGTTCGCGGCGAAAATGGCAAGCTGCGGATCGCCTCCCCGGGGTCTGAGACCATGGCATGTCTGACACAGTGAATGTGCGGCAACCCGGGAGGCCCTCTGTTTTCTTGCGGAAATGCGAGTATGCCGGACAACTGATAACAAAGGAAGGAAGGCAAATGAGACAGAGGGAGTCGGATGGCATCATAGTACCTGAGAAGGCGGGTAATGCTGCTGGAGGAAAGGATGCCACATAAGTAACAGTGTTGTGGGGAGACATCGGTTATGCCCAGAAATAGCGAAACGGTGGGAACAAAACTGCAACGCATAGCGGAAAATCGTGAAGTGTACTTATGAGGAGCCGTGTGCGTTAATAGCGCAAGCACGGTTCTGGGAGGGGCCGGTGCCAACGGTGAAGGCAGGGCGGAAACAGCAGGCACGTAGTAGCCGCGTGCGGCAAGGCGTCAATAAAAGAATGCAGGTTTACGCTATGTTTTCATTGAAGAAGCCGGTCTACTCGACAGGCTGAAGGCTGAAGACTGGAGGCTGAAGACGAAAGGATAAAAAATGAAAGAAAAAACGCAAAAAAATGTTCGAACCGCATTTGTCGGGGAGGCCAAGGCTTATTTCCGGCTGCTGGCTTATGCTGACAGGGCAGCGGAAGAGGGAAATCAGCAGATCGCACTTTTGTTTCGGGCCATTGCCGAGGCGGAACGGGTGCATGCCACGCGCAATCTTAATTTAATGAAAGATGTGGTTGTCAAAGATACGGACACCAACCTGGAAGCCTCTTTTGAACGGGAAAAATCCATCAGCACAAATGAATATCCGGATTTTCTGAAAGACGCGGAAGATGAGGATGAAAAAGCCGCGGCAATCGTATTTTCCCAGGCCCGGGATGCGGAAGAATACCACGCCAAGTTGTATGAGCGCGCCATTTTTCAGTCCATGAAGGAAGATGTGAAGGCCTATCAGGTCTGTCAGATCTGCGGCTATGTAACAGATAAAAAAGCACCCAAAAAATGCCCGGTATGCGGCGCGCCCCAGGAGAAATTCAAAGCTGTTGCGCCGGAATCTGATTGTTAGCCGGCAGTTCAGCCGGAAGCGAAAATGGTTTTAAATAACGGGCGCAAAGAGAAACCGGATGGCTAAGAACAAGAATCCTTTGAAGACCCTGAACGAAAATGCCACGGAAATCATTCTGGAAAGTATTTCCGACGGGGTATTTACGGTGGATCACAACTGGAAGATCATGTCATTCAACCGGGCCGCGGAAGAAATTACCGGGATTTCCCGTGAAGAAGCCATTGGCCGGCATTGCTGGGATGTGTTCCGCTCCAATATGTGCGAAAGCAACTGTGCCCTTAAAAAAACCATGCAGGAAGGCAAATCTTTTATCAACAGCGCCACCTACATTATCAACAGCGAAAAAAAAAGAATTCCCATCACGGTTTCCACCTCGCTTCTGAAGGATTCCGAAGGCAATGTGATCGGCGGCGTTGAAACTTTCCGGGATCACACTCTGGAGGAAACCCTTCGCAAAGAGCTTTGCGCAAGTTACCGGATGGGCGATATTGTCAGCGCCAGCCCGGAAATGAAAAAGATTTTCAGCATTCTGCCCCAGGTGGCGGAAAGCGACAGCACGGTGTTGGTTGAAGGGGAAACCGGCACCGGCAAAGAACTGATGGCGCGGGCCATTCACAATCTGAGCTTTCGGAAAGACCATCCGTTTGTGGCGATTAATTGCGGCGCTCTGCCGGACAGCCTTCTGGAGTCTGAACTCTTTGGATACAAGGCCGGGGCTTTTACCAACGCGGTCAAGGATAAACCCGGCCTTTTTTCCGTTGCCCGCGGCGGCACCCTGATGCTGGATGAGATCGGCGATACCAGCGCCGCGTTTCAGATCCGGCTCCTGCGGGTGCTGGAAGAGCAGGAGTTTCAGCCGCTGGGGGCCGTGGCAAAAGAAAAAGCCGATGTGCGGGTGATTGCCGCCACCAACAAAGGCCTTTCCCAGATGGTGGCGGACGGTGAGTTCCGCCAGGACCTGTTTTACCGGATCAATGTGGTGCGCATCCCGCTTCCGCCCCTGCGGCGGCGGATGGAGGATATCCCCCTGCTGGTGGATCATTTTATCGCCCGGCTTAACCGCATCAGGGGCAAGACGGTATCCGGCATCAGCCTGAAGGCCCTTGAAATTCTCATGTCCCATGATTTTCCCGGCAATATCCGGGAGCTTGAAAATATCATAGAGCATGCCTTTATCCTGTGCGCTGAAGGGGATATTCAGCCGGAACATCTGCCCTCGCTGATGGCTGACGCCGACCGTTGCGCGACGGCAGCCGCAGCCCCGGACAGCCCGCAGGATCCGGTTCAGGCCGCGGAAACCCGGATGATTATGGAAGCATTAGAGCGCAACCAGTATAACCGCACGGCTGCTGCCGCCGATCTGGGCATGCACAAAAGCACCCTGTTCCGTAAAATCGCCCGCCTGGGCATTTCCCTGCCCCGCACCGACGGCCGCAGCCGCAATGCCTGATTTACAGGCTTGCCGGCTGCATTCAACTTTCTGAAGCATTACGGTAAAAGCCATTATCATTGCATAGAGTCGCAAAAATGCGATTCTTTGATTGCATTTTTGCGACTATCCTTTCTTTTTTGGTTTGCTTCGTTTGACGCTTTAAATTTTTAACCAATTGTAATGATGTAGAAATTTAATTTTGATGAGTTGTTTTTTAAATTTGGCATAAGCCATGCATATCAAATGGGTGTCTGCCGCTGAAAAATCGGCGGATGTAAATTGGATCATTTACGTAACCAACGGTAAACAATTTTATGAAAATCGCATTAACGGCCTGGGAAGACAGAATTTCACCGGTGTTTGACGCCGCGCGCACACTGCTGATTGCGGAAGTTGAAAACGGAGAAATCGTTGACAGACAGCATGCATCGTTTTTTCCGGAAATGTCCTGGCGACTGGCCGGACTGCTGAACAACATGGAAATCGATGTGCTTATTTGCGGGGCGATTTCACAGTTTCCCGCCGGTGTAATTGAAAACAGCGGAATTCAGCTGATACCATTTGTCACCGGCAATATTGAAAAAGTGCTGAGCGCGTATGTATCCGGCGCGGAGATTGTGCCGGCGTTTTCCATGCCCGGATGTGGATGGCGGCATGGACGGCGAAAAGGCCGCAATGTGACGTTTAATGCGCATAAGGAGGTGATAAGTATGCCACGAGGAGATAAAACAGGTCCCCGCGGAACCGGTCCTGGTACCGGGAAAAACCGCGGCGGATGTAATAATGGTCAAAACAGCCCGCAGCCGGGCCAGGGACAAGGTCAAGGCCAGGGACAAGGCCAGGGACAAGGCCAGGGTCGCGGTCCGGGAAAGGGCCGGGGCCAGGGACAAGGCCGTGGAAACCGATAATTAATTAATTCATTGCTCATCCCCGGTTCGGACGTAAGCGCCGAACCGGGAAAATGAGCCAAGCCAAGGAGGTGTAAAAATGCCTGGATTTGATGGAAGTGGACCTATGGGAGCCGGTCCCATGACCGGCGGTGCCCGGGGATATTGTAATCCTGGTTATGCAGGATATAACCGGCCGGTGGGATATGGCAGAGGCATGGCCCGGGGCCGTGGCGCCGGAGCCGGTTATGGTATGGGCCGCGGTTTTCGCCGGGGATATGGCGGAATGTATCCCCCTTATGCGCCGGCGTACGCACCGGCTGACGAACTGAGCGATTTGCGTCAGCAGGCCGATGCGGTTAAAAATACCCTGGATGCCATTAACCGTCGCATTTCTGAAATTGACGGCGCGGAATAACCTGCCGCAAGACTTGCCCGCGGCATGCGATTGAATGGGTAAACCAGCGGTGATTGGGTTAAATGGTTTTCAGTTTAACGTTCGGTAATGCGCAAAAAAATCCGTTTCCGGCAGAAAGCATGCCGCCGGAAGCGGATTTTCCATGGCAAGGACCCGGCCCGATCAGGGTCCAGGTAACGGGTTTTTAAAAAAACAGATTGAATTTATAGACGAAATCACGTTAAACAGACAATCTGGTTTTTTAAAAGAGCGTTACCCTTCATTTTTTTATTTTAACCTGCGCAGTATCACTGCGGATCAGGAAATACAATATCAGGAGGAAGTATCAATGAAAATAGCAATCAGTGCAAAAGGCACGGATCTGGATGCGGAAATTGATGAACGGTTTGGCCGGGCAGCGTATATATTGATTGTTGATCCGGACACAATGGCACTTGAAGTGCTTGATAACTCGGATAATATCAATACAGCCCAGGGCGCGGGAATTCAGGCGGCATCCATGGTCAGCAACAAGGGGGCCAGGGCTTTGCTGACGGGTTCCTGCGGACCAAAAGCCATGACGGCTTTTGGCGGTGCGGGTGTGACGGTTTATGCCGGACAGACCGGAACTGTGCGCCAGGCGGTTGAGCGGTTCAAGCAGGGAAATCTGCAGCAGACAACCCAGGCCAATGTTGGCGAGAAATTCGGCGTAAACGGCACGGGCGGGGCATCCGGCGGCATGCCCATGACCGGTGGCGGTCGCGGCATGGGTGGCGGCGGTCGTGCCATGGGAGGCCGTGGTATGGGCGGTGGCCGTCGCTGCATGGGCGGATCGGGTCGCGGCATGGGTGGCACTGGCATGGGAATGGCCAATGCCGGCGGCGCTGTCTCAACTTCAGCCGGCGGCAAAGAGAGCATTGCGGATCTGAAACGCCAGGCAGCGGAACTGCAGCGCCAGCTTGAAGCAATACAGAATAAAATTAAAGACATATAAAAAGAATAAGGCAATAAAGATTACGGATATATTTGAAAAGGGCAACAGCGGCCATGAACGATTTTGATAATTTTGTAGATCAGCTTCAGGAACAGATATTTGATGAAGCCCGGGAAGCGTACGGCGAAAAAGGGTTTCACCGGTGGCGCAATCCCCGGTTTAACGGCGCAATGGATGGGCCGGACGGATACGCGCGGCTGACCGGCGAATGCGGCGATACCATTGAGATTTTTTTGAAATTTGAAAATAACCGGGTGCAGGCGGCTTCTTATACGACGGACGGGTGTGCCTCCAGCGCCATTTGCGGGTCTTTTGCCGCGGAACTGGCCATTGGGCGGGATCCGGATGCGCTGACCGATATTAACGGCGATGCGGTACTGGCGGAAATCGGCCGTCTGCCGGAATCAGACGTGCATTGCGCGGGCCTGGCCGCCGCTACGCTGCAGGAGGCCTTGAGCAATTATATGATCCGCATGAAAAGCCCGGATAATCAAAAAAGTAAAGACCAATAAAAGGAGCAGTAAAATGACAAAAGTGGCGATTATCCGTTGTGAGAAAAATGAGAACCGGTGCCCCCTGACCAATTGTTTAAAATGCCTGACAGACAGCAAGGAAGGATTTGCGGAATACGACAATGCCATGCCGGCCGGCGTTTTTACCTGCCGTTGTCCCGGAGACAATGTGGCGGATCTGGCAAAAATACTCAAATCCAAAGGCGCGGAAGCCATTCATTTCTGTACCTGCACCTTTGCCAATAAGACGGATAAGGGGTGGGTCACGGGTCAGGGCGGATTCTGCGACCATGTGGATCAGCTCATAGAAACAGCTCACGCGGCAACGGGACTTCCCTGTGTCAAGGGAACGGCCCACCTGCCCAAAGATTATGCAGTGGAAATCCGGAAATAAACATCAAAGCCAATGACCCAGACAATTTCAAAGAAAAAATACGTTCAGTTATATACAGGCGACGGCAAAGGCAAAACCACTGCCGCCATTGGCATGGCCGTGCGTGCGGCCGGTCACGGCATGAAAACCTATGTGGGCCAGTTCATGAAAGGCTGGCCCTATGGGGAACTGGCGGCATTGAAAAATAATCCGTTGGTCACCATTGAGCAGTACGGGAATGAAGACTGCATCCGCAAACAGGATGTCACCCAGCCCCATATCGACCGGGCCTGCCAGGGCCTTGAAAAAATCAAGAGCGCCATGCATTCCGGAGAATATGATATTCTGATCCTGGATGAAATCAATGTGGCGGTCTGGTTTGGACTGCTCACAATACAACAGGTGACGGATCTTCTTGACACACGGCCGGAAAGTGTGGAATTGGTGTTGACCGGCCGGAACGCCCCCCAGGAATTAATCAACCGGGCGGATCTGGTGACGGAAATGAAAGAAGTAAAACATTATTACACCCATGGCATTCTGGCCCGGGACGGCATTGAACGCTGAGGTTTTGCGCAGGCAGTCAATCAAGGAAAATTTATGTTTCAAAGGCTGGACCGAATCCCTTTTTTCGTGTTAATTCTGCTGTCCCTGTTTCTGGGGCTGGCACCGTTTAAGCCGGAGCCCCATCTGGTGGAAAAAACGCGGATGCTGCTCCAGTGGCAGCTGGTGCGGCCGCTGGATATGGCGGATCTGGTGTTCCACGGTGTTGCCCCGATTCTGCTGATGGTTAAAATTATCCGGCTCTATGTAAAACAATAGCAAGATTTGGTATCTGATTTTTCTTTTTCCTGTTTTTTCTCCCCGGATATTTTCAACGTGTCGTTGATAAGTTCCAGATGCACCTTTTTTCTCGTTGTGCAGCCGGGAAAGAGGGTGGGAATAGGCCGCCGGAGCCGCGGATCGTCGCACCGGCAAGGTTTTCCCCTCCTGTTCCTGTTCTTTTTTAAACCAGTTCCAGGGCGCGATTTTTTTGATATCCAGTTTTTGGTGTTTAAATTTCAGCTGAATCAGGGTAGATCAGGATAGGCATTTTTATAAATCTTGGAAAAGGAGAGCAGTGATGGCGGATACGACAGAAAACACCCAGGTGCCGGAGGTCAGCGGGCTTACCGTGCTGACCCTGGAAAATGAAGTGATGGCCCTTGCGTCGCTGTGGCAGCATCAGCGGATTGTGCTCACGTTTTTACGGCATTTCGGATGACTGTTTGCCCGGCAGCAGGCTGCTGCCCTAATGGAAATCAAAGACCAGCTGGATGCCGCAGGGGTGGGACTTGCGGCCATTGGCAGTGGAAAACCGGCCCAGGCCCGGGAGTTTATGGAATCCTTTTCTTTTACCGCTGAAATGTATGTGGACCCTTCTCTTAAAACCTACAAGGCCTTTAATCTCGTGCGGGGAGTGGGGCGTACCCTCGGGCCGTCGTCTGTTTTGCGGGGATTTTTTGCCATGAAAAAAGGCTTTCGCCAGGGAAAAAGCGCGGGCGACCTGTGGCAGCAGGGCGGCATGTTTGTATTGGATGCCGGCAGTCAGCCGGGGGATCAGATGCTGTTTGCCCACCGCAACCAGAGCGCCGGGGATCATGCGGATTTAACTTTGGTGCTGGCGGCGGTCCGCGGGCAGTAAAATATTGGCTGTTTTTTTACATTTAACGGATAATTTGTGCTCACATAATTGATTTAGGAGATCTTAAAATGCTGAAACCAGCTCCTGCGATGTTTATTCGAATTCTTTTTCTGTGCGTGATGCTTTTTTTACTGTCCGGTTGTGATGATTCCGATGATTCGTCGAAATCCACCGCTGAAAATCCAACCGCTGGAATCCCGACGCCGGATTATTCGGAAAAAGCATCCTGGCTTGCCTTTCCTGATAATCCCGACGAACACACGGCCGATATCCTGTGGTTTTATCCCACGGTGCTGGAAGAAGGCGACATGCTGATGGACTATACCGACAAGGATTTGCAGCAGGCAGCCATGGGCACCATTGATCACCAGGCCAGCGTCTTTACGGACAGCGCCAATCTCTACGCTCCCTTTTACCGCCAGCTCAACAAAAACGGTTTCAGCCTTGAATTGTCGAAAGTGAATGAATTGCTGGCTTATGGCCAGAGCGACATGTGGCGCGCAATTGCTTACTACCTGGAGCATTACAACAACGGCAGGCCGTTTATTATCGCCGGGCACAGCCAGGGATCGAGCAATTTGCTGGAAATTCTGAAAGAGAATTGGGGGACCACCGGCAAAGAAGACTTACTCGTGGCTGCCTATCTTATTGGCTGGTCCATCACCCCCGCGGATATAGCTGAAAATCCTCTGATTCGTATGTGTGAGAGTGCAACGGACATAAATTGTTTTATCGCATATAACTCTTTAAAAGATGGCTTGCAGGACCAATCAATTCAAATCACGGCAGGGACCTGGGTCACCAATCCCCTTTCATGGGAAAGCAGTACCGAAGACGGCGAACTTGTACCGGCCTATGATAACCTTGGCGCGGTGTTTTTTCCGGAAGGGGAGGAACCCGTTTACTACCCCGGTTTTACATCCGCACAAATCAAAGATTCCGGACTCGTGTGTGACGTTGCCGATCCTGATTTAATCAGTCCGTCTGCCATGCCGGTGGGGATTTATCACCGTGATGATTACTCGCTTTTTTATATGAATCTGAAGGAAAATGCGAGACAGAGAATTCTCGCTTTCTAAACCGGACATTTTTCACAAGAAAAGGAACATAATCGATGCACCTAAAATCCATATCAGTCCTGCTTGCCTGTTCTCTCGCCCTTTTCATAATGGGGGGTTGCAGCAGTATCAAAAATACAACAGCTACCGGAACAACGCCACACCAGCCTGACTATTCTGAAGCTTTTTCCTGGGTTGCCCGGTCAGAAACCATTAATCATCCGGTTGATGTATTTTATGTTCATCCGACGATTTACCTTGGCACCAACCCTGAAAATATGGATATTTCAGATGAAGCGCTCAGAGAAAATGCCAGAGGCCTGATAACCGCCCAGGCAGGGGTATATTCCCCTTTTGCAAATTTGTTTGCCCCATTTTATCGCCAGCAATCGGCGGCATTACAGAGTATGGCGGCCGGCAATAACGGGGTGGATGCCTTTCAGGACCCCTTTTTTCAGGTTGGTTACGGGGATGTCGAAAGAGCATTCGACTATTATATTGATCATCTTAATCCTGACAGGCCATTTATTCTTGCCGGGCACAGTCAGGGGTCAATGGCGCTTATTCACCTTATGCGCAACCGGTTTAATAATCCTGTTCTGCAAAAGCGATTGGTAGCGGCTTATCTGATGGGTTACTCTGTAACGAAAACTGATTTGGAAAAATATCCTTGGATGAAGCTTGCCCGGGGGGAAACCGATATCGGAGGGATCATCACTTTTAACACCCAAGGCACAGAGGCCGGTGCGTCTCCGGTGTTGCTCCCGGGTGCGGTTGCGATTAATCCCCTGAACTGGAAAACAGACAATACCCCTGCGGGCTGCAGCGCAAACTTGGGGGCAAAATTTTTTAATGACGCAACCGGTGAGCTTATCGAAGAAATCCCGAATTTTGCCGGTGCCTATGTGAATACGCACAAAGGCGTTTTAGTGGTTACGGATATGAAAACACCGGAGTCTGAGAAAATCGATTTGGTTCACATGGGAAGATGGCCCGCAGGTGTTTTTCATCGGTTTGACTATTCCTTTTGGTTTAACAATCTGAAAGTCAATGTAAAAAAAAGAATCGCCGCTTATCAGGAATACGGAGGCGCCCCCTCCCTTTGCAATTGACTTTTGGGGCCGGTTTTGTCATGGTTTTTCAACAATAAAAACATTGAAGCAACTTTTATTTTTTTTTCAGGAGAATGACCATGGCCCGTTTTTTTGCGCATAAAATATTTCAAACCGGCATTCTGGTGGCCGCAGCCCTGGTACTTTTCGGATGCCAGAGTGTTTATTACAATACCATGGAAAAATTCGGGGTTCAGAAGCATGAAATTCTGGCGGACCGGGTGGAAGACGCCCGGGATGAGCAGGAAAAAACCAAAGAGCAGTTCCAGACCGCTCTAGAGCGGTTTACAGAGGTGGTGAATTTCGACGGCGGCGTGCTGGAGGAAAAGTATGAAATTTTGAACGCGGAGTTCCAGCGCTGTGAAAAACAGGCCAAAGCCGTAAACAAGCGCATTGGGGCAGTAGAAGATGTGGGAGAAGCCCTTTTCAAGGAATGGGAAGCCGAACTCAGCCAATACAGCAATGTCCAGCTGCGGCGCTCAAGCCAGCAGAAACTTGCGGAAACCCGCCTGGAATATGACCAGCTTGTCCGCTCCATGCGCCGGGCTGAAGATAAAATCGATCCGGTGCTGTCCGCGTTTCAGGATCAGGTGTTGTTTTTAAAACACAACTTAAATGCCAGTGCCATTGCGTCGCTTCAAAGTGAACTGGCAGTGGTGGAAACCGACGTGGCCACCCTTATCCGGGAAATGGAAGCCGCCATTGCTGAAGCAGACGGGTTTATCAAGACCATTGCGGCGGCCAAATAGTTTTCGCGTTGGTTATGACCCAGTGGAATGACAATGCCGCGGCCGTGGCATCACGGTTTGTGAACAGCACCGGCCGCCATGTATTTCTTACGGGCAAGGCAGGCACCGGAAAAACCACATTTCTGCACGCCATCAGCCGCAGCACCCACAAGAACACCATTGTCGCGGCGCCCACCGGCATTGCCGCCATCAATGCCCACGGCGTTACCCTGCATTCGCTGTTTCAGCTGCCCTTTGGCGCCTTTATTCCCTCGGACCGTTTCCCCGGTGAAGAAGCCCCGGCGTTTGCCCTCCATACCCCGGCCACACTGACCCGTAATATGCGGATGCACGGGACCAAGCGCGATCTTTTGAAAAAACTCGAACTGCTCATTATTGACGAGGTGAGCATGCTGCGGGCGGACTTGCTGGATGCCATTGACAGTGTGCTGCGGCGCGTCCGGCGCAGCAATGCGCCGTTTGGCGGCGTTCAGATGCTGTTCATCGGCGATCTTCAGCAGCTTCCGCCCGTGGTGAAAGACGCGGAATGGCAGGTGCTGCAGGAATTTTATCCCACCTGTTTTTTCTTTTCCGCCCGGGTCCTTGCACACGACCCGCCCGTGTATATCGAACTGGAAAAAATCTACCGCCAGGCCGATGAAACCTTTATTTCCGTGCTGAACCATTTGCGCGACAACCAGTTGACCCCCCATGACATTGAAATCCTGAATCAGTATTACCGGCCTGGATTTTCGCCGGCCGCAGGGGACGGATATGTTTACCTGACCACTCACAATTACAAGGCAGACTGTATGAACCGCGAAGCGCTGGAAGGGCTTCCCGGAAAGACATACACCTACCCGGCCATTGTGGAAGGCACGTTTGATGAAAATATTTATCCGGTGGATCCGGTGCTGGCACTTAAAAAAAATGCCCAGGTCATGTTTGTGAAAAATGATCCATCCGGCGAAGGGCGGTTTTTTAACGGTAAAATCGGCACAGTGGCTGCCCTCACGGACAAAGAGATAACCGTGGCGTTTTCCGACGGCACTTCCCCTGTGACAGTGGAAAGATATTCATGGGAAAATAAGCGCTTTGCCCTGAACAAGGAAACCGGTGAGATCGAGGAAAAAGTGATCGGTGTCTTTGTCCACTATCCGTTAAAACTGGCCTGGGCCATTACCGTGCACAAAAGCCAGGGCCTGACATTTGAAAAAGCCGTGATTGATGTGTCCCGGGCCTTTGCCGCCGGACAGGTGTATGTGGCATTGTCCCGGCTTACGTCCCTGGACGGTCTGGTGCTCACGGCGCCGTTTACCCATCAGAACATGATGCAGGAGGCCGCGCTTGAAAAATTTGCTGAACTGAAAACAGATGTCAAGACCCTGGAACAGGGCCTGAATGCGGACTCCATCGCCTATTTGCGCCAGGCCGTGACAGATGCCTTTGATTTTAAGGCATTGCGCACGGAGCTGGATTTTCATGTGCGCACTTATACCAAAGACGCGGTACGTTCGGAAAAGCAGAAACATCTGGAATGGGCCCGGGGGCTTTGCGCGGACCTGAAGCCGGTCAAAGCGGTGGGCGATAAATTTTTAAACCAGCTGGGCCGGATTTTTGACAGCCTTGAACAGCCGGACACGGGCCAGGATTTTTCTTTTTTAATAGAGCGCATTCACGCAGCCAGAAATTATTTTGAGCCTGTGTTTAATGATTTTTCAAAAAAAATCGCAGCCCAGATTACGGAATTGCAGGCCCATAAAAAAAAGGTAAAACAATACGTCAATGAGTTAAAAGATTTGGATCTGCTGTTTTACGGGCAGGTTCAGAAAATATACAAAGCCGCTGACCTGGCGGCGGCGGCTGTGGATGAAAAAGAGCTCACAAAAGCAGACCTTCAGCTTCCCAGTCGCAGCGATGCCGTGGCCTTAGCCTGTGCGGAAAGTGAGAAGACCGCAGCCGTTCGAAAAGGGAATACGGGCGCCGGCGGTAAAAAAAACGGCAGCTACCAGCAATCCGATACCTGGGAAAAAACCCTGGAAATGTACAATAGTGGAAAGCCGGTTCATGAAATTGCAGCTGTTCGGTCTTTAAAACTTTCAACCATTTACACCCATCTGGCCCGCTGGGTTGAAGAAGGCGAGATTGATGCCTGCCGGCTGGTTTCAAAAGAAACCCTGGATGAAATCGCAGCGGCGTTCAAGAAGGCGGAATTATCCAGCCTGAGCGCCATGAAAACCCAATTTGAAGACAAATATGATTACAACACCCTGCGCCTGGGGCTGGCATTTTTGCGATACCAGGAGCTGGCCAAAGATTAGGGAAAAATACAAAAGCACGCCTCCACGGAAAATGCACAATCAGGGGTAACAAAATGAAAGGAAAAGAAGAATGATGAACTGTTTTTTAAAGGAAAAAAAAGAAATCGCCGAGGGGACGGTCTTATTTACCTTTGACGTGCCGGATGCGGGGCTCTCCTATGTGCCGGGGCAATATGTCTGCCTGAAGCTGGATCTCAGATTTCCGGATGAAAAAGGCCCGAAGCGGTATTTTTCCATTGTAAATTCTCCTGAAAAACACGGGCGCATAGAGATCGCCACCCGGGTCTCGGACACGGGTTTCAAACAGACCCTGGACGCCTTGCAGCCGGGGGACGCAGGGGAAATCACGGAAATCGGGGGAAAGTTTGTGCTGCCTGAAGATGCGGCACTGGAGATGGTCATGGTGGCCGGCGGCGTGGGGGTCACGCCGTTTAAATGCATGCTTGATCATCTGATCCGTGCCGGGGAAAACCGCCGGGTGACCCTGCTTTATTCCAATAAAAACAAGGCAACCACTGCGTTTTATGAAGACTTTTTGCGGCTGGAAGCCAGCGGCTGCCCGGAAAAAGTGTTTTTTGTGATGACCCGGGATGACGCTTGGCCCGGGCCCAAAGGCCGCTTGAACGCGGATTTTATTCGGGAAAATATCCCCGGGTTTCAGTCAAAACAGTTTATGGTGGCCGGGCCCCCGAATTTTGTGGGCGGCATCACAAAGGCCCTGGAAGAATTGGAGATTTCCAATGTCAGGCTTGAAAAGTTTTTCGGATATTAAGATGCTTCGATAATTTTTCTCAGCTCTTGCCCGTCAAGGGTTTCTTTTTCAAGCAGAATGCCGGCGCATTTTTCCAAAAGCGATTTTTTTGAAGACAAAATGTCAAAAGCGGTTTTGTACTGGGCCGCCAGGATTTCCCGGATTTCCGCGTCAATGATTTCCGCCGTGGATTCACTGTATTCTGTGGCGCCTCCCATGCCGGGCATGTTTAAAAACGGGGACGGGTTTTTAGGGGAAAAATAGACCTGCCCCACTTTTTCGCTCATGCCGTATTCCCGCACCATGCTCCGGGCAATGTCTGTTGCCTTGGACAGATCATTGTGCGCGCCGGTGGAAATGTCTTCAAATACAATGGCTTCTGCAGCCCGGCCCCCCAGCAGAGTGGCGATCCGGTTTAAAAGCTCGGTTTTTTTCATAAGAAATCGGTCTTCCGTGGGCACCTGCATGGTGTAGCCCAAAGCCGCAATTCCTCTGGGGATGATGGTGATTTTCTGCACCGGGTCTGTGCCGGGCAGGAAAAAGGATACCAGGGCATGGCCCATCTCGTGGTGCGCCACAATTTTTTTTTCCCTGGGATTGATCAGGCGGTTTTTTTTCTCAAGGCCTGCCACCAGACGTTCCACTGCTTCTTCAAATTCCGCCATGGTCGCTTTTTCCTTGTCCCGCCGAACGGCCAGAAGCGCGGCCTCATTGACCAGGTTGGCCAGGTCCGCGCCCACCATTCCCGGGGTCATGGCGGCGACTTTTTCCACATCCACGCTCCCATCGTACTGGATTTTTTTGAGGTGCACTTTTAAAATGGCTTCCCGGCCTTTTTTGTCCGGCCGGTCCACCAGAATCTGCCGGTCAAACCGGCCCGGCCGGAGCAGGGCCGGATCTAAAATTTCCGGCCGGTTGGTGGCGGCCATGAGAATGACGCCGATCTGGGGGTCAAATCCGTCCATTTCCACCAGCAGCTGGTTCAAGGTCTGCTCCCGCTCGTCATGGCCCCCCATGTTGCCGAATCCCCGGGCTTTTCCCAGGGCGTCCAGTTCGTCGATAAAAATAATGCACGGCGCTTTCTGCTTGGCCTGATTAAAGAGATCCCGCACCCGGGCAGCACCCAGGCCCACGAACATTTCCACAAATTCCGAACCGGAAAGGGAAAAAAACGGCACTCCGCTTTCCCCGGCCGCTGCTTTGGCCAGCATGGTTTTGCCGGTGCCGGGCGGCCCCACCAGCAGAATCCCCCGGGGAATCATGCCGCCAATGCGCGTGAATTTCTGCGGATTTTTCAGAAATTCAATGACCTCCATCATTTCATGTTTGGATTCATCCACACCGGCCACGTCGTCAAAAGTGACATCCAGATCTTCCTGCACATAAATTTTGGCCTTGTTTTTTCCCAAACTCATAAAGCCCGGCTGCTGCCCCATCATCCGGCGCATGATGAAAAACCAGAGCCCCACAAACAGAAAAATCGGCACCACCCAGGACAGAAGATCCCGGAAAAACGTGGATTCGATTTCGCCTTTAAAGGTGATGTTGTTTTTGGCCAGAAGCTCTGAAATCTCCGGGTCCACCCGCACCGTGCGAAAAAGGGTTCCTTCGCTGTCCTGGGCGCTGGCGGTTTTTCCCTGGATCTGGTTCTGGGTAATGGCCACTTCCGCTATTTTTCCTTTCCGGACCAGATCCAGAAATTCACTGTAGGCAATGGTCTCGATGGCAAACATCGAAAAGAGCAGGTTGTGGAGGATCAGTACAGCCCATACGCCGAGCAGGACGTACCATACAGAGAATTTGTGGTGCTTTTCCATGGGGCTTTTCCTTAATGTTGGCTTGCTTCAAACTTCAGCTCTACGATAACAATACCGCCATGCGGCGTCACTGCGAACCTGGGTACCCGGGATTGGGGGAATTGGATAATCCTGTGATGGGGTATAATGCTGTTATCCGGCTGGTCTCTCATGCTGATAACAGCGGGCATCAGAACAAATCAGGCCGGTTTCAGATGTGCAACGTCATCAATCCAGATATCGGCCTCATTGCCGCAGCGGCTGC
>JAABSH010000038.1 GCA_011390465.1 Desulfobacteraceae bacterium
CTGGATAACCCGGTTGAAAAAATCCGCAGGCATGGGATTGCCTTTTTTATCGATGACTTTTTTGGGGGAGGCAACCCCGGCGCAATTCACGGCAAAATGAATGGCCCCAAAGGCTTCCTTTTATTTTTGCCTTTTGGGGTTGCCCATAAGTTCATTGGCGATCACAATCCGCTGAATCTGGTTGGTGCCTTCATAAATGGTGGTGATCCGGGCGTCCCGGTAAAACCGTTCCACCGGATATTCTTTGATATACCCGTATCCCCCGTGGATCTGGATGGCCTGGCCCGTGACCCGCTGGGCCATTTCCGAGGCATAGCACTTGGCCATGGAGGCCGCAGCCGTGCAGTTTTCTCCCCGTTCCTTGATGGCGGCGGCATTCACCACCAGGAGCCGGGCCGCCGCCACCTCCATGGCCATGTCCGCGATCATCCAGCGGAGACCCTGGAAATCGGATATTTTTTGGTGAAACTGCGTTCTTTGCTTGCTGTATTTAATAGATTCGGCGAGAGCCGCCTGGGCAATGCCCAGAGAAAGCGACGCAATCCCGATTCGGCCGGCGTCCAGGCCGGACATGGCAATGACAAACCCTTCGCCTTCCCGGCCCAGCATGCGCGAGGCCGGCACCCGGCAGTTGGTAAACAGCAGGTCCGTGGTGTCTGAAGCGCACTGGCCCATTTTTTCCTCGATTCTTCCCACGGCAAAACCGGGCAGGTCATGGGTGATGAGAAACGCGCTGATGCCGTGGCTGCCTTTTTCCGCGGTCCGGGCCAGCAGAATGATCACTCCGGAATTTTTTCCCGTGGTGATGAACCGTTTGGTGCCGTTGATAATATAATGGTCCCCGTCCCGCACCGCAGAACATGTCATGGACTGGGGATCAGACCCGGCTTCCGGTTCGGTGAGGGCAAATGCGCCGATGAATTCACCGCCGGCCATGGGCCGCAAAAATTCTTCTTTTTGGGCTTCCGTGCCGTATTTTTCAATGCTGCCGCAGCAGATGGAATTGTGCACGGACATGATGACCGCGGTGGACGCGCAGGCATAGGCAACTTCCGTAAGCGCCAGGGAATAGGCCACCGTGCCCATGTCTTCCCCCCCGTATTTTTCCGAAACCAGCATGCCCAGAAACCCCAGTTCCCCCATTTTTTTGAGGCTGTCCCCGGGATAGGTGTGGTTCTGGTCCCGTTCCGCAGCCACCGGCGCCAGTTCTTTCCGGGCAAACTCCCGGGCCATTTTCTGAATCATCTGCTGTTCTTTGGTAAGCTGAAATGGCATATAAACTCCTGTTATTTATTTTTTGACAATTTAATTGGTTTTGTCAGTGGGTTTTTTTATCAAGTGCTTTTCTTAATTTTACCGCCAGCTCCCTGGCAGTGAAGGGTTTGTGGATGAAATGCACGTCTGCTTCAAGCACACCATGATGAGCAATGATATCAGCAGTGTAACCGGACATAAAAAAGCAGGAAATATCCGGATAAACAGATAAAATATGTCTGGCCAGATCCCGGCCGTTCATTTCCGGCATGATGACATCGGTCATCAGCAAATGGATTTCATCATGATAATTTTTTGCCAGATGGATGGCCTCGCCGGGTGTGTTTGCCACCAGCACCGCATAACCCAGTTTTTCAAGAATTCTTTTTGTCATTTTCAGAATGGCGGCTTCGTCTTCCACCAGAAGTATGGTTTCTTTTCCTGGCGGAATTTTTTGAACCGGGGTTTTTTCTGGCAATTTTTTTGAGGGTTTTTCATGCCGGGGCAGGTAGATAAAAAATGTCGTGCCTTTTCCCGGTTTGCTGTCAAATCTGATGAATCCTTTGTTTTGTTTAACAATGCCGTATACGGTGGACAAGCCAAGTCCAGTGCCTTTACCGGTTTCTTTGGTGGTGAAAAAGGGTTCAAAGATGTTTTTACGCGTTGCTTTGTCCATTCCGCAACCCGTGTCGCTTACAGTTGTCAGGACATATTCTCCCGGCGAAAAATATGTGTATTCTGAGCAGAAATCCGTATCAATCGTGATATTTTCGGTTTTAATGGCAATGGTGCCGATGTCAGATATGGCATCTCTGGCATTGACGCAAAGATTGGCAAGGATTTGATCGATCTGTGAAGGATCCATCATCACCGGCCATAAATTTTTTCCGGGCCGCCAGACAAATTCAATATGTTCTCCGATGAGTCGTCTCAGCATTTTAAGGATACCGCTCACAGTGGCGTTCAGGTCCAGAAGAATCGGACAAATGATTTGTTTTCGGGCGAACGCGAGCAGTTGCTGGACAATGCCGGTGGAGCGCCTGGCCGCATTGAAAATTTCAGAAAGATCGTCGTGCAGCTCGCCATGCGGTTCCGTTTTTTCCATTGCCATTTCGGTAAAGCCGAGGATGACGCCCAGCAAATTATTGAAATCATGGGCAACCCCACCGGCAAGCCGGCCGATGGATTCCATTTTCTGGGCCTGTTGAAGCTGTTTGCTGATCTGCAAGTGCTCGGTGATGTCTCTTTTTGCGGCCACGTAATTCACAATATGGCCCTCTGAATCATAAACGGCTGAGATGGTGGCATCTTCTGTAAATAAAGAACCGTCTTTTTTTTTGTTAACCATGCGACCGGTCCAGATTTTACCGGAAGCGATGGTATCCCATAACTCCCGGTAAAACAATTCGTCCTGATGGCCGCTGTTTAATAGGCGGGGGGTCTGACCGATTGCTTCCGCCCGGGAGTACCCCGTGATTTTTTCAAAGGCCGGATTGACATACTGGATTTTGCCCTCAGGGTCTGTTATCATAATAACTTCGCCGCTGTGCGCGATAGCGGCGATCAGGCGTTCCCGTTCAATCTCCCTGCGCTTACGCTCCGAAATATCTGAAACCAGGCTTAATGAAGCAGGCTCGCCGTTCCATTCTATGATGCTGGAATGAATTTGAACCCATTTTGCCTTACCATTGCCGGCAATAATCCGGAAAGGGTAATTTGTCTCCACAGGTTCACCGGAGAGCCGTTTGAGATGACGTTCAAGAACAGTTTCCCGGTCATCCGGATGAATAAATTCAATAAAGGGTTTTGTCGTAAAAATTTCCAGCGGATATTCCATAATTTTCAACATTGCAGGATTGGCCAGATCAACTTTTTCCCCTTTGGCGATCAGAATGCCTTCGCTGACGTTTTGAAACAGCATCCGGTATTTTTTTTCACTTTCCTGAAGAGATCGCTCAATTTCTTTGCGGCCGGTGATATCCCGGCTGATGAGAAGGATCCCCGTGGGTTTATGTTCCGCATCCCGGATAAAAGAACAAGCCACTTCTACCCAGACAATGGAAATATCCTTTTTGCTTTGTTCGATTTCAATGATTCGGCTTCTGGAGGGATCAGCGGTGCCGGAAGCTTCCAGCGCCATTTCTTCTTCAAATACGGTTACTACCTTTTTAAGGGATTCCGGCGTCAGTATGTCTTCAATGGAATGCTGCAAGGCCTCTTCGACCGTATATCCGGTTAAACGTTTAATAGATGGACTGACATAAGTAAACCCAAGGTCCATATCCAGAATGGAAATCACATCCGACATGTTTTCCGCAATTAACCGGTATTTTTTTTCACTTTCCCGCAGGGCTTTGTCTGCTTTTTTGCTTTCCGTTATATCCCGGAACTCCACAACTCTGACGTTTTTTCCTTTGTATGGAATGTTGCGGGCTTCCAGGCGAAGCGGATATTCTTCTCCATTTTTTCGAACGCCAATGGCCTCATAAGGCGTTTCATATCCGGAAAGAATATTGCGCAGCACCATGTCCCGGGTCTTTGCAGATATAAGAAGCAAACCGTCCATTCCCATCAACTCATCAATGGCGTAACCGGTTATTTCTGAAAGCCCCTGGTTGCATTCCAGTATTTTGCCTCTGTCATGAATGGCAATGCCGCCGAAAGACGCATTGTGAAGCGCCTTGAACCGCGTTTGGCTTTCCCGTAAGGCGTTTTCCGTTTTACGGCGCTCAGTAACATCTCTTGAGTTGAAGATGATTTTTTTCGTCCCGTCGGGGGCATCGTTTAAAACTTTGCCCGCGGTCTCGAACCACAGGTAAGTTCCGTTTTTGCTTAAATACCGGTATTCAGCCAGGCCCGATCCCTCTGATGCAATGAGATCATTGAGTTTTTCCCGCACCTGGGGGCGGTCATGGGGATGGACAAAATCCATTACATTTTTACCGATAAGAAAATCCGGATCATATCCCAGTGTTTCATGGGCTTTGCCGACAAAAGTAAAGTTTCCCGCCATATCTGTCAGGGCAATCATATCCTGCATGTTATTGGTGAGGGCGGTAAAAAGAGCTGCCATATTTTTTTGAGATTCAATGGTTTGCCGAAATTGTTGATTCTCTGTTTCCAGAGCAGCGATTCTGGACTGCATTTCCGCAAGCTTCTGATGAAGGTCGTTTTGGGTCATATGGGTGATCCTTTTTTTCTGAAACATTCGGCCGGGCGCTGCTCCATTTTTATCCTTCTGCTCGTTTTGATAATTTGGCACCAACCGGCAATGGGTAGGATTTCCCTCGATTTCCGATTTCCCCCCGATTTCCGAGATGGTGTTGATCAAAGAACGTTTTTCGTTCCGGAGACAAGTCTCCGGTAATAAATAAATACCGGCAGCCAATTATCGGATAGCGGTATTGAAAAATGGTGAAAGATAACAACCGGCAGCCCAGTTTTCATGCAACCGCTGGATGCTTCATGGGATTGGATTGGGCAGTACATCCGCCTGAATTTGTTATTTAATGACGTGCATTTCTTCAAGCTGCTTTCGCAATTTGTAAATCCGCCACCGGTTCACGTTCAGATCCCACAGGGCAATGGCAGAAGACGATCTCACGGAAATCCGGTTCAGATCCGGGTGCAGCAGCAGTTCCAGATGATCCACAAACCGGAACGCGCGGCTTCTGCATTTGGCGTGGATATAGACGTTATTTTCTTCCACAATTTCTGTTCGCGGCATATCCCGGATCACCGCTTTTATTGTCAGCCACGCCTCATCCACAGGCCCTGCCGGTTCAAACGGAGACGTCCGGTTATACAGAATCCAGGTGGTACTTGAAACGCAATTGGGCAACGGGTAACATCCGCACAGTGTCATGGTGTTATCGTCGTTTACTCGCAGGTGCTTTCCGGAACAGCCAAAAAGCATCGCAGCCAGTATTGTCGACATAAGAATGCATTTACCGAGTCTTTCCAGATAAAATCGATGGGCTTTCACTATTTATAATCCCTTTTTTCAACGGTGTTTATCGAACTTTCCGGAGTGCCGGGTTATTTTGCCGCCATGCGCAGGGCCGCGTCCAGGCGGATCACTTCCGCGTTGATCATGGGGTTTTCAATGAGGTGGCGCACCAGCATGGCGAATTCTTCGGGCTTTCCCAGGCGTTTGGGAAAAGGCATCATGGCTGCCAGGGACTGCTGGGCTTTTTCCGGAAGGCCGGCCATCATCGGGGTCATGAAAATGCCCGGGGCAATGGTGTTGACCCGGATGCCGTAGTCCGCAAATTCCCGGGCCACCGGAAGGGCCATGCCCACAATACCGGCTTTGGACGCGCTGTACGCGGCCTGTCCCACCTGGCCCTCGAACGCGGCAACGGAGGCCACATTGATGACCGCGCCTTTTTCACCGTCTTCCGTGGGTGTGTTTTTGCACATTTCCACCGCTGCCAGGCTCAGCACATTCATGGTGCCCACCAGATTGATCTGGATAACCCGGTTGAAAAAATCCGCAGGCATGGGATTGCCTTTTTTATCGATGACTTTTTTGGGGGAGGCAACCCCGGCGCAATTCACGGCAAAATGAATGGCCCCAAAGGCTTCCATGGTCCGGTCAATGGCGGCTTTGACGCTGGCAGCATCGGTCACGTCGGTTTTGCAAAAAATCACCTTATCGCCCAATTCCGCGGCCAGTTTTTCCCCGTTTTCCGCGTCAAAATCCAGGATGGCGGCTTTTGCGCCGCTTTTCGTCATGTCTTTTACCACAGCCGCGCCCAGACCGGATGCGCCGCCGGAAACCACTGCCACACAATTTTCAATTTTCATGCGTTGTTCTCCTTTTAATTTTTCCGTTTATTTTTGCCCGTGAGTTCATTGGCAATCACAATCCGATGGATCTGGCTGGTGCCTTCATAAATAATGGAGATCCGGGCGTCCAGGCCGGACATGGCAATGACAAATTCTTCGCCTTCCGGGCCCAGCATGCGCGATGCCGGCACCCGACAGTTGGTGAACAGCAGGTCCGTGGTGTCTGAAGCGCACTGGCCCATTTTTTCCTCGATTCTTCCCACGGCAAAGCCGGGCAGGTCATGGGTGATGAGAAACGCGCTGATGCCGTGGCTGCCTTTTTCCGTTTATACAGGTTAACCGGGTTTGATCGGGCTTTGACCCACGGGTTTATTCGTCCAAAAAGCCAGTCAGGCGCTCTTCAATCAAAGATTTGGCCTCTGCCATGATTCGGCTGATAAGGTCTTTGCAGGTGGGGATGTCATGGATCAGCCCGGCCACCATACCGCAGGACCAGGCACCGGCATCCATGTCTCCCTGGGTCATGATTTTCGGGTAAACACCCGCCACTTCTTCTATGATATCCTCAAATTGAATATTGTTTCCAAGCAAGGCCTCTTTTTCCCGCAGACGCTCCACCGCGGGATTATTTAAAACTCGTTCAGTATTTTTCAGCGGCCGCATGATCAGGCGGGTATCCAGTTCAGTGGCATTTAGAATTGCTTGTTTGACATTTTCATGGACCGGGGCTTCTTGGGTTGCAATAAAACGGGTGCCCATGTTGATCCCGTCCGCGCCAAGGGCCAGGGCCGCGACAAGACTCCGGCCGTCTGCCATGCCGCCGGAAGCAACAAACGGAATGGTGAGTTCTTCAGCCGCCCGGGGAAGCAGAATCATATTCGGAATATCGTCTTCTCCGGGATGACCGCCGCATTCAAAACCATCTACGGACACGGCATCACACCCGATGGATTCGGCTTTCAAGGCATGACGCACGGACGTACATTTATGAATGACCTTAATCCCGGCATCTTTAAGTTTCGGCAAATATTGCTCGGGATTCCGGCCGGCGGTTTCAACGATTTTGACACCGCTGTCAATAATGGCGGAAACATAACCCGGATAATCCGGGGCCATGACAGTCGGCAAAAATGTCAGATTGACGCCAAACGGCTTATCGGTCATTTTGTGGCAGCGCTCAATTTCTTTTGCCAGAAGCTCGGGGGTTTTCTGGGTCAGGCCCGTGATAATGCCCAAGCCGCCGGCATTGGAAACCGCTGCCGCCAGTTCGGCAAACCCCACATAATGCATCCCCCCCTGGATAATGGGGTGTTCAATATGAAAAAGGTCAGTGATTCGTGTTTTCATCAGATCTCCTTTGCTGTTTTCGCCGAAATCCATGCCCGGCGTAGCACTCACATGGGCGTTCTCCCGGAATTCCGTTCTCAGCCGTCCGGAATTCCGGCAGGGCATGCATTTGTTTTATCTAAGCGCTTTTTTGTCGACTTTTCCCACCGCGGTTAGCGGGATTTCGTCCACCACTTCCACGATTTTCGGCACTTTGTAGGGTGCTTTGTTTTCACGGCAATATGCGATAATATCTTTTATGAGCGTCTCTTTATCTTTTGATCTGGCTTCCGATGACGGCTGAATCACGGCTTTGACGATTTCACTGCCGGGTCTTTTTTCGTCGGGAACGCCGACAATGGCACAAAATTCAACATCCGGATGCTGGTACAGCGTTTCTTCCACTTCCCGTGAAAAAACTTTGTATCCCCCCACAATCAGCATATCCTTGGCCCGGTCCACGATGTAAAGATAACCGTCTTCGTCCATTTTGCCAATGTCGCCGGTGAAAAAATATTTTCTGCCATAAAAATCCCGAATGGCCTGTTCGGTCTCTTCAGGTTTATTGTGGTATCCTTTCATAATCTGGGGCCCGCTGGCGATGATTTCTCCTTCCTCATTGAATCCCACCTCTGTTTCACGGGTTTCCAGATCCACCAGTTTAAGTACCGTATTCTGAATCGGAACTCCCACGGAACCGATTTTCTTTTTTCCGTAAAACGGATTCATGGTCAACAGCGGGCTGGCTTCGGTCATGCCATAGACTTCCAGCACTTTACCCTTACCCACCACCGCTTCCATGGCGTTGATGGCATCCACTGAAAAAGGCGCTGCGCCGGAAAGGCAAATTTTTAATGGTGAAAAATCAATTTTGCCGAAAGCCGGATCATCCAGCAGCATTTGGTAAAGCGTCGGCACCATGGCAATCACCGTAGACTTGTGGTTTGCGATTTCTTTACAGATATGCTTTGTGTTTCTGGGGTCGGGGATGAGGCACTGGGTGTTTGCCGTGGCCATTGCCATCATTCCAAAAGCCAGGCCCGCCAGGTGAAAATACGGAAATCCCGAACACAGGACATCTTCTCCCAGTTCAAACCGGACCCATTCCCGGGAGTGGGTGTGGTTTGCCACGAGGTTGGCATGGGTCAGAATCGTACCTTTGGGCATACCGGTGGTGCCGCCGGTATACTGAATCAGGCAGGTGTCTTCATGTGTGATCCCGGCAGTCGGGGATACCGGGATTTGGCCCTCTATGGCCCGGGTAAAGGAAAGGACCTCTTTTCCGGTAATGGGTATGATTTTCCCTTTTGGAATTTTTTTCAGCAGGGTGCCCAGTATTTTTTTCAGCGCTGGAAGATAGGTGCCGACACTGGCAACGACAATATGCTTCAGCCCCGGAATTTTATCTTTTATTTTGCAGAGACGTTCTTCAAACAGGGTATCCATGATTACGACCGCGACTGCGTTGGAATCATTGATCTGGTATTCCATCTCTTTAGCGGTTAACAGCGGGGAAATTCCCGTGACCGAACACCCGGCGCGAAGGGCGCCAACCAGGGCGATGGGATACTCCGGGATGTTCGGCAGGTTGATGCCCACAACATCCCCGGGGCCCAGTCCTTTTCCCTTAAGATAGGCTGCAAATTTTAATGACAGGTTATCGAGTTCACGAAATGTGATCGTCGTTCCCATGTAATGAAGGGCCGCTCTTTCCGGTTTCATGGCAAAGGATTGGTTTAACAGGTCAACATAAGTGGCTTTGGAGATGGGTAGATGTTGGGCGACGCCCTCATCATAGGAGTTTGTCCAGGGGTATGTGTTGCGTCCAACGGTCATCTGCTGTCTCCTTTTTGTAAAATTAAGGTAACAAGCGCTGTTCGGGACTTTATATGGCACTTTAAGGTGAGATCATAATGGCTTTATAGTAATTATGGAGTGATTTCAAGAAGTTTTTCAGGACTCTGTCGTTGCTGAAGATTTTTTTGAATCGATGCATGCTTTTTTATCCCGCCGGTCATCCACCTTCAAATCGCTAATAACGCGCTGGGCTCCCTCGGCGATATGCGCCGATTGCACCTTTTTTGCGAGATCAAACAGGGCATCTAAATCCGGCACTTCAACCGCCGTGCTTATCCGATTTCATATTTATAGACTGATTCTTTTATAGCGGCGACCCCTTTTCGGACAAAACGCCCCTGCCACAAGTGACCCCGCCAGCCTTCACGGAAATTGATCATCCGCGTATAGCGCCGGTGCGCTTCACCAATGGCCCGGTTCAGGCTGTCTTTTTTTCTGGGCACGGCGATAAGGTGGTTATCATGATCAGGATAAAAGTCAATAAATGGGTATCGTGTCCCTTTATTTTAGCGCGATTCAGAGGTGAAAAATTTGTTACGCAATAGCCAGTTTACAACCAAGGGCCTTGGTTACTTTGCTGATGGTTGTAAATTGGGGGTTCCCGCCTTCGGCCAGAGATTTGTAAAGGCTTGCTCTTGTAACGCCGGCTTTTTTGGCCACCTCGGTCATACCCATTGCTCTGGCAGCGGTGTTCAAGGCGTGGATAAAGTCGGCTTCATCACCGGTACTTGCAACTTCCTGTAAAAAAGCGCGAATATCTTCCGGGGTGTTCAAATGTTCAGCAATGTCGAAGGGCTTCGTTTTTAGAGCCATGATTTATTCCTTACGACTGAGACGTGCCAGAATTCTGACCTTGGTCAGGGCATCTTTCAGCCTGGCAAACCATTTATCGTATTCCGGGGTGCTTTCTAACGTGTATTTCATGTTTTAATGTATCTCGTAGGACACAAGGTGTCAAGGCATGAAGTAAAGGATGTGGTTGGGCATCAGGCAGTATGCCCAAATTTCAACACCATATTCAGCGCGCCAGATACCCATCAGGTCGATGTAAGCCTGGTAATCGTCATTTGAAAAAAGTTGTCTGACGCCGATTTCCGGGTAATGTGATGAGGATACCCCGGGGCTACGATTCTGGCAATTCTTGGCATGGATAGTTGTTTATCATGGTCAGGATGAAAGTCAATAAATGGGTATGGTGTCCCTCGATTCCAATGAAGTCAACGCCACAGTGCGTGGCTGGGTTGGCTACTTTCATTATCGGAACTGCAGCCAGGTTCTGGGATTGGTAAGGAACCATATGGAGCAGCGGATGATAACGCATTTGCGGAAGCGGCACAAGGTCAGAGACCGGAAGACGGGATACATCAGGTTTCCCAATCGGTCGCTTTATAAGAAATACAATCTTTATAAGGTGCCCACGACAGCGGTCTGGACGAAGGCGCATGCCTTGCGGTGAAGAACATCGGAAAGCCGTGTGCGGGAAAACCGCACGCACGGTTTGATGAGGGAGGGCTGGCGATGATGGATATCCCTGATCTCAGAGTAGTCGCGCGCGACAAAACGTTATTGGGATGAGATTATCGGCTGCTCTCTACTCTACCTCGATTCAAGGAAGCATTGATGAAAGTCTGGTCTCTGGAACATGTAGTAGCCGCGTTCGGCGAGGCGTTAATAAAAGTTCCAAAGGGCAGGCTGATTCAGTGCTCTACTCTACCCCGATTCGCCCCGTTTCGATACCTTGGAATTAAAAATTCAGAAGTGAATGGAATCTATTTTTTCATACAAAAAGTATTTGAAATCAATTATTGTTCCATCCGAAATTGACTCATATTGAATATATTCATCACGATATCTTTTAACATCGTAATTTTCTATATTTGGTTTGGATACGTGACCATTCACTAAATATTCGTTGTTGGAACAAGAAATAACTCCATTCATATATATATTAAACTTTTCCTTTTTACCTAATTTTATTCGTTTAAAAATATTCGTTTTTGTTTCTTCTTTGTCTTGTAACCCTAACTTTTTCCTCCTTTTTTTTATTGTTGTTAACAAATTATTTCTTTTGATGAATTCTATATTTTTAAAATGTTTTATTTGAATTGGTTCTAATTTTTTTTTTAATTCATTTATAACCTTCTCCCATTCATAATATTTTTCTATTGCTTCAACTCTTAATTGTTCTTTCCAAAATTGTTCTTTCTGCAATTCCTTTTTGCGTTGTTCTTCTTTCCGAATTTGTTTTTCCCATAAGTCCTTTTCTTTTCTCCTTTTTTCTTTCCTTAAAAACGCCTCTTCCTGTCTTATTCTTTCTTCCCTCAACTCCTCTTCTTGTCTTATCCTTTTTTTCCGTGATTCTTCATTTTTTAACTTAATTTGTTTTAATTTTGTTATTAAAAGGGATATCAAGAAAGCACTAACCAATAAAGTAGCTATCGTTTTAAAAAATTCGATGTTCTCCCTTATTAAAGAAGAAATTAGAGACAATCCAATAATAATAACAATAAAACCAAAAAGGTTTCCAATCAGATTACCAATTATATGTGCTAATAGGCTTCTCATAACAGTGATATATCCTCTCTAATATCAAAATGTTAATTTAGCACAAAAGAAAAAATCAAGATATGCTGTAAACAGACAATCTATCTTCCTATTTTTTATAAATTAATATTATCAGCTTTTGACCATCCAAAGAAAATTCATCAATGAGTTTACAATATTTGGAAACATTCTTCTTCCCGAGGATTATTTCGGGTGTTTCACATTTTAGTTATCGCAAAATTTTCTTATTGCTCCCTGTACCTCTTGCCAAGGGTCTTCACTTTTGAAATCCAAAAGATTACGATGCTCACTTAATGGCAGATAATCATAATAAAATTTTGTTACGTTCTCATAATCAAATGGACACGGATTTATATTTTGTCGAAGAGCCCAATTCTCCCATTCTTTGACAATTCCGTTTAATTTTTGTTCTTTCGTCATTATTTTTTCCCTGCTCCTTTTTCAGTAAAGCTATCGCTTCATCTGCTATATCCGCTCTCTTAAATCGGGGGACATCCCCATTAATTATTTTCGGTCTTCGGTCTTCACTCTGACTTTTTGCTTAAAAGGCCGGTTCGCTCACACTTCAGCGTGCCATTGATTCCACTGCCATGTACAGGCATATGTAAAAATTCCGCCCAATCCTTTTCCTGGCATTCTGGCAGAAAATCTGAACTCACCGGGCGGCTAAACAGGCCTCGATCCTCTGCAGGCCCTCTTTGATGTTTTCCATGGAATTGGCATAGGAAAATCGGATACAGCCTTTGCTGTTCTCGCCGAAATCACTGCCCGGCGCAGCACTCACATGGGCGTTCTCCCGGAATTTCGGCAGGGCATGCATTTGTTTTATCTAAGCGCTTTTTTGTCGACTTTTCCCACCGCGGTGAGCGGGATTTCATTCACTAATTCCACGATTTTCGGCACTTTGTAGGGCGCCTTGTTTTCACGGCAATATGCGATAATATCTTTTTTGAGCGTTTCTTTATCTTTTGACCTGGCTGCCGATGACGGCTGAATCACGGCCTTGACGATTTCACTGCCCGGTCGTTTTTTGTCGGGAACGCCGACAATGGCACAAAATTCAACATCCGGATGCTGGTACAGTTAATCGGGGGACACCATACCTATTAATTTTTTCTTATTTTTTCGGTTTTCGCCATAGTTTTTTGGGGTTCAAAGGCCGCTTCGCTCATGCTCTTGCATAACATTGATTTCATTGTCAGGCAAGCCGCGCTTAAAGATTCCGCCCAATCTTTTTCCTCCCCTTCCGCCCACAACATATCTGAACTCACCGGGCCGTTAAATACGCCTCAATCCGCCGCAGTCCTTCCTCTATATGTTCCATGGAGTTGGCATAGGAAAACCGGATATAGCCTTCACCGTTTTGACCGAAATCAATGCCCGGGGTGACGCCCACATGGGCGTTTTCCAGAATATCAAAGGCGAGTTTGTAGGAATCGTGGCTGAGATGTTTGGCATTGGCAAACACGTAAAACGCGCCCGTGGGCTCCACGGTAATGCCGAACCCGAGTTCCCGGAGCCGTTGGATCATGTATTTCCTGCGCTGGTCATAGGTGGCTTTCATGGCATTGACATCTTTTTGGGCATATTTTAAGGCGGCAATGCCTGCCATCTGGACCATGGCATTGGCGGAAATAAAGAAATTCTGCTGGATTTTCTGCATGGGCCGGATGAATTCCTTTGGCGCGATCACATAGCCCAGGCGCAGGCCGGTCATGGCATAGAGCTTTGAAAATCCGTTGAACACAAAGGCATGGTCCGTGAATTCCAGGATGGAGTGTTCTTTTTCCCCGTAGACCAGGCCGTGGTAGATTTCATCGGAAATAATATAGGGCGATAAATCCGCGATTTTACGCATCCGTTCCGGGGACAAAAGGTTGCCGGTGGGGTTGGACGGAGAATTGATGAAAATGCCCCGGGTTTTGGGGGATATTTTTTCAGCAATGGCCGCGGTGCGGAACTGGAATCCGTCGTTTTCATAAACCGGCACGGTGACCGGGACGCCTTTTAGAAATTTGATGAAATTGGGATAGCAGGCATAGTGCGGATCTGAAATAATGACCTCGTCATTTTCCTCTAAGATGGCGGCAAACAGCATGAACATGGCCGGCGACGTGCCTGAGGTCACAATCACCTGGTCCGGGGAAAAGCGGACATTGTAGGTATCAAGATAATATTCGCAGATGGTCTCCCGCAGGGCGATCATGCCGAGGCTGTGGGTGTAGTGGGTATGGCCGTCGGTTAATGCTTTGGCCGCGGCTTGTTTGATGCATTCGGGGGTGTCGAAATCCGGCTCTCCCACTTCCAGATGGATGACGTTGATTCCGTTTCTTTCCATTTCATGGGCTTTTTCCAGCACATCCATCACGATAAAGGATGTCATTTCAGCGGCGCGGGCGGCAATCATATTTTTTCCATTTTTATTGGGGGTTTAGCGTTTGATCGATAATTTTTTGCTGTTTTTTTATCCTGCACAATCAGAATAAACGAAAAAATATCTTCAGTGATTTGGATTTTTTTGTCAATGTTTTGGGATTGTTTTAAATTGGGCAGGAGGGGAAAGACCGCAAGCGGGCTGAAAAAAAACGGTCAGCCACAGGTTGCGGCTGACCGTTTTAGGGATGGTGTTGATTTTTAAACAGCAGATGAAAGCGTTATTTTTCGTTTTTAAATTTTAACCAAAAATTTGCCAGCAGGCTGAATTTGCGGATCTGCCGCTGGAAATCGGATTCATCTGCCGGAGCATCAGGCATTCGGGCAGGTCCCGGATTTATTGCCATGGCCGGATCCGTCTTTGGGGCCATTGCCCCCGTTTCCCGTGCCATCACCCGGGCCGTGGCCGCCGTTGCCATGACCGCCTTTTGCCAGCAGCATGGAGGACTGATCAATGGCTGAAAGCCTGCAATCGCCGGTTCTATTGCCCTTGCCGTTGCCGCCGCCGTTGCCGTTGCCGTTTTTCTTCCCTTTTTGACCTCTCCACAATGGCGCGCTGGTTTCGGGATCGCGCAGAACAAGTTCTTCATCGCCGATCGTCACGCTTGCGGCAATAATTTTAAAGGTGCCGTCGGACAGGGCAATTTCGTACCCCTTGACAATAATTGCTTCTCCGACTTCCGGTCTGTCAACGCCCGCGGCTTCCCAGAAGGAAACCGGGCCAATGCCGTAAACAGTTACGATTTCAGTACCGTTGTCAATGCCGAGTCCACTGCCCGGGGTGCCGATGACCGTCACAATGCCGGAGACTTCCACCGCTACGCCATCAGAGATGGTGTAAAGGGGGCCGGTGCCGTCACCAGGACCATTTCCGTTGCCTGCAAAGGCGGCGGGGGTTGTAGCAAAAAGACACAATGCGGTTAATGCGGCGATTACCATGGGGATTGTTTTTTTCATTTTCTTTTTTCTCCTTTTTTTGTTCTGAGTTGAAATGGTTGGTTTTTTGAACATGATCAATGCATGTTTGTGCATGGTTGATAAGTTAAACCCGGGAAAGGGGAAAAAGTTTCACATTATTTTGACGGCTTCGTAAAAAGTTCAAATTCTTTGTTGCGCTGCATCCCCAGCTGCTTCAACGTACGCCCAGTGCGCCTCATTGCCGGGGATTTGCGCGCCGCGAATTTGAACCTTTTTCTTTGCCGTCTGAATTCGGCTTTTTACGAAACAATTATTCCTGGAAAAAAAAAGCCGGCTTGACCTGAATTCAGATGCTAAGGTAATATGAATTTAATTTACTGATTTTTTTATTAGATAAAGAAAAACGGATAATAGTGGTGACGCAAATAATCCGGCGATTTTTTTTAACAGCAGTTTTTTTTGCCGTGTGTTTTGCGGCAGATGACGGATACGCTGTTGAATACAGGTGGGGCGCTGAAATTTTTGAAGGGCTGTTCCGGGAGGATAATTTTACCGATACCTCCACCGCAACGGTTGATTATGATGAAACCTATAATATTGTAGGGGTTTATCCGGATCTTTACCTGGGGTTCAGCGATCATTTCAAGGCATTTGCGCTGGCCGAGGTGGAATGGTTTTATTCATGGGATACTGACAATACGGCTGATGAAAGTGATGTGGATGCCACCCTGGCAGATATTTTCGTCAATTTCAGCGCTGCCGGTGCCTCCTTTGATGCCGGTCTTCAGCCTTTTGATATTGGCGGGGGCATGGTTTTTTACGGTGATGAACCGGGAATTTCGATTCAGTATGACGAAAGCCGGCGGTTTTATTTAAAAGGAAACGGGTTCCGGGTTTTTGATCATTCTTCCATGGCAACCTTTGTGATGGGATACCGGCCGGGTTTTCTGGAATCCGTTGAACTTATCGGCGCGTGGTATCGTGACGCAGATGACGCGATTGCGGAATTATATCAACCATTTTATGGGGATACGGTTGTGACCGGCAAAGGCCGGTTGTTTTATGGGGGATTGCAGGCGGCTTTTTTTATTGGCGATTTTTATGTTTCCGGGTTGGCGATGCAGCAGTTCGGCACTGTTGAATTGGATGACGGCGCAGAACGCCTGGATTTTTCTGTATCGGCCTATCTCATGGATCTGGAAGTAAGTTACAATATTTCCGGACAATTGACGATGAGCGGATTTTTTTTCGCTGCCAGCGGCGACAATCACCCCACATCGGGAAACCTGCATGGGTTTATGTCGCCCAAGCCGTTTAATCCAACAACATCGATTTTTTTCAATGGCGGTTTTGAACGCTATGATGTTGAGGAGGCCGTGGTGTTGGGCGGCGTCACCTGGGACGGTGTGGCAGCGCCGGGGATCAGATTTGAATATCAGCCGAATAACAGGGTCTCAGCGGAACTGGTCACTGCCGCGCTGTTTCCCGAGGATGGGCTGTTTGATACAGGAGCGTGGTATGGGGGAGAGACGGATATCCGGGTGTCATATGAATTTTACCAGAACCGTCAATTGTTTTTTGAGGCCGGGTATCTGTACCAGGGCGATTATTTTGAAAAAACCTATGGATATCAACCGGATAATGCCACCCGGCTGGCCGGGGGCCTGAGTTTTGTGTTTTGATGCCAGGGGTGCTGTTTTACGGAAAAATTTGAAACTTTTTTTGTTTTGATGGGTTTAATTGACATATCAGGGGATTATTTTCCAGCTCAGCAAAACAACAGCGGATTTGTGAGGACGGAAGTTTTGAAATGGACGGGATACGGCGGACTGGTGATGGCGGGTATTGAGGCTGACGGAATAGGGTTTGGCGGGCGCCAGGGGAAAGATTAAGATGCCGCCGAAAACAGATACGCCGGAAACCGGTCCGTATGAAACAGACCCGTATCAAATAGACCCGGATGTGCAGCTCATGCTGCGGTTTCAGCAAGGGGATGAAGACGGATTTCTGAAATTGTTTTCAAAATATCAGACCCGGATCATTTATTTCTGCTTTCTGTTCTGTGGCGACCAGACCCTGGCTGAAGATCTGGCCCAGGATGTTTTTTTGCGGGTGTATCAGGGGGCACGCGGGTATCGGCCGAAAGCAAAGTTTGTCACCTGGCTTTATCGAATTGCGGTGAATGTGTGCCTGAATGACGCCAGAAAGCAGAAAAAAGCCTGGCTGTTCCGGTCACTGGATCGAACGAATGGGGCGGATCGCATGGCCCGGCCCGGTGCGGCGGCCGACCCGGACGGCCGGGTGCCGGAATATGCGGATGAAAGTAATGTGTCCGCAGAAGATAGAATGGCCCTGCGCGAGCGGGATGAAAAAATAAAATCCGCATTGAAAAAATTGCCCGGCGAGCAGCGGGCCGCCGTGCTGCTGCGGATTTATGATGATTTTTCTTACAGGGAAATCGCCGATCAGATGGCAGTATCCGAAGGCAAGGTCAAAACACTGATTTTCCGGGGCCGGCAGCAGATGAAAGAAATGCTTAGGGATTGTCTGTAAAAGGAGTGGGGGAAAATGGCTGAAAAAGAGAAAAATTCCTGCATAGTGAAAGAGAAGATAGCCGGTTTTATCGACGGAGAACTCTCTTTTGAAGAAAGGGATTTTGTGGCCCGGCATCTGGAAACCTGTGACGGGTGCCGCAAAGAGCATGAGGCGCTGATATCTCTGGACAGTCTGCTCAAGGCGTCTTTGCCTGTGACGCCGTCAAAGGAGTTTAACCGGAATTTTTGGAAAAAAGTGGATGCTGCCGGAAAAACAAAGGCGCGCCGGGCGATTTTTCCGGATTTTTTTCGGAAAACGCGGCCTGCATGGGCCGCAGCGTTATCTCTTGCGGTGGTTGCTGCGGGGTCTTTGATTTTTTATCAGGCTGGTTTTAATTTTTCCATCCCCCAGGCTCCTATGCAAAATGAGATGCCGTTTGTGGAAAATATTCATTTATACCGGGATTTTGAGGTTATCGCCAATCTGGAGCTTCTGGAGCACTGGGAAGAAATCGTTCAATTGGAAGAAATATAGCCTTGCGAAAATTTATTATCATAGGGATTTTTCTGGCGCTGTGCGCCGTGTCGCTGCCTGCTGCGGGAAGTGAAAAGAATCAGGAAAAGCCGGATAAAACTGAAGCCAATCCAGGGCCTGCGCCAACAGACAATGAAATTATCAAAATGTCAGAGATGTTGGAAATGATGGAAATATTAAGGGAAATGGAGATGTTAAAGGATTATCATCTTATTTCCGGGGAAGATACCCATGAAAAAGAAAATTAGTATTTTTACTTTAGTGATCTTGATACTTTTTACAGGGACGGCTTTTTCAGCGGATTCAGACGATGCTGCTGCTTCAGCCCAATGGGATGGGCTTTCCGCGGATGAACAGGCCCGGATGCGGGAACGGTTTAAGACGTATAACGCGCTATCAGGTGCTGAAAAAGAGCAGCTCCAAAAAAATTATCAATTATTTAAAAGTCTGACCAAAGACGAACAGCAACGGATAAAAGAAAATTTTGAGCGGTTCCGGCGGCTGCCCCAATCCGAGCAGCAGGCAGTCCGTCACCGGTTTGAGCGGTGGCAGAAACTGCCCTTGTCGGAAAAAAATCAAATGCGGCAGCGGTATCAGAGGTTTCAGGAAATGCCCGGACCCCAAAAACAGAAAATGATGCAGCAGTATCAGCGGTGGCAGGGTCTTTCCCCGGCGCAACGGGGCGCCATCATGGAAAACCGGCGGGGAGCAGGCGCACCCGGGGGCAGTGGCGGCGGTGCCGGGGGCGTGAACGGTCCTGGCGGCGGCCGGGGCGGAAGATAAGGATTCAAGTGTTTTCCAGTTTACGGGTGATAAGCCCCATAAGATTATAAATGAACCGGGCCATGGTGAAGTCCGGCGCGTGAAGCGCGGCAATGGGGGCCAGTTCCACCACATCAAATCCAATAATCTGCCGGGTTTCAATAATTGATTCAAGGAGTTGAAAACTCTGGTACCAGGTGAGCCCACCGGGTTCCGGCGTACCCGTGGCTGGCATTATGGACGGGTCAAGGACGTCTACGTCAAAAGTGATGTAAACATTTTCCGGAAAATCCGCCGGGAGTATTTGCAGCGGGATTTCAGTCCCATGAAGGGTTGCCGCATCCAGGTGCGGAATTTTTTTCTCCCCCCTGAGCTGGTACTCCTCGTAGGAAAGGCTGCGCACGCCGATCTGGAAAAAGGGAATTTTCAGATCCATGGCCCGGCGCATGACGCAGGCATGGCTGTCTGGCGTGCCCTCATAGGTGGCGCGCAAATCCGCGTGGGCGTCAAACTGGATGATGCCGACATTTTTGATTTTTTCTTTTATTGCGCGAAACGCCCCCACGCTGACCGTGTGCTCCCCGCCCAGGAGCACGGGGATTTTTTCAAGGGTTAACGCTGAAGCTACGGCGGCTTTTATTCTTTCCAGCACCGCGTCCGGTTTTCCGTCGCAGTCAATGGCCGGGTGGGTATAAATGCCGTGTTCCGCCGGAATGCTTGCCCCGTCAAAGAGCTCCAGTTGCTGAGAGCTTTCCAGGATCGCCGCTGGTCCCCCGGCTGTGCCGGTGCCATAGGACACGCTTTTTTCATAGGGTGCCGGGATGATGTGAAACAGGGCCTCCTGCGGGGTTGGCTGGGGAATTTCCGATGCCAGAAAATGGGGTGACACTTGTTTTTCGTTCAAGTCTGCCTCCGTTTAATTTTGTCTGGAAAGTGCCGAATGCATAAACTCCAGGTGTCAGTGTTCGGGTCTCAGCAACTTGCAACCCAATGTCATTAACTTAAGAGGTTTCAATGTAGGGGAGGGGTTTACCCCCTCCCGCGAAAAAGTCGACCCATGTCGGGAGGGGATAAACCCCTCCCCTACGCATATAGCCTAAGTTAATGACATTGACCTGCAACCTGAACCCCCCTACGACAGCCGGCCCTTAAAATCCGCGTAGCCAAATTCCCGGATAATGGAAAAGTTATCTGTTTCCGGTTTGTAAATGGCAATGGACGGGAGCTGGATGCCGTTGAATGTGTTGGTTTTGACCATGGAATAATGGGCCATATCACAGAATACCAGCTTGTCGCCGGGGGCAAGGGGCCGGTCAAAGGCATAATCCCCGATAACATCCCCGGCCAGGCAGGACAGGCCGGCCAGGCGGTAGGTATGGGGTTTTTCGCCGGGTTGTCCCGCGCCGATAATTTCCGGCCGATAAGGCATTTCCAGGACATCCGGCATGTGGGTGGCCGCGGATGTGTCCAGAATCGCGATATCCATTTCATTGTGCACAATGTCCAGCACGGTCGCCACCAGATATCCGGCGTTAAGTGCCACGGCCTCCCCGGGTTCCAGATAGACCTCTTTGTCGTATTTTGATTTAAAATCCGAAACCAGCCGGCACAAGCGGTCCACATCATAATCCGGCCGGGTGATGTGGTGGCCCCCGCCGAAATTGATCCACTGCATTTGGGGGATCAATTCCTTAAACTGGTCTTCGAATGTTGCCAGGGTTCGTTCCAGGGCATCACTGTTTTTTTCGCACAGGGTATGAAAATGGAGCCCGGAAATCCCCGCAAGGGACCGGCCCGCGAATTGGTTTTTCAAAACCCCCAGCCGGGAGCACGGGGCGCAGGGGTCGTAAATGGGGATTTCGACTTCGGAATGGGCCGGATTCACCCGGATGCCGCAGGAAATCAGCCGGTTTGATTTCTGCACCATGGGCCGGAAACGCTCCCACTGGGTGAAGGAATTAAACACAATATGATCGGATACGGCCAGAATCTGCCGCATGTCATTGTCGCTGTAGGCTGCGGCAAAGGTGTGCACTTCGCCCCCGAATTCTTCCCGGCCAAGGCGCGCCTCATGGGGAGAGCTGGCGCAGACCCCAAACAGGGTTTTGCGGATCAGGGGAAACACCGAAAACATGGAAAATCCCTTGAGGGCCAGAAGGATCTTGCATCCGGTACGGTCCTGAACCGATGCCAAAATGGCTAAATTGCGTTTCAGCGCCGCCTCATCCAGCACAAAACAGGGGGTGTCAAGATTCAGGTTTAAAAAATTAGTTGGTTTCATTTATGATGCAACTAATCTCGCGCAGAGTCGCAGAGCTCGCAGAGAAAAAAATCTCAGCGCCTCAGCGCCTCCGCGGGATAAAAAATATTATGAACAGGAATTTCTTATTGGTTCATACAGCGACAAAAATGTCGTCAATCGCTTTTAGGGAAGTTATCTTTTACAGAAACACTTCTTTCCAGGGCAATCCGTGGATGTTGAGCTTTTCCATAAACGGTGCCGGGTCAAACTGTTCCATGTTAAACACGCCTTTTCCCCGCCATTTGGCAGTCAGCATCATCATGGCGCCGATCATGGCCGGAACCCCGGTGGTGTAGGAAATGGCCTGGGACCGGACTTCCTCGTAGCATTTTTCATGGTCGCAGATATTGTAAATATAATACTGTCGGTCCTTGCCGTCTTTTTTGCCCTTAATTAGGCAGCCGATGCAGGTCCGGCCTTTGGTGAGCGGCCCCAGGGACGCCGGGTCAGGCAGCAGGGCTTTTAAGAATTTCAAAGGGATGATTTCTTTGCCCTCATACATCACCGGATCGATGCGTGTCATGCCCACGTTTTCAAGCACTTCCAGGTGCTTGAGGTAATTGTCCGAAAAGGTCATCCAGAACCGGGCCTTTTTGACGCCGGGGATGTGCCGGACAATGGATTCCAGTTCTTCATGGTACATGAGGTAGATTTTTTTTGGACCGATGCCTTCGGGAAAATCGAATTCCTTGGACACGGACAGGGGATCGGTTTCCTTCCATGCACCGCTGTCATAATATTTGCCTTTTGCCGTAACCTCCCGGATATTGATTTCCGGGTTGAAATTGGTGGCAAAAGGTTGGCCGTGGTCTCCGGCGTTGCAGTCAATGATGTCGATTTCTGAGATTTCGTCAAAGTGTTTTTTGCAGGCCCAGGCACAGAATACATTGGTGACCCCGGGATCGAACCCGCTGCCGAGAAGGGCCATGATGCCGCGGTCTTTAAACCGGTCGTGATAGTCCCACTGCCATTGGTAACAGAATTTCGCTTCGTCCGGGGGCTCGTAATTGGCAGTATCCAGATAATCCACCCCGGTTTCCAGACAGGCGTCCATGATGTGCAGATCCTGATAGGGAAGGGCCACGTTGATGACGAGATCCGGCGTGAATTTTTGGATCAGGGCCACTAGCTCCGGCACGTTATCTGCGTCCACCCGGGCGGTTTGAATGGGCCGGTCGATCTGGGCCGCGATTTTTTCGCATTTTTCAACGGTCCGGCTGGCCAGGCAGATGTCCGTAAAAACCTCGGGCACCTGGGCGCATTTGTGGGTGACCACCTGACCCACGCCGCCGGCGCCGATGATGAGTACACGTGACATTTATTTTCCTCCTTTGTAAGCGTTCACAGGGCACCGCATCTGCTTTGTTCCCGGGCACTTGAAGTACGACGAGTACGTCTTCGTGCCCGGCGCCTCGCATCTGCGGCACCCTGCAAACGCTTATAAATCAGTTATTTATGAAAAATTAAAAATTTTGACACCGTGAACGGTTACTCTCCTTTTACCTTAAACCTTCCACCTTCCACCTTCAGCCTTTTATTCAAAATACGTATAACCGCGCAACCCGGACTGATAGGCCTTCATGATTTTCTGGCGTTCCTGGGGCGTGATCAGGCCACGGCGCACGGCTTTTTCAGCGGTTTCCCGAAAATTCACCACAATGGCTTTGATGTCATACTCTACATAGGAGAGCACATCCGCCACGGAATCCCCTTCGATTTCCCGGACAAACTTGAAATCCCCGTCTTTTTTGATTTCAATGCTCACGATGTTGGTGTCTCCCAGCAGGTTGTGCAAATCCCCCAGGGTTTCCTGGTATGCCCCCACCAGAAAGACACCGAGGTAATATTCTTCATCGTCTTTGAGCTCATGCAGGAGCAGGGAGTTTTTAACGTCATGGGTGTCGATGAATTTGTCGATTTTCCCGTCACAGTCACAGGTGATGTCCGCCAGAATGGCGTTCCGGGTGGGCGTTTCGTTTAGGCGGTGTACCGGCATGATGGGAAACAAATGATCAATGGCCCAGGCATCGGGCAGGGATTGGAATACACTGAAATTCCCGTAATAAATATCTGCCAGGGCATTTTCAATGCCATCCAGTTCCGGGGGAATTTTTTTCATTTTTTTCAGATCCGCACCGATGCGTTTTAAAATATGCCAGAAAATGTTTTCCCCCATGGCCCGTTCCCGCAGGGTAATGTTGCCGTGCTTGAACAGCTGGCGGATTTCATCCCGGTAATACAGGGCATCGTTATAGCATTCCTGCATGTTCTTGAGGGTGAGTGTTTTCAAGACTTCCATGAGGTTGATGATCATTTCCGGGGTGTCTTCGGAAAACTGCTCCGGCAGGGGCAGGGTTTCAAAACTGCTCACATCAATGATATTGAAGAGCAGCACGGAATAATAGGCCACCATGGCCCGGCCGGATTCCGTGATGATGGTGGGGTGGGGGATGCCCCGGTCATCCAGGGTGCCCATGATCACTTCAATAATGTCCGCACAATACTCGTCCAGGGTATAGTTGCGGCTGGAGGTGAAATTGGTGTGGGACCCGTCATAATCCACGGCCAGGCCGCCGCCCAGATCCAGATATCCCATGGGCGCGCCCTCGTCTACCAGGCCCGCGTAAACCCGGCAGGCTTCCACCACCGCAAACCGGATGTCCCGGATATTGGGAATCTGGGAACCCAGGTGGTAATGCAAGAGCTGGAGGCAGTCGAGCATATTGTTTTCTTTCAGAAAATCCACCGTTTCAATGACCTGGGTCATGTTGAGGCCGAAAATGCTGCGGTCGCCCCCGGATTCGGTCCAGTGGCCCCCGGCCCGGGAGGAAAGCTTGATCCGCAATCCGATCAGGGGATCTATCTCCAGCTTTTTGGCCCGTTTCAGGATCAGGGGCAGCTCGGATGGCATTTCAATGACAAAAAAACATTTAAAGCCCATTTTGCGGGCATAGAGGCCCAGGTCGATAAACTCCTCATCTTTATATCCATTGCAGATGAGGCAGGCTTCCGTGTCTTTGAGCAGGGAAATGGCGGCAATGAGTTCCGCTTTGCTTCCGGCTTCCAGCCCGTGATGGTAACGGGAGCCGAAATGGGTCACCTCTTCCACCACCTGGTGCTGCTGATTGACTTTGATGGGGTAGACCCCCCGGTAGTCGCCCTGATAGCCGAAGGTGCTGATGGCGCTTCTGAAGCTCTCATGCAGCAGGGAAATCTGGGACTGGAGAATGTCCCCCAGCCGCAGAAGGATGGGCATGCTGAAGCCCCTTTCCTTGATGCCGGAAATAATGTCCATCATGCTCACGGCATTGGCAGGGTCCCCGCCTTTGGGCCGGATCAGGATTTCGCCTTTTTCGGATATATCGAAATACCCGCCCCCCCAGTTGCGGATGGCGTATAAATCCACGGAATTTTCAATGGTCCATCGTTCCAGGGAACTGACATTCTTTTTCATGGGCAGAATCGCGTTTTTTAAGTTTTTTTGTAAATTCAAAAAAGCCGCCGCCAGCTGTTGCTGTTTTGTGTCCAACAGGTGCGGCAGACGGATAAAAAAATTTGTTCTTAGACGGATATATGAAAAATATCAACAGGTGAATGCCAACGGCTTCGCAAAAAGGCCAATTTCTTTGTTGCGCTGCATCCCTCGCTGCTTCAACGTACTTTCAGTACGAATCATTGCTCGGGATTTGCGCGCCTCGAACTTGTGCCTTTTTTCTTTGCCGTTTAAGTTTTTTGGATTTAATAAATTACGAACAAATTTTTCATAACTCGTTATAGCTAAAATCCGGTGACATCAAAAGGAAAAATTAAATCACCGCTATCAATGTCGTTAACTTAAGAGGTTTCAATGTAGGGGAGGGGTTTACCCCCTCCCGCGAAAAAGGCGACCAATGCCGGGAGGGGATAAACCCCTCCCCTACGCATATAGCCTAAGTTAATGACATTGTCACCGCTATTGGAGTGAATCGGACCGCATCGCATTCCCGGCAGGATTCGCTTTAAACTTGAAGAAAACCCTTGTCGCTGATATTACGGCTGTGACTGGCAAATTCCTTGATGAAAGTGATGTTCCCGAGAATGTAAACCCATTTTTTAAGAAACCGGACCAGAAAAATGATTTTTCAGAAATTATACGATCAACTGCCCCAGGCGGTTTTTTTCAGTGTCAAAGGGGCGAACCGCCTCCGCCAGACCGCCGTTGCCCTGGGCAGATCAGGAATTGACTGGGTGATCGAAGGCCGTCCCGCGCCGCCGGTGCTCATGCGAAAGACGTTTGAGCGGCTGGGGGCCACCTATATCAAGATCGGCCAGCTGATTGCCAGCTCGCCGTCCCTGTTTCCCGAAGAATATGTCAAGGCGTTTCACCAGTGCCTGGACCAGACCGAGCCGGTGCCGTTTAATCAAATGCACAAAATTTTAAAGGCCGAACTGGGCCGGGATTATCTGGGCACGGTTTTTTCAGACATTGATCCCAATCCCATTGCGTCGGCCTCCATTGCCCAGGTATATGCCGCCACCCTTGGCACCGGCGAGAAAGTGGTGATTAAAATCCAGCGGCCCGGCGTTAAAACCATTCTGACCACGGATCTTAATTTTCTGTATTATTCTGCCGCTGTTCTGGAGCGGCTGGTGCCCCGGCTGCAGCATATTTCCCTTGCCGGCATTTTGTCTGAAATCCGGCGCACGGTGTTTGAAGAATGCGATTTTATTAAAGAGGCTGAAAACATCGGTATTTTTGCTGAATTTTTGCAAAAATCCGGAAATACAAAGGTGGTGACCCCGAAAGTGTTTTCCCATGCGTCCACCCGCCGGGTGCTGACCATGGAACGGCTCTATGGGATCCCGTTGACGGATCGGGAGCAGTTCCTGAAATCCACGGACCAGCCGCAGGTGGTATTGGGCGCGGCCTTTGAAACATGGCTGGCCAGCGTGGCCGGGTGCGAATTGTTTCACGCGGATCTGCACGCGGGCAATCTGATGATTCTGGGAGACGGGCGGGTGGGGTTCATTGATTTCGGCATTGTGGGCCGCATTTCTGAAAAAACCAAAAACGGGGTTATGGCCCTGATCCAGGCCATGATTGTAAAAGATTATATGACCATTGCCGAATCCATGCTGGTCATCGGCATGACCCGGAAGAAAGTGGATACCGCCATGCTGGCAAAGGATCTGGAGGATTTTTACCATGCCAGTGAATCTTACGCCATTGAGGGATTGCAGGTCTATCCGCCAGCCCTGGAAGAACCCGAACAGATTCTTCTCGATATGGTCCGTATTGCCGAGGCCCACGGCATCCGGTTTCCCCGGGAGTTCACCCTGCTCTTAAAGCAGTTTCTCTATTTTGACAGTTACAGTGATATCCTGTTTGATATGGATATGATGCTGGATGACATGATGCTGGACGTGGATTTTTTTAACCGGCGGCTTCAATTTCCAGAGGAATAAGCCGAAGGATTTTTAAGCGGAGACGGACCTGTGAATTTAAAAAAAGTATTTAGATTCAAGCGTTTAAAATCCAACAGAACAACCAGAATCGCAGTGTTCGGCAATTGCCAGGCCAGTGCCATCGCCGGAATGCTGAGTACTGGCTTGCCTTCTTCTGATTACCAGGTTGAGGCGCTTTCCAACAATGCCAGAACCGGGGGGATGAAAAGTGCAGATGAAATTATATCCGTCATAGAAAAATGCGACATCCTTATTTTTCAGCCACTGGGGGAAAATCACGGCCGCTTGAGCGAGCAAAATATCCGGCGCAGGGCTGCTAACGTTGACCTTTTAATATCATACCCATACATGTTCAACAGCGGCATGTATTCCTTGAGTCATGCGCCGAAGGCACCGGATCATGATTACGGTCTGATTTACGGTGAAGAAGTTATTTTTGATTTGTTAAGAGAACAGGATATAAAATCAATAATCAAGGATTATGAAAAGGGAAAAATCGATTTTAACTTGGAAAATCGATTTCAGCACTGCATTAACGGATTGCGGGGTCGGGAATCTTTAACAGACATAAAGATATCCTATTTTATATTAGATAATTACAAATCTGAAAAACTTTTTTTAAGTCACAATCATCCGGCGACTCACTTATTGCAAGAGGTATGTCGGCAGATCAAGGAAATTTCCGGTCTTCCATTATCGCTGGATTGGATTGATTTGAAAAAAGAAAATATTGGCAGATTACCTGAAACAAATACCCCGATCAGCCCCTATGATAAAAAAACTCACGGCTATGTGTTTGATGCCCATAAAGACTGGTTTGAAAAAGGAAGAAAATTGATTGAGATGATTGGTGCGAGTCATGCAAAAACAGTAAGCTCTTTGTAGGTATGCTTTTCTTGGTAGTGAGAGCGCCACATAAAAGGAAACCATTGATAAGTTAAAATTTTCAGGAGGAGCTACTATTCCATGAAAACAATGGCCACCCAGCTTTCCCTGCTGCTCCGGATGGGGCAGCGCCGGAGCAATGTGCGGCTGCTGGTCAAGTTTATTTTGATCCTGACGTTTTTTTTCGTCCTGTTCAGTGTGCTGTTTCATATGATCATGCTCTATGAGGGCCGCCGCTACTCCTGGGTGACCGGGTTTTACTGGACACTTACCACCATGAGCACCCTGGGCTTCGGGGACATCACATTTACCAGTGATGCGGGTAAAATTTTTTCCGTGGTGGTGCTCTTGTCCGGCATTGTGTTTCTTTTGATCATGCTGCCTTTTACTTTTATTCAGTTTTTTTACGCGCCCTGGCTGGAAGCGCAGAACAAAGCCAGAGCCCCCCGCAGTGTTCCCGAGGATATGACGGGCCATGTGATTTTCACGTTTTTTGATGATGTTACCGTGAATCTGATTGAAAAACTGGAACAATACGGCAGGGATTACGTGATTGTGACCGGAGAGCTCCAGAACGCGCTGGATCTTCATGATCTGGGGTTTCACTCGGTTTTCGGGGATCTGGATGATCCGCGCACCTACCAGCGAATCCGGGTGGACGCGGCATCACTGGTGGTGGTGATGAATGACGACATGGTCAGCACCAATATCATTTACACCATCCGGGAAATCAGTCCAAACGTGCGGACAGTGACGAACGCGGATATGGATGAATCTTTAGATATTCTGCAACTGGCCGGCAGCACCCATGTGTTTCAGTTTACCAAAATGCTGGGCCGGTCTCTGGCCCGCCGGATTTTAGGGGTGGGCATGAAAGCTAATATTGTGGGCCGGTTTGATGATCTGCGCATCGCGGAAGCCCCAGCCATGCGGACCTGGATGCAGGGAAAAACCCTGGCTGAAACCCGGCTGCGGGAAAAAGCCGGCGTCACGGTGGTGGGCGTATGGGATCAGGGAAAATTTGCGATTCCAACGGCAGAAACCAGAATGAATGATTCCACCGTGCTGCTGCTGGCCGGCACCGGGGACCACCTGGACCGGTTTGACGCGCTCATGGGGTTTTCTGAAGAAGACTCCCCGAAAATCGCACCGGTTCTGGTGCTGGGCGGCGGGCGGGTGGGGCAGGCCGTTGCCCTGTCTCTGGATGCCCGGGGCGTGGATTATCGGGTGGTGGAAAAAAATGCCGCCATTGCCGCCAAACACGATCGCTTTATAAAAGGCAGTGCCGGCGATCTGGAGATCCTGACCCGGGCCGGTATTGAAGAGACCCCGGCCATCATTATCACCACCCACGATGACAATGTGAATATTTATCTGACCATTTACTGCCGGCGGCTGCGGCCGGATGCCCAGATTATCTGCCGGGCCAGCCTGGACCGGAACGTCAATACCCTGCACCGGGCCGGGGCCAACCTGGTGATGTCCTTCAGCGCCATGGTCAATTCAACGATTATGAATTTGCTGGAACCCCAGCAGATGCTCATGTTGTCCGAAGGGTTGAACGTGTTTCGCGTGGCCGTGCCCGGGCCCCTGGCCCATCGGCGGCTCAAGGCCGCGCAAATCCGGGAAGATACCGGATGCAGTGTGGTGGCGGTTAAACACAAAGAGGAGCTGACCATTAATCCGGATCCGGAAACCGTTCTGGCAAAAATCGATGAACTGCTGCTGATCGGAACGGCCCGGGCGGAAAAAGCGTTTGTGGAAAAATATCCTGTCGGCGAAGGCAAAACATAGGAAAGGAAATTAATGGGAATTGCCGGAGATATTGTAATCGTTGTAACCGCGGCCCTGTTTGGCGGCCTGATCGCCCAGCGACTGAAACAGCCTTTGATTGTGGGCTATATTCTTGCCGGCGTGCTGATCGGGCCTTATACCGGCGGCATCACGGTATCTGATGCCCATGAGATCGAAAAGCTCGCGGAAATCGGGGTGGCGCTGCTGCTGTTTGCCCTGGGCCTTGAATTTTCCCTTAAAGAATTAAAGCCGGTACGCAATATCGCATTGTTCGGCACGCCTATCCAGATTCTGCTGACCATTGCTTTTGGGTATGGCTTAGGCCAGTGGCTGGGGTGGAGCCGGCTGGAATCCATCTGGTTCGGGGGCCTGATTTCACTGTCCTCCACCATGGTGCTGCTCAAAACCCTGGAAAACCAGGGATGGCTCGGCACCCTGTCCAGCCGGGTCATGATCGGCATGCTCATTGTGCAGGATTTGGCCGTGGTGCCGCTGATGATAATCCTTCCCCAGCTTCAGGACCCTGAGGCCGGGCTGCCCATTCTGGGGATTGCCGCGGTCAAGGCAGCGGTATTTCTGGCGGCCATGGTGATCATCGGCACCCGGGTGATTCCAAAAATCATGAAACATGTGGCGTCCTGGAACTCCCGGGAGCTGTTTCTGCTGACCACCACGGTGATGGGGTTGGGGATCGGTTACGGCACCTATCTGTTCGGACTTTCCTTTGCGTTCGGCGCGTTTGTGGCGGGACTGCTCATCAGCGAATCAGATTACGGTTATCAGGCCTTGAGCGATATTCTGCCGCTCAGGGATATTTTCAGTCTGCTGTTTTTCACTTCCGTGGGCATGCTCATTGATCCCGGGTTTTTAATGGCAAATATCATGACCGTGCTTTTTCTCGTGGCGGTGGTGATGACGGCAAAAGGCCTGGTGTTTGGCGTGTTGAGCAAACTTTTCAAATACGGCAACATTGTGCCCCTGGCCGCTGGCCTGGGTCTGTGCCAGGTGGGGGAGTTTTCCTTTGTGCTGGGCCGCATCGGCATCAGCTCCGGCTCCATTTCCACGGAATTTTATTCCCTGGTGCTCACCGTTACCATTGTCACCATGCTGCTGACGCCCATGGTTTCCGGGCTGTCCGGGCCCCTTTATGCCCTCAGAAACCGATTTGTCAAACCCTATCAATTGCAGACCATCAATTTGCCGGAAACCGGGTTGTCAAACCATATTGTCATTGCCGGCGGCGGCCGCATTGGAAAATCCGTTGCAGATATTTTAAAAACCCTGGACATGAGTTTTGTGGTGCTGGAATCCAATTATCGGCGGATGGAGCAGCTCAAGCCTGCTGGATATCCCATTATTTACGGGGATGCCACCCAGTCGGTCATTCTGGAGGCCGCGGATCTGGACAAGGCGAAACTGCTGCTCATCACCACTCCGGTTACCCTTATTTCCCAGGCCATTGTCATCCAGGTCAAAAAAAATCATCCGGATCTGCATATTGTCACCCGGGCGGAAACCATTGAGCACCTGATAGAACTTCATAAACAGGGGGTCTATCATGTGGTGCAGCCGGAATTTGAGGCCAGTCTGGAGTTCACGCGGCTCGCCTTGCTGCATCTGAACATGAATACCGAGCGCATTCAGCAGTTAACCGATGAAATCCGGCGGGATCTTTATCAGCCTCTCTATGCGGCGGACACCGGGTATGAGATGCTTGCCCAGCTCCAAAATGTGTCCCATCTTCTGGAATTGAATTATATTCCTTTGGAAACCAGGAGTTCACTGGTGGGACAAACCCTTGCGGAAAGCGCCATCCGTGCCCGGACCGGGGCCACGGTGGCCGGGGTTATCCGCAAAGGCATTCTTTATCCCAATCCCAGCCCGGAATTTTCCTTCCGGGCGAAGGATGTGGTGGCCGTGATCGGACAAAGCGAAGATTTCAAAGCGTTCCGCAAGATGGCCGGGGAGGTGGGGTGAAGAAAGGAAGGATGCAAAATCTGTAAAAACTTAGGCGTTCCTGTGGTCAAATAATTTTGAGGAACTCTGGAGGGGTTACCCATCACAATCATCGATTTTCCCGGAAAAGGGGTTTATGCAGGAGCAGAGTTATGAATATTTGTGCCTGGAAATAGAACCTTTACTTCCTTGTCAATTTGTTTGCCGATTTTGTTTCGGGCCTCCTTCATATTGTATCGCATTTGCAGGTTAATCCAGAATTCAGGCTCTATGCCAAAATATTTGCCCAGTCGAAGCGCTGTGTCGGCGCTGATTTCCCTTTTCCCGTGAATTACCTGGCTGATACGGTTTGCCGGCACATTAATATCTTTGGCCAACTGATTCTGGCTGATGTTCATGGGTTTGAGAAATTCTTCCAGAAGCACATCACCCGGTGTAATGGGGGATAATTTTTTTGCCATAATTTTCTATCCTTTGTGATAATCAACAATCTCTACATCAATGGCAGGCCAATATTAATGTCCCTCCGTCAGCTGGGTCAGCATCCGGTCATAGTCGGAAATCACATTTTCCCATAAAAATCTTTTCATTTCCGTGGCAAGCTGTTTTTGTGCTGTCTGATACCCTTCAATGTCTGTTATGATCCGGGCCAGTTTTTCGATGAAATCGTGTTTATTTCTGTAAAGAAACAAATCGTGAAATGCATCCGGCAAAATCTCCGGATAAGATAACCGTTTGGGCAGCAGGGGAACGCATCCGGCCAGAACGGCTTCAACAACGGACATGCCGAAATTTTCCTGAATGGCCGTGCTGACCACAACGCTGCCCTGTTTTAAGAGATTGAAATAATCCGTGCGTGACGCCACATACCCGAACTGAACAATTTTATCCTTGAACCGTTTTTGCGCCTGGAAAAATTCTTCCTGAATTTTGCCGAAATTTTCTCCCATCAGGGCTATCCGGAAATCGATTTCCTGTTTTTCGATTGCCTTCAGGGCCTGCAAAAACGTTTTAAAATCTTTGTCAAATCCCCACCGATGGTTCCAGACGACCAGGGGCGGGCCTGTCTTTTTTTGGGCATCTGTCTCATCTTCCGGTGGAAATGAAATGCCAGGGTACAGCACCTGGGATTTTCTGCGGATTTTTTTGGCAATGCCTTTGGGAATGAAATCCCGGCCCCTTTTTAAAAATTCCGGTATGGCTTTTAAAAAAGCGGTTTTATGGGTGTTTGAGTTAAATAGCACCCTGTCCGCGGCAAGGGCTGTGGTGATGTTGATCATGCCCAGCAGGAACACGCTTTTATCCCCTGCCGGCGCGGGATAGGTGAGCTGGTTTTCGTGGAAGTAGACGGCTATGGGCGGGCATTTTGCGCCGATCATGGCCTTAAAATCCGAGAGATTAAACAGATCCGTTACAATGACCCCGTCATAGGTCTCAATGGCATAATCGGCCTCAATCTGGTCCGCAAGATAAAGGGCCGATCCCAGCATGCGCCACCGGAAATTTTCCCCGGGCAGTTCCACCAGATCAATGGTGTGGGATGAGTGTGCGGCAAGGCCTTGTGCAAAAAGCCTGTGAGAGCCGACGGAAAAGGGTTCAATCAAGAGGAATTTCATTTTTTGGATTTTGATTTTTTCTTTTTTCTTCTGCGGGAGCTCTGGTTTTCATAATTTTCAATCAATGCCTGAAGATCATCTTCTTCGGCTGTCAAGAGCACGGTTTGGGCATAATCGGCTTTGCTGGTTTTAATGACTTCGATGTCTTTGTTCAAAAATGCCTGTATTTCCGCAAGCCGGTCTTTTTCTTCTGCACTGCAAAAGGAAACCGCAATGCCTTTTTTAACGCCCCGGCCGGTGCGGCCCACCCGGTGCACATAATTTTCCGCCCGGTCCGGCAGATCATAGTTGACCACATAAGCGATATCCGCCACATCAATGCCCCGGGCGCTCACGTCTGTGGCAATCAGGAGCCGGCAGTCTCCGGTCTTAAAATTTTCCATCACATCGGATCGGAGCGCCTGATCCTTATCCCCGTGAATGGTCATGGCGTCAATTTTAACCCGCCCCATGGCTTTTGCCACGCGCTCGGCCCTTACCTTTGTCCGCACAAAAACCAGAATTTTGGTATCCGGATGGTCTTTGATGAATTTTTCCAGGAAAAAGCGTTTGTCATCTGCTTCCACAAACATCACAAAATGGGACACATTTCTGGATACCGGGTCTTCCGGAGACACCTGAATGCGGATGGCGGAGCTTTTGACCTGGGAAAACGCCAGTTTTTTGATTTCTTTGTTAATGGTGGCGGAAAAAAACAGGGTCTGGTGCCTTCGGGTGAGCTTTTTTTTCACGGATTTAATGTCATCAATAAACCCCAGATCCAGCATGTGATCCGCCTCATCCAGCACCAGGGTGTCCACGTTCTCCAGCCGGAGGTAACCCTGGCTGATGAGATCAAACATGCGTCCGGGTGTGGCCACCAGAATATCAATGCCGTCCTGGAGTTTTTTGATCTGGGCGTCCTGTTCCACACCGCCGTAAAGCGCAAATGCCTTTGTTTTGGTATGGCGGGCAAGGGTTGTAAAAACCTCCCCGATCTGCTGTGCCAGTTCCCGGGTGGGCACCATGACAATGCATTTGATGCCATAGGAGCGCCGGCTGGTTTTGGCGGCATGGATTTTATTGATCAGCGGGATGGCAAACGCCGCGGTTTTGCCGGTGCCGGTCTGGGCAATGGCCAGAACGTCCTCGCCTTTCATGATGGACGGGATGGATTTGTACTGAATATCCGTGGGCCGTCTGAATCCGAGCTGGGATAAATTCTTTTTAATTTCTTCGCTGATGGGGTATTGTTCAAATTTCATGGGGCCTCTTGCGTAACGCCTTAGATGTAAGTTATAAAAAAAATATTACCGTTGAACCCTGAAGAACACAACCTTGAAATTCGGGGTTGTTCATGGCCGGCGATGGTGTTACAAGTATATGCTTAAAAAACAGCTGAGCTGTTTTTTAATATTTATAAATTATCAATTATATCAAATTATTAATGGAGGAAGTCAATGAACGTTGCAAAAGTATTAAAAGCATCCGGCGACCGGCCGGTGATTTCGTTTGAATTTTTTCGGGCCAAAAATGAAAAAGGGGCACAGAGCCTTGAAAAGGTGCTGGATCTGTTGTGCGCTACCCGTCACGATTACATGTCTGTAACCTTTGGTGCGGGCGGCTCCAGCCGGGAAGGCTCCTATGGGTTGATTGAAAAGTTGAAAAATGAGCGCAAGGAAAATGTGGTGGCCTATATTGCCGGGGTGGGCCTGGGCCCGGATCAGCTTACGGAAGTACTGGATAAATTTAAAAATTTTGGCATTGAAACGGTTTTTGTGATTCAGGGGGATGAACCCCAGGACGATGCCGGGTTTACCGCCCATCCGGATGCATTTTCCCATGCATCGGATCTGCTGAAGTTTATCAAAGAACGCTATGACTTCTGCCTGGGCGCGGCCGGATACCCGGAAGGCCATATCAAGGCGGAAAGTCTTGAAAAAGATATTGAATTTGCAAAACTGAAACAGGACAACGGGGCCGAGTATCTGGTGGCCCAGTATTTTTATGACAACCAGTTTTTTTATGATTATGTGGATAAATGCCGTGCCGCCGGGATCACCATTCCCATTATCCCGGGCATTATGCCCATCTATACGCTCAAACTGACAGAAATCCTCTCCAGCGTCTGCGGTTCAGCTATCCCGGCGGATGTCCGGAAACGCCTGGACAGCATTCCCGCGGATGACAAAGACGGGGTGGTTCAATACGGGATTGAACTGGCAACGGCCCAGTGCCGGGATCTGTTGAAGCACGGGGTGGCGGGACTGCATTTTTATACCATGAACCGCGGAAAATCCGTAAACGCCATTGTGACAGCTCTTGAAAAGGACGGGCTTGTTTAAGGAGCCGGTTTTTATGCGGATGGAACCGGGCAGACGGTCACCCGGCTTCGCCTGATCGTTACGGTTTTGAACGCTGAGGCCGGGGATAGCGCCGTTGCCGCGTTTCAGGCCGCCGCCGGCATCCTGATAGAGAAAGTTACCCGCGATATACGGCCGGTGTTTGACGGCTTTGTAAAAAGTGCCAAATTTTTTCAGCGCTGCCGCAAGACAAGACCAAATCCGGCGAGATTGTTTGCGCGGCCGGATTTTGCTTGACATTCGAACCGTATTTAACCAGAACTGAAGCGAGTTAGGGGTGTTGCAGAGCAACTGAGAATCCGTGGACGGATAACCCTTGGAACCTGATCAGGATAATACCTGCGAAGGGAAACGATGGCTTTTCTGACAGTTTGTTTTTTTGACCGTTTCTCTTTGCCGGGAAACGGTTTTTTTGTTTTGCCGTTTCCGAAAAAACCTGATCCGGACAGCGCTGATATCTTAAAATTAAAGGAGACGTTGCATGGCTTTGGATGAAATTATCATTACACGGGCGATTATCGAGCGGTATTACGAGAAACTTACGGCAAACCTGGAAACGGACGCGGCGATTGTGGGCGGCGGGCCGTCCGGACTGGTGGCAGGTTACTTTCTTGCCAAGGCCGGTAAAAAGGTGGTAATGTATGAACG
>JAABSH010000039.1 GCA_011390465.1 Desulfobacteraceae bacterium
GGCCATGGCATTCCTGCCCAACCGGACTTGCTGCTCAATCCATTTTCGATGGGGTTCACAGGCAGACCTGGCATGAAACGGAGTTTTTTCCAATGATAACACCGGTGGCCGGGGCGGGGGATTTTGAATTGGGTCTTCATCCTGACAGGTGGCCACCATCTTTGCGGAAGATAAAAAATTGTCTTTATCGGGCGTGGGTATTTTGTCGAATTGCCGGCCATACTTACGGATTGTTTTCCTGTCAATCCCGGCTTTTCTGCTGATTTCCCGCTGGCTGATACCGTTTTTGAGCAAGGTAACCACCGCAGCTTTCTTGTCTGGCTTCAAAACGTTCATCCTTTCTGTCTCCCATGTAAGTAATGATAAAAAGATACATGGGGGAATTTAACGTTCTGTCGCCCTTGATCCAAATTTTTAAAATTTTAAAAATTTATGTCAGCTTTTTTGAAGGTCAGGTGGGGGATTTTCAAGTGGCCACAAGTGGGGGATTTTGGGTGGCCATCGGGGGCAGGCGCTCCGGTGTCCATTCCACGAATTTCTGGTGACTCTTGGGCATATGTTCCTTGACCGAGGAATGTCGACCCTGTCGGTCACTGCGAACATGACAGGCAACGCTTTTGCCTTTGTAAAAACATTCCACCGTGTTTGCAGTCAGCCGAATATCGAGTTCCTTTCGCATCAAAGGGTAAGGTACGCTGTAATAATGGCGATCAACCTCAATATGATAATCAATGTGAACCCGGGCTTTTTTCCATTGGGCAAACTGATACCGGGCAACCGGTAATGGTTTTAAAGCTGGTTTGTCCATGGCCTCAAACACGCTTTTTCGAGTTCCCGGCAGTTTCTGAAAGGGTTTATTGTTCAGTTCAACCAGAAGCGCTGCAATGGCCTGGTTGAGCTCCGTTATAGTGAAGAATTTTCGGTTCCGGAGTTTTGCCAGAATCCAACGTTCCACAACCTGGACGCCGACTTCGGCTTTGGCTTTATCTTTCGGCGCCCGAACCCGTGCCGGAATAACGGCCGTGTCGTAATGGTTGGCCATATCCAGATACGTTGGATTCAGGTCCGGTTCATACCGGCAGGCTTTATTCACACCGCTTTTGAGGTTGTCGGGAATGATCAGTTCCGGGACACCGCCTAAAAATTCCAGGGCACGAACATGGGAGTCAATCCAATCGGGAAGGCTTTGTGTGAGTGTGGCTTCTGCATAGGTGTAATTGGATGCCCCCATACAAGCGACAAAAATTTCTGCATCCCGGGTCTGACCGTTGCCGGGGTCGGTAATCGGAACGGTCATGCCGCTGTAATCGACAAACAGTTTTTCTCCGGCCCGGTGATCCTGTCGCATCACCGGGTCGAGTTTATTGCACCATTGCCGGTAAAGATGGCAGAACTGACTGTATTGATACCCTTGGGAATTCTCCGCCTTATATTCATGCCATAACAGCATGAGGGTGACACCTTTGCGTTTGAGTTCCTTGTGGATCTTGGAAAAATCCAGGGGAGGCCGCTGGTCTTTGGTGGTGTTCGGAACCTGATCAAAAAGGATCTTTTCCAGTTGAGCATCATCTATATCTTCGGGCATGGGCCATGACAGCCCAGCGGCTAAAGCCCTTTGAACATAGTCGCTCACCGTGCTTCGAGCAATGGAAGTGCTGTTAGCAATTTTGCGATTACTGAGTCTGCATTCGAATTTTAGACGTAAAACTTCTCTGATTTTGCGCATGGTTATTCTCTCCGCCGGCATTTGCACCTCCTGTATATTGTTAAAAGAGGCACAACTTACCTTTTTGAGTTTGGATTAACCAGCGTCAGGCATTACTCAGAAAAAGTTTTTAGGGGTGGCCGAAATCAATCGGAATCACCGGCCGACTTCTGTCGGAATGGGTGGCCGACTTCGTCCGGAATCAGTGGCCGGAATCAATCGGAATCGGTGGCCGAGATCGATCGGAATCGGTGGCCGGAATCATCCGGAATATGCAAAAATGAGCTTTCAACTGGCTGACAAGTTTTTGAATTTTTGTAACAGGAGACTTATCGGCCTGAATGGCAACAAAGCGTGGCATCCAGAAGGGCAATATACGAAGCAGCTGCCAGGTTTCAGCCGGGGAAATCTGCAATGGATTGGTTTTTCGCCGCGGAAATTTGAAAATATCCTGCATCAATTTTACATCGATCAGCTCCGGCGTAATCTGACCGCCCACCTGCTTAGAGATGAAATTGCCGACGATCAGCTCACGGGGAAAGATTCTTATGGTTTTATTCAGCAGAACGTGGCCAAACGCCTCGGCAATCTGAATGCAGGCAGATTTGCGTTTGTTCTTCCGATTTTTAAGATACTCTGTCCAGATAACGGTCCGTTCAGTGCAGATGCCGGGTTTAAAATTCTGAACGGATTTTTTTAGAAATGAGATACGATTATTTGCCAGGGGTATCCGGGTCATCGCAGGAAAACGTCCTTCTGGTGAAATGTTCGTTGATTTTATCCAAATGCTAACACATATCTTTGCTTATAAACCGATCTTCAAAGGTTGTTGTCCCGAATTCTTTGCGGATATCTCTGATTTTACTCTCAGGAATCACTTCTCCAATTTCAAATGACGTAAAACTAAGGCAGTAGGCAACAGCGAGTCTTTCATACTCTTTGGGTGGAAGGTCTGGAGCCTCAAGTTGATCAGTTCAAAAAAGACTTCAAAAGAATCAAAAAGCAAAATAAAAACCTTTAAAAATTGCGGTTGGTTATTATAAATTGGTTTCAAAACAGGCTCTGGAACCCCGGCATCGCGATCATTGCTTGTCCGGAAGATGGAGCGGGCATCGTGAATGCCACATAGAACCAAACTATATATTGATTTATCGCATGACAGCCGACGACCTATATTTGGAAAGAACGGGTTCCCATGCCGAGCTTTTCAAAAAATAGAGATTTTCAACCCCCGATTTCATAGGGAAGCTATAATATAAAACACCGCCAGCTTGAAGCCCAGCACAATGACGTCAATTATAAATTTAAGGGGTTGAAGATCAATAAACCCCTTTGAGCGATATCGGCCCATAAGCCCTCCCGGATGAATGTTTAATGATTAAAGTTTGTTTCATGTTTTTCAGTCAGGATTGTTCCTTTCCATTAAACAATTTAACCATGTAATAAGTCATTGATGTCGCAAGATTTCTTCCAAACCGGGTGTATTCTTCTTCCGTAAATCCAAGAGGCTTGTGCGATCCATCGCTTATAAATGTGTAAACGGATGATAATGTATACTCGTCCTTTTTATTGATGAAACTGTGTTCCCGTAAAAAATGGAGAGAGGAACCCCATGCTTTGCTGTCATTTTCAACTATGAATCCATAATGTTCTGCAATTTTTCTAACAAGGGTTCCGAGTGCAATTCTTGAATCGTTAAGACAATCGTTTAAATTCGGGGTCGCCTTTCTAAATGCATTTGCTGAGGAATCTACCTTTGTTTGAATTTCATCATATTGTGACAGATTAGATTTTTTCAGCTCTTTTGACAAATCATCTTCCATCGGCACGATACCTTCTATGGAAGGTTCCGTTTTTATAATCGTTTTTTCAGCTATTTGATATCCATCAAGCAACAGGCATTTTGTTAAATCCTTCCAACGCTCTTCAAATATATATTTTGGAGAAATTTTGTTTCGCAACGCACCGGAAGTAGCCACGATTTCTTCCATGAGAGATTCAATTTGACGATTGTCTGCCAAGAATAAAGCATTGCTTATCTCTATTTGGCTATTAAATCTTTCACAATAGATCCCATGCTTTTCAAAAAGGATTTGAACAAATTCTGTATCGAGCAAGCCCATCAATTGGGCGACTGAACATTTTGTACGTGTTGTAAGGATCATATTTTTTATAAAAACCTCAACTTGAAATAGCCTATATGGTGAATTTTAGGTAATTATAATCAGCGGGTTTTTACCGTCGATTTACCAATGAAATCAGCTTCTCCAACCAAATCAAAAGCCTGTGGTGAGTCCCGGTATTCTCGTCTCCGTTGATCATACTGTTTTTCGGATAAGCGCGTAATATCATCGGTTTCCTCCGAATTCGAGCTGCCGGAGTGATCAATGCCGGTTCCGAAGGAAATGCCCGCCAAATCGGTTAAAATATAGCGGTTGTGGAGCCTTTGGCCATCGGGTTTGCGCTTCCAGATTTTAATTTTCAGGGTCATGCTTTTTGGAATCAGAGGCGGCAGATATTTTCGGCAATTATTTGTTAATTTTTGAACCTCAGTCTGTTCGTCGTCAGGATTTCGGTTTTCGCCGATTTCATGATTCTTAAAAAATCGGTCAATGCCGGTATGCAGTTCAATATGCGGTGTTTCGCAGCCCTGGTCATTTCCTGCAAATTCAATAAGAAAACATTTAAGGGTATCCTGAAATCTTGATTTTCCGGGATCGAAATTGGGGTCCACAATAACAGCCCACCGGCATTTTTTTAAAAGTGGCGAAACAGCTTCCGCCAAATCCTCGGCTTTTCTCGGCACCACCGGATCATCCGGAATATCCCAGAGGGGATGGCCGTTTTCCATCAAGTCTTCGGCATGGATGACATAATCCCGACTCCGGGGGTTCCCGGCGGCCAATACCCCACGAAACGGTCTTATCGCATGTTCGGCTTCGGTCCTTTCCAGCCAGTTGATTATTTCCGGAAACGAGCTTTTCCGTTTGATGGCTTTTTCCCACAAATCATCCAACATTGCGGATAATCTCATGAGAGCGTTTTGATTTTGAGCATCCGGACCGTTCATGAATGTCTCATAAGCCATTTTTTTCCATTTTTTGGGATACGCGGCAATAAACCGGCCGGTTTTTATGCCAAAGGCTTCTTTGAAGGGAAAGTATTCCTTCCGGTCATGCCAGCGTGCTACCAGTTCCGGGTCCAGGGCAAATTCATAGATCATTGTTAATAGAGTTCCTCCACCCGCTCATTAAAGAACCCACGGGGCCAGCGGTCCATGAATTCACCGTCTTGATCCACTCGAATTCGGGATACAGTCAGGCCGTTTTTTCCGGGTTCGATATAATAAATGGCCAACTGGTCCGGCGTCAAAGGATACCGGCCTTCCGACAGTTTCCCCTCACCGGTCTCCCGGATGCTGCGCAAAAATCGCAGCATGAGATGTTCGCTATGGGTTTCCAGGATAAAACAGGGAGGTTCTTCTTTCTGGATTTGGGAGATAAATAAATCGCCCAGGGTTACCTGAAGGGCCGGGTGGATGTGCAATTCCGGCTGTTCAATGGTCACGATACCGTCCTTAAAATAAAGGGCTGATACGATGACCGGAATCACCTGAGAAATGCCAACGCCCACGTCCGGGGGCTGGACTTCGACGCCGCTTTTTTGATCCATCAGGAAGAGCCGGGTTTTGGCAGGCGCGGTATTGTAAATTGCCTGAAGATCGGCTTGTTTTTCAGCTAATCGGTCAACATCGATTTCCTTATATGTTTTCCGAGTAATATGGTATCCGCTATTCAAGCGGTCGGCCATCCAGAAATCCGTTTGCTTGACGATTTCTTCCTCTTTTTTGTGCAGCACATCCCAGGCAGCCAGGCCGTCCGGCCAGTTTTGTTTTTCAACATACCGGTTGGGAACATAGTTGCGGGGAATACGGCTGCGGATGGGACCCAGATAGCTCAATTTCTTGATTTCATTTTTTAATAATTGGCCGGGGCCAACGATGAATTGAGTTAGTGCGGAGTTTATCGCTCTCGGATATTCGCCCGTGTGTTCAGGCATTGGTGCGTCAAAACTTATTGTGAGAAAATCTTCTATATCCCATTTCGGCAAGGCATCATCCTGTTTTAACGGTATTTTAAAATTTTGAGATAAGGATCCTGATGGCAAAAGTTGTAAACAAAAAAATAAAAATTCATAAGGAAAAAACGGGGAATAAAGATCATATTCTGATGATAAACTGTTTTTATCTCTAAGGTATTCTCTAACTCTTTTATCCTTTAAGGTGCCTGCTTCAGATATTTTTAATATTTCTTTTACGAATTTCTCACCATCTTCTTTTTCAGTTTTTTCTAAAGAAGGATATATCTCATCTATAATATTTTTTAACTTTGTTTCTTTATCACTATTTATTTCTAAGAATGCATCTGAATTATCAGCCTCTTTATAAGAATATACTAATTCACTAAGGATTATGTATTCTTCGGGAGTAAAAAAGTTTGGGTCTAACCATGACTCGGGATCTAAATAGGCATTCTCTATTAGGTCTTTGAAGTAAAAAGCCCGGTCAAACTCACCTATGTTTTTTGTATCGTCATTTAATATTTCTTTAAATGCTTGCTCCATTCTTCGTTTGCTGGGAAAGGTTAATAACCAATGAGAAAAATTTATATAATTTATATACACCTTGTTTTCTTTAAGAGAAGATTTAATTCTGGCAATAGGCTCATTATCGAAGCCCACTTCATAATTTGAGACATAGGCTTTCTTGTTGTTATTATCCCAAGAAATTTCCAGTTCAACCCAGGCGGATGAAGGGCTAACATTTTCAATTTTTAAGCTGCTTAGCCAACTGCCTGCGCAATGGTTGAAATTCCAGCAAAAAATGTTTTCATGGTCAAATATCCCCGCAGCCTGATGCCACCCAATCAATTGTGGGTCATCTGAATAAAAGGGCAATGTTGTCTTAGAAATATCCATATCCACCCGTATCGCAATCGACCGGCTCAGATCATGCCCGTACACCAGATTCTCAAATCCGCCCAAATCCATTTCCCGGCCCCCGAATTCCGTGAAATTCGGGTCGAGATTATGCCGGCCGATGACTTCCCAGGCATAATGCAGGGCCTGGATAATAGTGCTTTTGCCCGCGCTGTTGGGGCCAAAGAGCAGAGTGATGGGTTTGAGGTCGATGGTCACGCGATCCCGGATGCCTTTGAAATTTTCAATGGTGATGCTGGTGATGAACATGATGATTTCCTATGCGGGTTATTTTTAAAATTTTGTTTCGATTGTTTGTTGGTGATCCATTAATGCAGTTGTCGTGCCAAATTTATTCGACCTCATATTTTTTCAGCCAGTTGCTCAGGGTCTGATAGTTGGATAATCCCAATATTTCAGCGGCTTTTGTTTTATTTCCATTTGTTTGTGCCATTGCCTGGTGCAGATAATGGCCTGCAAGTTTTTGCATCAGAGACGGCAAATGAAACCCCTTATCTATGGGCAATTCCATAAGGTTTTCTTTGGTATCGTTGGGCGATGGAAGTACAGCATCTTGCATGTCTTCCAGCTGGATCACCGCATCCGGGGTCCAGATGGCGGCCCGGAGCAGGGTGTTTTGAAGCTCCCGGATATTCCCCGGCCAGCCGTGCTGAATCATAAAATTTTTTGCGGATGGAGAAATTTTTTTATGTTTGAAATAGGGATCGGATGCGCTTTCCCGATTGATCTGTTTCATGAAAAAATCGATCAACAGGCCGATGTCGCCGGGTCTTTCTCTCAGCGGCGGGAGCCGGAAAGCAGCCACCGCGACGCGGTAAAACAGGTCCGCCCGAAATCGGCCTTCGGCCACTTCCGCGATGAGGTTGCGATTGGTGGCTGCGATTATTCGAACATCGATGGGGTTGGGAGCGGTTGCGCCCACCCGGATGATTTCCTTTTCCTGAAGCGCCCGGAGCAGCTTGACCTGGGCGGCCAAGGGCAGCTCGCCGATTTCATCCAGAAACAGGGTGCCGGTGTCCGCGCTTTCAAAATAGCCTTTTTTCAGCCGGTCCGCGCCGGTGAAGGCCCCTTTTTCATGGCCGAAAAGTTCGGATTCCACTAGTTCGGCGGGGATCGCGCCGCAGTTCACCGCCACAAAGGATTTGCCGCGCCGGGGGCTGGATTCGTGAATGGCCCGGGCCAGCAGTTCTTTGCCGGTGCCGGATTCCCCTTCGATGAGCACGGAAACCGAACGGGGGGCGATATATTGGGCTTTTGCCACCAGCCGCTGCATGGGTTCGCTGCGGTGGATGATGTGCGCGAATTCCGGCGCATCCGGCGGCAGGCATTGACTCAGCCGTTCCAGCCGGGTATCGGGTTTGCGGAGCAGGTGTGGGATGAATTCAGCGGAAATATCAAAGGGAAGGGAAACGGTTTTAACGCCTTCCCGGATGGAGGATTCAATCAGCGCAGCGGGAAAGCGGGTTTTTGAAAGGATGATCCAGACAGCAGCCATGGCCGGGGTGCCGGGGCTGAGGTGAAAGGTCAGTGATGCATCCTCACCATGACGCTTTAGAATTTCTGTGGCAACGGATGTGGCGGCTTCATAAATTTCTCCAAAATTCGTGGGGCCGGAGAGCTTTGCGAAGTGAAGAACAATGGGGATTTTTGTTTGGCTTTGAAGCCACTTGACATACTTGTCGGATTCAGTTTCGGGCCGGTCGCTGATGAGATTGATTTCATCAAAGGGCTTGGAGATTGCGGCCTGTCCGATGGGGCCTCGACCGGTTCCGGAATCAGGAGCGCCCGCTGATGCCTTTAGATCGGTCAGGCCGATCCAGCATAGGAGAATGGATTTCATGGAAGCAATATATAAAAAATGTTATGAAAGAACAAATCATTTTATGATTACTGAGGATGGTTTTGGATTTAATGTCTGAAAAGTTTTGAATTCGGGTGAATGGAAGCTGGACACAATGACAATTTTTTTTACTCACGGCGCATAATGGGTCCACATTCTGAGTACATGAACCATTTTTTCGTCATTGTGGACGGCGTAAACCAGGCGGTGCTGAATATTGATCCGTCTGGAATAATACCCTTCTAAATTGCCCACCAGTTTTTTATATGAAGGCGGTGTTTGAAAAGGATTTTCCGTCAACAGCAAGAGCAGGGTTTGGGCCTGGTGTTTTAATCCGGCCTGTTTTAATTTTTGGGCGTCTTTAACCGCTTTTTTGGATAGGATGACCTTCCACTTCACCAGTTCAGATCCTCAAGCGGTGTGCCATCTTCTATGGGTTCTTTGGCTGCGTCGTGGATACTTTTTACCAGCCCCTGAAACTGATTCAGATATATTGTTTCTTCAATTGCCTTCCAATCTTTTTCTCCCAGGATGACAAAATTTTCCCCATTTCTTCTTGTTACCCTCACGACCTCATGGTTAAAAATTGATTTATCAGCATAATGCTTTAATTTTTTTCTAAATTCGTTTGCTGTTGTCTCTTCCATGCACAGGATTTCCTTTTTAGCGGTATTTTTAAATAACAGTACTTGTTTCCGGTACGGTTGTCAAGAAGGGCTTTTTTGAGTTTATGATCAGCCGCTGATTACGGCTCAGGTATTTTAGAAGAAGGCATTTGCTTTTTCAATGCCCGCCATTTGTCCAGGCGGTCTTTGACGATTTTTTCATAGCCCCGGCTGGTGGGGGTGTAGAAAATTTCATGTTGCAGTTTTTCCGGCAGGTGGTCCTGGGGCACAAACCCGTCTTTGTAGTCGTGGGCGTATTTGTAGCCTTTGCCGTATCCGATGTCTTTCATCAGCCGGGTGGGGGCGTTGCGGATGTGCAGGGGAACCGCCAGGGCGCCGTTTTGTTCAATAGATTGCAGAACCTTGCCATAGGCTTTATAGATGCTGTTGCTTTTGGGGGCCGTGGCAAGATAAACAGCGGCCTGGGCCAGGGACAGGTCGCCTTCGGGAGAGCCCAGAAACCGGTAGGCCTCCATGGCCCCTATGGCAACGGTCAGGGCCTGGGGATCGGCATTGCCCACATCTTCGGACGCAAAACGAACCATGCGGCGGGCCACATACAGGGGATTTTCCCCGGAAGAGAGCATCCGGCCAAGCCAGTAAAGGGCCGCGTCCGGGTCGCTGCCCCGCAGGCTTTTGTGAAACGCGGAGATCAGGTTGAAATGGCCTTCCCCGGATTTATCATAGGCAAGGGCTTTCCGCTGAAGCGCGGTTTCCACATCCGGCAGTGCCACTTTCCGCTTTTCCCCGTCTTGTTCCCTGCTTTTTCGGGGCAGGCGGGCGGAAGCATGGGCTGCGGATATTTCCAGGGCATTCAGGGCGGCCCGGGCGTCTCCGTCAGACATCTGGATGATGTGATCCAGGGCATCGTCTGCATAGATGAGCCCCAGCCGGCCCAGGCCGTTGTCCACGTCATCCAGGGCCCGCTGCAGCAGAATTTTCATGTGGTCGTCGCGCATGGGCGATAGAGTTATGACCTGGCACCGGGAAAGCAGGGCCGCAATGACCTCAAAAGAGGGATTTTCCGTGGTGGCGCCGATCAGGGTGATGAGCCCGGATTCCACATGATGCAGAAACGCATCCTGCTGGGCCTTGTTGAACCGGTGGATTTCATCCACAAACACAATGGTCCGGGTGTGATACAGGTTGCGCTGTTGTTTGGCAGCCTCAATCACATTGCGGATGTCTTTCACGCCGGAAAGCACGGCGGAAAAATGGGTAAAATGGCATTTTGTCTGACGCGCGATAATGCGGGCAAGGGTGGTTTTGCCGCAGCCCGGCGGGCCCCACAGAATCATGGAGAAAATCCGGTCCTGTAAAATGGCGCTGCGGATCAGGGAGTGTTCTCCTACGGCCGGGTCCTGTCCGATAAAATCGTCCAGAATGGCCGGCCGCATGCGGTCGGCCAGCGGCCGGGTGCCGGCTGTGGCTTTTTCCGCCTGGTGTTCAAACAGATCCAGGGTGGCAGTGTCGTTTTTGTTGCCGGATTTTGTCATGAAAAATTTTTTTCCGGTTATCCATTTTCCACAGGCTGAATGGTCGCCGTGGGGATCGATCCCGATCCCGATGGCGATCCCGATCCCGATTTACCTGATTTATATTCTGCGTTTTTTCCGGGGGTTGTGCGCCGGCTTTTTTTTCCAGAATACCCGGTCCGTGGATTCTTTCCGTTTTCTGAAATACAGCCGCACCTGGGTCTGATCCAGGCCGGTTTCAAGGCGGATCTGGTTGATCAGATAGCGATGATATGAAAAATGGATGCCGTCGGGAAAATTGACAAAACAGATGAAGGTGGGCGGCTTGGTCGATATCTGGGTGGCGTAGAAAAATTTGAGCCGCCGGCCCTGGTGCAGGGAGGGTTCGGTTTTTAAAATGGCCCGCTCAAAAATTTTGTTCAGGGGCCCGGTGGCAACCCGGCTGGTGTACTGGGCATAGACCTTATCCACCATACTGAAAATTTTCGGCACCCGTTTTCCGGTCAGCGCGGAAATCGGAAAAACCGGCGCATATCCCATGAATTTTGCCGCCATGCGCAGTTTTTCCGTGAACCGTTTCAGGGTGTGGTCGTCTTTTTCCACCAGATCCCATTTGTTGAGCAGAAAAATACAGCCGCATCCCCGTTCATAGGCGTATCCGGCGATTTTAACATCCTGATCCGTGATTCCCTCGGCAGCATCGATAATGATCAGGGCGATATCGCATCGGTCAATACTTTTTAACGCCTTGAGAATGGAGATTTTTTCAAGTTTTTCAAATACCTGTTTTTTCCGGCGGATGCCGGCGGTATCAATGAGCAGGTACTTCCGGCCGTCAATTTCACAGGCCGTGTCAATGGCATCCCGGGTGGTGCCGGGGATATCGCTCACCAGGACCCGGTTTTCGCCCAGGATACGGTTGGTAAGCGACGATTTGCCCACATTGGGCCGGCCGATAATGGCGATTTTGACGGTGTCTGTTTCTTCTTCCGGATCCGACGCGGGCAGAACCCGGACCAGGGCATCCAGAAAATCCGGCACGCCGTAGCCGTGTTCCGCGGAAATGGGAAAGAGCGTGTCAATGCCCAGGCGGTAGAAGTCGTTGACGTTGTCTTCTTTTTCATACCCGTCGATTTTATTGACCGCGTAAAACACCGGAATTGACTGTTCCCGGGCGATTTCCACCAGCTCTGTGTCAAAAGGCGATACCCCGCCCTTGCCGTCCAGCAGCAGCACCACGGCGGTGGCGTCTTTTACGGCCTGACGCACCTGGTCCCGGCTCAGGGACGAAAACACATCCGCATCCCCGGTGCAAAAACCGCCGGTGTCGATCACGGAAAAGGCCACATCATTCCACAGCGCCGTGCCGTAATGCCGGTCCCGGGTAACGCCGGGAAAATTATCTACCAGGGCATCCCGGGTGCGGGTGATGCGGTTGAACAGGGTGGATTTCCCCACATTGGGCCGGCCGATGATCGCTACAATTGGCTTCATTTAGATTTTATAAATAATCCGTTTTTCCGTGATAATAATATCCACGTATTTGTTATGAGATTCCATGGGGATAAGGGGAGTCATCTGCGCTTCCGTGGCGCAGGCCACTTTTCGGGCGGTAATGGGCAGCTTAGCCATGAGGCGGTCATAGCGGCCGCTGCCAATGCCCAGGCGGCCGCCTTTTTCATCAAATGCAATCCCCGGGATAAGGGCAATATCAATGTCATCCATGGACACGGGTTTGCACCGGTCCGGGTCCGGCTCCAGAATATTGCCCGGCCCGGAGCGCAGATCTTTTTTAATATCGGTAATTTTATACAGCTTTGCCCCGTTGCTGTCGCCGTTAAAAAGGGGCAGCACGATTTCCTTGGGTGAAGCGCTGCAACGCTTTAAAATTTTGGACATATCCATTTCACGGGGATGACTGATATACAAAAGCGTTTTTTCCGCTTCTCTGAAATTGGCAAAATCAAAGAGCTGCTCTTCGATCAGTCTTTGTTTCTCAAGGATTTCCGCTGCTGAAAACGCGGCCAGCATTTTCTCCACCTGGGTCCGGATTTCCTGTTTTTTTTCTTTAAGATCCTCCATTACGTCACTCCATCTTATGGTTCTACCAAAATAAAAGACCGGATTGGGGGTCAATAAAAATGGCTATTTTCCTGCTATGGCATAAAAATGATAAAATTGCAATAATGATTGACGGGCATTATTTGCCTGTGATATTTTTTTATATTTTACCAGTATCACCGTTTTGGTGAATTTATATTAAAATAGGGATGATATGCTGGAAATCAAGTACGTCAGACAAAATTTGGAAGAAGTGCACGATGCCCTTGAAAAACGGGGGGATGCGGCCGAGCTGGACACCTTTCTGGCAACAGAGACCGCCCGGCGGGAAATTCTGGTGGAACTGGAAGCCCTGCGCCACCAGCGCAACGTGGTTTCCGGGGATATCGCGGCGCTGAAAAAAGACGGCAAGGATGCCGACGACCTGGTGACGGAGATGCGCACCGTGTCCGGCCGCATTAAAGCCCTGGAAAAAGAGCTTGCGGACAGTGAGGCAAAAGTCAGCGATATGCTTATCCAGCTGCCCAACATTCCGCATCCGTCGGTTCCCGTGGGAAAAAATGAAACCGACAACCCGGTGCTGCGCAAGAACGGCACGCCCCCGGCATTTTCCTTTCCCCCCAAAGCCCACTGGACCCTTGGGGAAGCATTAAAGATCCTGGATTTTGAGCGGGCCGCAAAAATCACCGGGGCCCGGTTCCCCCTGTATTTCGGCGCGGGCGCCCAGATGGAGCGGGCCCTTATCAGTTTTATGCTGGATGTGCACACCCGGGAGCACGGTTATACTGAAGTGCTGCCCCCGTTTATTGTAAACCGCAAATCCATGACCGGCACAGGCCAGCTTCCCAAATTTCAGGAAGACTTGTTCAAGCTGGAAAACTGGGATTATTTTTTAATTCCCACCGCGGAAGTGCCGGTAACCAATATCTTTGCCGATGAAATTTTGGATGAGGATCAGCTGCCCATTTATTATACCGCTTACACTCCGTGTTTCCGGTCTGAGGCCGGTTCCTACGGCAAAGACACCCGGGGACTGATCCGTCAGCATCAGTTCAACAAGGTGGAAATGGTGAAGTTCACCACCCCTGAGGCCTCCTATGATGAGCTGGAAACCCTGCTTTCAAACGCGGAAGACATTTTGCGCCGCCTGGAACTCCCCTACCAGGTGGTGACCCTGTGCACCGGTGATCTGGGGTTTTCCGCGGCCAAAACCTATGATATAGAAGTGTGGATGCCGGCCCAGGACAAATACCGGGAGATTTCCTCGTGCAGCAATTTCGAGGGGTTTCAGGCCCGGCGCGCGGGCATCCGGTTGCGCCGGAAAGGAAAAAAAGGCACGGAACCGGTGCACACGTTAAATGGCTCCGGCCTGGCCGTGGGACGCACCCTTGCCGCGATCCTGGAGAATTTCCAGCAGGCGGACGGGTCGGTGGTGGTTCCGGAAGTATTGCGGCCCTACATGGGCGGCCGGGAAACTATTGCGCCCTGACAGGCGTTTTGTTAATGATTTTCAAGACCCACGCATTCGAAAGCATCCAATATGAAACCACACGATTTTCCTGATTATATCCAGCCCCATCTGATTCCCGAACCCTCCGGAAACCTGATTTACCGGTGCCTTGGCTGCAATGCGGAATTCGGCATTGAAAAACTGCTGTATATCTGCCCCCATTGCGGCAAAGTGCTCCTGCTGCATGATCCGGATTTTGACCGGTTAAAGAAAATCCCCGGCCCCACCTGGCGGCAGATTTTTGATTACCGCAGAATGCTCAATATTCCGGCCCTTAAAGGCATTTACCGGTATCATGAATTCATCGGCCCGGTCATGCCGCTGGATGCGGTGATTTATCTGGGCGAAGGCCACACCCCGGTGGTGGAATCCAACCGCAGGCTTCAGGAATTGGCCGGATGCCGGTTTTATTTTAAAAACGACGGCCAGAATCCCAGCGCGTCTTTCAAGGACCGGGGCATGGCCAGTGCCTTGAGCTACATTCAATACCTGATCCGTCAGGGCCATGTGTCTGATGTCCTGGCCATCTGCGCTTCCACCGGCGATACGTCCGCAGCCGCTGCCCTGTATGCGTCTTACCTGATTGATCACGTAACGTCCGCGGTGCTACTGCCCCAGGGCAAGGTCACCCCCCAGCAGCTGGCCCAGCCGTTGGGCAGCGGGGCGTCGGTGTTTGAAATCCCCGGGGTGTTTGACGACTGCATGAAAATTGTGGAAGCCCTGTCGGAAAATTACAACGTGGCCCTGCTCAATTCCAAAAATGCGTGGCGGATTCTGGGCCAGGAATCCTATTCCTATGAGATTGCCCAGGATTTTGAGTATGATATGGCAAACAAGACCGTGGTGGTGCCCATCGGCAATGCCGGCAACATCACCGCGGTGATGAGCGGTTTTCTGAAATTTTATGATACCGGCATTATTGACGTGCTGCCGAAAATTATCGGGGTCCAGTCCGAACACGCCAACCCGGTGTACAAGTATTACCTGGAGCCGGATGCGGAAAAACGCCGATTTACGCCGGTGCATGTCCGGCCGAGCGTGGCCCAGGCTGCCATGATCGGCAATCCCGTGTCCATGCCCCGGGTGATTTATCTGGTGGACGAATACAACAAAAAAGCCGGCCGCCAGCAGGTGTTTGTATCGGAAGTGACAGAACAGGAAATCATGGACTGCCAGCTTACCGCCAACCGCAACGGCCATGTGGCCTGTACCCATGGCGGGGAATGCCTTGCCGGTCTTATCGCGGCCCGCAAAAACGGGCTTGTTTTTGAAGGGGAAACCGCGGTGCTGGATTCCACGGCCCATGCGCTCAAATTTTCCGGGTTTCAGGACATGTATTTTTCAGACCGTTTTCCGCCAGAATATGAAGTGACCCCGGACCCGGCCCTGGTCAACAGCCCGCAACTGGTGCGGCCGGCGGATCTGAAAGCCGTGCCCGAGGCGGGAAAACCCCTTGAAGGGGACGATCTTTCCCGATTTGTACATCGGACATCAGCGGAAATTGCCGCCATTCTGCATCTTGAAAAGGTGTAACGGAATATGAAATTCAGGGGCGCCGCATTTTTTATCTGTCTTACGGCATGTGCATGGATTTTTTTGATGCCGGCTGCCGCGGCCCATGCAGCGTTTCTGGAGAAAAAATTTGTGGTGTGCCAGGACCAGGGCCGGGAGGTGCTGTGCGATGCGTATCTGGTCAAAAAAAACGATTATGTGACCAAGCTTTTCAAGCAGCGGGGGGAAATCGCGTATCGGGATTTCCCCATGTTTCTGAACATTTTCAAGCGACTGAACCCGGCGGTCAAAGACATTGATCTGATTTATCCGGACCAGCGGCTTCTGATTCCTTTGCGGATTATTGAACCCGACACCCTTGAAGGCCAGGACACCGGCACGGTTACCATTCCGCTGATCACCATTACCAATATTCCCCGCCAGCTGCAGCAGAATTCCATGAATTACGTGGTGCAGCAGGGGGATTGCGTGTCCGCCCTGATTGCGAAAAAATTCGGCCGCTACAGCACCCGGCCGTACAAGGAAGCCATTAAAATTTTCAAGTATCTGAACCCGGATATCAAGGATCTCAATCTGATCCGGGTGGGCCAGAACATTAATGTTCCCGTGCCTGCCATCCGGGACGAATTATGGTATGCGGATGTTTTTGACGAGGCCGGCGAACTGGTGGTGGAAGAAACCCCCCAGGTCCGGAAGGCGCAAGTCATGGATATCCCATTGGAGGCCCGAATTCCGCCGCCAGTTGCCGCGGACCCGGTTCCTGCGTCGGCCGACTTAACGGCCCCTGAATTATCAAAACCTGCCGCATCAGATGTGGCCCGGGAGGGGGTTGTGCCGGAGCCCGCGGAAACCTTTTTCCCGACACTGGATCGGGTGAAGCCGGAACCCATGTTTGCCATGCCCGCGCCCGCGCCAGCAGCGGCACCCGAACCTGAACCTGAAGCAGCAGCGCCAGCGCCTGAACCGGAACCAAAACCGGCCCCCGACACCCCGCCGCCGGCCGAAGAAAAGGCAAAACCGCCTGAAAAGTCATCTCCTCCGGAACCCATTGTGGCGCTGCCCTCCATATTTAAGAAAGCCGCGGCGATTTTCAGTGCCCAGCTCCTGGACACGGGAGAATATTTTTTTCCCCGGCCCGGAAAGCCGGATTTGACCCTGAATCTGGCGGCCACGCCGGTGATGGAATTCGGCTCCGGCCGGCGGATTCTGTTCGGCAGGGCATCTTCTCTCACTTCGGAAGTGCAGGCCGCGATAACCGGGTTCTGGGATGATGTGCATATTGTTACCCTGTCTTATGATGCTTCCTTGCGGGAGCTTTTATACACCATTTGCCAGCTGCTGGATCCGGACGGGTGCGACAATCTTTTTTCCGTTCAGGACCCGCCGGTTCAGGTGACCGTGCGGGGGGAACTGATTTATGACAATCCCGGCGGTGCCGGCAACGTCTGTGTTACCCTGATCAACGCAAAACAAGAGAAAATGGCCGATGAACTATGTCATTACCTTATGTCCCGTCAACTGGTGATTTCGGAATGGATTGACCGGGAAAATTTTTTCGGCCCGGCCGGGCTGGAACCCTCAGCACCGCCGGCCCGGGGGTCTGTCAGTGTTCTGGACGGGTCTGAACCCAAGGGGTTTGTCAGGGAATTTGCCGCGGCACTGGGCATGAAATATCAGGAAAATGTGGAAGTTTCTTTTCCCTATGCCGGATTTCAGGTCAATGCCCTGTCCAATCTGCTGACAATGGCGCCGGGCAGTGATTTTCTGATTGATTTCGGCGATCTTCAGGGGGATGCGGTAACCGCCATTGAACAGACCGGATTCCGGGTGCTGCAATTTTCCCCCGGGGTTCGGGGCCGGGCCATTGCCGATGCCCTGTTGCGGCTGATGCCGCTGCAAACAGAAGATAATCCGGTTTTTGCCGGGGCAGATAGAAGCCCGGCCTTTAACGCGGAGGTTCAGGTGTCTGGCCGCCTGATTTCTGGAGCCGCGGCAACCGGCCCGGTAAAGGTGCTGATCACGGATGCGGATATTGATGCGTTGATTTTGTCTTTCCTGAACCGGCAGGGTGTCCGGGTGATTACTATCCAGCGATAACTGATAGCGATTACCATAAAAAAGTTTTCTGATTATCCACTTGGCTCAAGCTCGGGTACTATGATTCGTAGTGACGCCGTAAGGCGTTAGATTATATGCCCTCACGGGCACACTACAAACGGCCTTGAGGCATGGCAACATGAATAACTTGATCCAAATGGATAACCAGAAAAAGCTTATTGCCAAAAGATTGCCACTGCAAAAAAAGGAGCAGAAACCGCTGTGAAAAGAAAAATGATCCATGTTGTCATCTGGACCCTGGCCATTTTGCTGAGCCTGGGAGCGTGCGCATCAGAAAAGAAAATGCTTAAAAAACAGCGCTCTGAAGCCCTCCGGGATCTGGGAGAGGCTTATCTGGCCCAGCAGGAATATACCCGGGCCCTCAGGGAATTTCTCAAGGCGGAAAATGTGTATCCGGATGATCCGTATCTGCAAAATGATCTGGGCGTGGCGTTTATGGCCAAGGGCAACCTCGAGCTTTCGGTAAAACACTTTAAAAAAGCCCTGGACCTGAAACCGGATTATGCGCCTGCCCGAAACAACCTGGGGTCTGCTTATCTGGAGCTGGAAAACTGGGATGCGGCCATTGAATGTTTTGAGGCGGTCAAAGATGATCTGCTGTACGGTACGCCCCATTATCCCATGTCCAATCTGGGGTTTATTTATTTCAAGCTCGGAGACCACCGGAAAGCGGAATACTACTACAAAGAAGCCCTGGACCTGGCCCCGAAGTTTCCCAAGGCCCATCATGGCCTGGGCCAGGTGTATCTGGCCCGGGGAGAATATGATGAGGCCGTATCATCACTTGAAAAAGCAGTGGCCCAGGCCCCGGGGGAAGCCCGGCTGTATCTGGATTTGGGTGAGGCTTACAAAAAAGCCGGCCAGTGCAATAAAGCTCATGATATTTTTAAGAAAGCCGCCGCCCTTGCGGAAGACGATAAAATCCGTGCGGAAGCCGAAGCCGCCGCCCGAAATGCGTGGCAGAAATAGCCGGGGAGAGGTTACCGGGGTGTCCTATTCAAAGGCCACCGTCATTTCCCGGGCCGGTTCAAACCCCATGGTTTCGGTTTTTCCAAACAGGGTGAGGCAGATATGGTCAATCAGGGTGACGTTTCGCCAGGCCGCTGCCGAATCGATGGCCTGAATTGAAACCCCGCGCAGCATCAGCATTTCCACGTTTTGACCGGCAAGAGCGGTCTGGTTTTTCTCCCACCGGGCAATGGCTTTTAAAATGGCTTTTTTTTCCCGCATCAGCCCGTCATAAATATTTTTTTCCGGGGCATTCTGTTCAAAAAATGCCAGCAGCAGAACGCTTGCCGCGTCAAAAAACGGGGACTGACCATACATTTTTTCAATGGCAGTGCACAGAAAATCACATGCCGCCGGCGTCAGCGGCTGCCTGAGATTGCGCAGCCGCACCCGGAGCCGGTAACGCTCTGATGGATCCGAAATCACCCGGGACACTGCCGCGGACAGGCGCGGATCAATTTGCCGGCAAAGATTCAGCCGGTGTACCAGCTGTTGGACAATGTCCCGGGTCAGGGCCACGGAAAAACCGCCCCGGCCGTGGGGAAAGGTCACCGTTACGGTACGGATGGTTTTCAGCACCTGATGAATTACCGTGTCCACATCATCCGGCGTATATACAGTATCCTCCAGAACCGGCTCCAGGGCGGTCTGCATTGCCAGATCCGGAAAAAAGATCAGTTCAGCAAGGGAGTCTGCCTCGCAGGCGGCGGGATCATCTATGAGCTGCTCTACCGCTGCCGCGGATGGGTTTAAAAAAGTGGAGTCAATAAAATGAATTACATCATCGCTCAGCAGTATTCCCCTGCGGAGCAGCCCTGCAATGGCATCACCCGCAAGAACCGAAGGCGTTGTGACAGTCATATTTTAAGGTCTTTATTTTTTAAGGTCTTTTTCAGTTTGCATTGAATTTCCGGCATGCCGTTTTTCGGCATGCACTATTGATTACCACATTCACAGAATCTGGAAAAGGTTTCACTGTGAACTTGTTCTGTTTTTTTTACGGCAGGCGCGGTGGTCTGCCCTGCGAACCGGTCAGCGTCTCCATGCTTTGCAGAGACGGCCACTGTGCCTGCCTGAAAAAACCAAAATACATTTACCCCGCGGCATCTGATAAATCCCTTGACTTTTCAGCCGTATTACTGCATTTTTTGAATATTATAAGGTAGTTTCATTAATTTTTGGCTTCGGGAGAAAAAAATGACACGCGCCAGTGCATTCCATCGGTTACCAGTGGTATGGCTTTTTGCAATAGGGTTGATTGCCGTCATGGCAGGGGGGGCCGGCTTTATTGATACCTGTCCCCTCTATGCGGAACCCTTTGAGTTTCAAAACGCGCCGGATGAAGGGACGGACCCCGAACCCGCTGAAACCGAAGCGCCTCCGGCGCCTGCTCCATCGGCGGTGGTGGAAGGCTATGCCCCGCCCGCGGTGGAGCCGCCGGATCCGGAAATTCTGCGCCTGACAGCAGAAGGCATTATGTATTTTCACGGCAAAGGTGTGACAAAAGATTATGCAAAAGCAGCAGCATTGTTTTCAAAAGCCGCTGATCTGGGCGGCCCGACAGCTCAGTACACCCTTGGATACATGTACCAGACCGGGCTGGGGGTCGGGCAGGATCTGAACCGGGCCCTGGATCTTTACGAAGCTGCCGCGGCAGATGATTATTCCCTGCCCCAGTACAATTATGCCCATATGCTGAATCATGGCCTGGGAACCGAGGAAAACCGTGCCCAGGCCGCCGGCTGGTATTTAAAGGCCGCCGGCCAGGAAGATGCGTTGCCCGTGCATTATTACAGTGCCGGCGTGATTCTTGACAGCGGCGAAGCGGGCACCCCGGTGGATCTGGAAAAAGCAGCCCGTTGGTATGAAAAAGCCGCACAGGCGGATTATGCCGAGGCCCAGCATCATCTGGCAGATATGTATTACAAAGGCCAGGGCGTGCCCCAGGACCATCAGAATGCCCTTAAATGGTATCGTCAGGCAGATGCCAATGGCGTGGTCGCTTCCGCCTTCAGCATCGGTATGCTGTACTTTAATGGTGAGGCAGGGCTGGAACGGGATTATGACGAGGCACTGGAGTGGTTTTTAAAAGCCGCGCAGCAGGATTTCCCCCCGGCCTGGTATTGCCTGGGCGTGATGTACGAACGGGGCCATGGAATACCGCCCAATCCTGATCTGGCGCTGGAGTGGTATCAGAAAGCCGCGGATGCGGGTGATGGAAAATCCATGTACCGGATGGCCATGATGTATTTAAACGGCAGCATGGGCCTTGAAAAAGATGAGAAAAAAGCCGTGGCCCTTTGCCGCCAGGCAGCGGAGAAGGGAACCGCGGAGGCTGTTTTCGGCCTTGGGGTGATGTATGAAACCGGGGCCGGTGAGTTGCATAGAGACATGGAAAAAGCCATTGGTTTTTATCGCCAGGCCGCGGATGACGGCTGTTTCAAGGCCATGAGCCGGCTGGGGGTATTCTATGACAATGGCATGGGGGTGGAACAGGATCTGGTGACGGCTGCCGTGTGGCATGAAGAAGCGGCCCGGGCCGGCAGCGTGTATTCCCAGAATCGGTTTGCCGGCATGTGCTACAATGGCATCGGGGTGGACCGTGATTTTGAAAAAGCCTTTGAATTTTATAAAATGGCGGCTGAAAACGGAAACGTGCAATCCCAGTACAGCCTGGCCCTGATGTATTTTAACGGCCATGGCGTGGCCAGAGACGACATTCAGGCCTATGCCTGGATGACCCTGGCAGCGGTGCAGGGAGAACCCGTTGCCGCCGGCCAGCGGGACATCGTCAAAAGCCGCCTGTCCTCCCGCCAGCTCCTGGAAGCGGAAATTCAGTTTAACGCGCTGTATCAGAAGGTGCTGCTGTAAGTGCTGTAAGGGGGGGAAGGTGTATTTGACAATACACCTTCATGCTGTTTTTTTTGTCGGGATGTGAATCCCGACTTACCGCCATCAGATTCAGGATTCCCGAAGGGAATTGTCCACCACCTGCAGTATCGGTTCCAGCAGATATCCTAAAATGGTTCGGGTGTCGGTTTCAATATAACACATGGCCGGCATACCGGGAGACAGGTAAGCGCCGACATTTTCCAGCTCTGATTCAGGGACCTGAATATGCGCCAGGTAAAAAGACATCACGCCGGCCGAGGTCTCTTGTTTTACCTGATCCGCGGAAATATAAATAACCTCTCCCATCACCGGCGGTGTTGTCCGGCGATTAAATGCCGATAGCTCCACCCGGGTTTTCTGCCCTTTTTTAACATGGGTGATTTTATCCGGACGGATCTGGGCCGCGATAATCAGTTCGGCATTTAGCGGAACAATATCCAGAATCGGCTGGCCGGGCTGTATGACGCCGCTGTCCTCTGAACGAAACCGCATGTTGATGATTTCACCGGCAATGGGCGCTTTGATGGTTAATCGCTGCAAGGCGTCTTCACTGGGCCGGAGTTTTTCCTGAAGTTCGAAAAGCGTATTCTGAACTTTCCCCATTTCGGAAATGGCTTCTTCTTTGTATTTGTTTTTCAGGTTGACGATCCGCAGTTTGAATTCTTCAATTTTCTGATTCAGTTCCGCCGTGGTCTGCTTTAATTTTCCAATTCTTCCCTTGGTCTCTGCCATTTGCCGCTTGAGTTGCATTAGTTGCGCTTTGTCTATGTATTCTTCGTTGAAAAGCGCCTGTTTGGCCTGAATTTCATCTTCATAGATGGATTTTATTTCATATTGCGCTTTCAGTTCCTCCTGAGCACCTTCTACCTGTTCTCTTAACTGTTCAATCTGCGAATTTAAAAGCGATACCTGGCCGTCCAGATCCATCCGTCGGGAGTTAAAAATGGATTCTTCTTTCTGGATGGCATCATATACATCCGCGACACTGCGATTTTCTTTTAATGATGGCGGCCATTTGATGGCGTCCGCCATTTGGCTTTCTGCTTCAAGACGGGCTTTTTCCGCCATTTTGGTATAAATCTGACCGGTCATCAGGGAAACCGAGGCGTCCACGGTTGAACGTTTGAGGATGATAAGGGACTGACCGGCCTGAACAAGATCTCCGGGCTGTACAAGAATTTTATCAATAATGCCCCCTTCCAGATGCTGGACGGTTTTTTTCTCCTGAGAAACTTCAACCGTGCCCGGGGCGATCACGGCGCCGGAAAACGGCAGAAAATATGACCAGGCGGTTAAGCCGCCGAAAAAAATAAAAATAACAATGATACCGGCTATGATTAGCGGTTTAGGGTCGGTTTTGAGAGATTTGTCTTCGCTGATGCTGTTTTTTGTTCCCATAAAGTGTGTGTCTCCTGAAAATAAAACCAAAAAGCCATGTCATCGCCCTTTGTGCCGGGTGATGCGGTTAAGTTGATAATTGTTTGCCACCGGAAATAATCGGCTTGGCGTTGGGTTTCTGTTGCGCGCCAAGCAGCCGGCTGAATACTTCTTCCTTCGGACCAAAGTCCGCTATCTGGCCGTCTTTAAGAATCACAACTTTGTCCACTGTATTGAGCAGCGAAGGCTTGTGGGTTACAACAAGGGTTGTTATTTTTAATTCCTTGAGTTTTGCCAGGGCTTTCAACAGGGCCTGTTCACCGGCATCATCCAGGTTTGAGTTCGGTTCATCCAGAACCACCAGTTTCGGCTGACCGTAAAGCGCTCTGGCCAGGGCCACGCGCTGGCGCTGGCCCCCGGAAAGGCGAATCCCGCTGCTGCCGATCCGGGTATCATATCCATTGGGCAGTTTCAGGATCATTTCATGGATACCGGCGATCTGGGCAGTTTGAATAACCTTTTCAGGGTCAACCTCTCCCATGCGGGCAATGTTTTCACTGACCGTGCCGGAAAAAAATTCGATTTCCTGGGGCAGATAGCCGATATAGGCGCCCAAATGATTTTTATCCCATTTGTACACATCCGCGTCATCCAAGCGAACGGTGCCGGACATGGCCGGCCAGATACCGAGAATGAGCCGGCACAGAGTGGTTTTTCCGGACCCGCTGGGACCGATCAGTCCGAGTTGTTCTCCCGGCTGCAGGGAAAAGGAAATATTATTGAGAATCATTTTTTCTCCGATTCCAAGGGAAACGCCTTCGAGCGATAACTGTCCTTCCGGCGGCGGCAGTTCCATTTTTTCTTCCACATCCGTGGTTTTGATTAATTCATCCATTCTTTTGTAGGCGCCCCTGGCATCAATGGTCTGACGCCAGGTGTTCATGATCTGCTCCACGGGGTTGAGGGCCTGCCGCATGATAATAGATGCCGCAATGATCACACCGGCGGTGGACTGGTTTTGAAGCACCAGATAGGCGCCGATCCCGTAAATCAACACCTGGGTGGCGGGTCTGAAACTTTTTGAAATGGCGTTCATAACCCCTGCAAACCGGTTGGCTTCAGTCTGCAGAATCATGATTTCCGTGTTGAGTGTTTTCCAGTGGTCCTGGATACCGTCCAGCATGCCCATGGCATTGACCGCTTCCGCGTTTCTCATGCTGGTGCTGATAAATTCCCGCTCCTGTGTGCCAATGGCACTGGCGGTGGCGGATCGCCGGCGGGTGAGCAGTTCCTGCAAAATGCCGAGCATGAACAATAAAATTGCCGCGCCAATGGCAAAGAATCCAAGGACAGGGTGCATCAGGTAGATCACCAGCAGGTAAATCGGGGTCCACGGGGCGTCAAAAAACCCAAAAACCGCATTGCCGGCAAAATAGTTCCGCAAGACATTTAAATCTTTCAGCCCTTCACTGTAAGTGCTTTTTTTGATGCTGCAGGCGGCTTTCAGCATCTGGGAAAGCACCGGCCGGCTCAGTGTTTTATCCATGTCCACGCCGGCGCGGACCAGAAGCCGCGATCTTAAGAAATCCAGCAGGCCCAGCACAATCAGCGCGGTAATGGCGCAGACAGTGATGGTGATCAGAGTGGGCATGCTGTGGCTGGTTAATACCCGGTCGTAAATTGCCAGCATATAGATGGGAAAGGTCAGGGCCAGGGTGTTGATAAACATGCTGAAAAATCCGGCAAAGGCAAAGTATTTCATCCATTTTTTTAAAAATTTTTTCATAACGACTCCCTGTATTGGTTCATAAAACACTGGAAAACCATAGATAGTTTACCCCGCAGGGGGCACACGGATCAATGGATTTTTTCATCGACACCGGTATCTTGCATTCCGATGGCATAAATGAGATTGGCAAGACTCAGCTGGTAATCCACAATCGCCTGATTGCAGTTGGCTTCGGCACGGGTAAGGCTTGCCTGGATGTCCAGCAGCTCGGCAATGGTTCCCATCTGAACCTGGTAGCGTTTTTGGGCCCGATCATATCCTTCAAGGGCGGAATTCAGGGCCGTTTGCGAAAAAGCAATACGTTCCCTGGCTTCGAGCAGGCTGGTATAGCTCATTTGCACCTGGGCAGTAATCTGATCACGGGTAATTTTTTGATTTTGCTGCAGACGAGAGAGATCATGGCCGGCTTTGGCCCGCTGATAAATTTGCCGCCCGCCCAGATTGAAATCCCACTGAAGCTGAATCATGGCGGTCCAGTATTCGTTTTCCTGGTCCTGGCTGTATTCCTGACCCATGGCATTGCGCGCTTTTGCATCATAGTAATTGTTGCGGACGTAATAATCCGCACTGGCGGTAATCTTGGGACTGAACTGTCCCGACTGAATGGCCAGCTCTTTTTTTGCCATTTCCAGGCTGATATCGGAAATTTCCATCTCCGGACGATTTTCCAGGGCACACCCAAGGCATTCCATCATGGACTTGTCAAAATCCAGTGGATCGGCAGACAATTGTCCGACATATGTCACCTGCTTTTCCGCTGGAAACCCCATCAAAATATTAAGAATCACCTGCTGGTTCTGCATTTGGTTTTTTGCTTTGCTCAGCAGTTGCCGTGCGTCCGCCAGTTCAACGTCGGCTTGAAGCACGGACAGATAGGGCGCCATTTGTTTTTCATAATATGCCTTAACCGCTTTTCGGTTGACTTCAAGACGTTCCACAGCGGATTCATAGCTGCGCATATCCTCCCTGGCCTTCATGAGTTTTAAAAAATTGGTCTGAACTTCCAGTACCAGATCCATGGTCACCTGCTTTTTTCTGGCTTCAGCCAGGGTTTTGTTCAGCAAGGCTTTCTGGTAGGCGTTAAAAATGGTAAATCCCTGGAACAATGTCTGGGAAAGCTTAAAATCCAGAACATTGATGTCCTGATCAATATAATCATCATCTGCGGGACCATCCGTGTTAATACTTGTGATTTGCTGAGCATAGGTCTGGGCCGACAGGGTCGGAAAAAAGTTTCCGCGCTGGGTGCCGATTTCGGATTGCGCTTTTTTCACTTCATAATCCGCCGCGCTGATTTTCGGGCTTACTGTCAATGTCCGCTGTATACAGTCTGACAGCGAGTATTGCGGCAGCAGCCCGCCGTCATTCATTTCATGTGCGGCGGGAAGGGCTCGGGCGGTTTCCGGAATTTCAGTTGCCACTGACTGTCCGCATATCAGTGCGGGAATAAAAAGCATAAAAAGTATAAAGTCCGTCCTTAGGCGACTGTATCGCATAGTTCTCCTTTCAAGTTTTCAAAACCCCGTCTGTTTTTGAGGGATATTTTGCGAAGAAAGTTTGTTCAGCACATCATCCCGGTCACCAAAATCAATCAGCTGCCCTTCTTTCATCACCAATATTTTGTCTGTCACGGACAAAATTTCCGGTTTGTGGGTCACAATGATACCGGTTGCCCCTTTTTGTTTGACGGTAAACAGGGTGTTGATCAGTTCTTTTTCCCCGGTTTCATCCAGATTGGAATTCGGTTCATCCAGAATAAGGATTCTGGGGGCACCATACAAGGCCCGTGCCAGACCGACCCGCTGTTTCTGCCCCCCGGAAAGGGATACCCCCTCTTCGGTGTACAACGGCGTGTCATATCCCTGGGGCAGGCTTTCAATCAGATCATCAATTTTTGTCGTATGGGTCACGGTTTCAATTTTTTCCGGATTGATTTCGCCCATCCGGGCGATGTTTTTGCCCACGGACACGGGAAACAATTCGATTTCCTGAGGCAAATAACCGATAAACCGGCCCAGTTCATCGCTGTCCCAGTAAAATATATCCACGTCGTCCAGGCGGATTTTACCGCGCATGGCCGGCCAGATTCCGGCCAGAAGCTTGCACAGGGTGGTCTTGCCGGCACCGCTGGGACCGATAATGCCTAAAAACTCCCCCGGCAGCAGGGAAAAGGAAATGTTTTTGATCAGGATTTTCTGCCCCATCTTAAAAACCAGGTTTTCGACTTTTATATTGCCCTGAGGCGCGGGAAGGCGCATTTTTCTTTTCTGGTTGGATAAAAAGCTCAGAAATGCGCTCAGCCGGTCAAAAGATGCCTTGGCATTCAGGGTGTACCGCCAGGTGGCCATAACCCGCATGATCGGCCCCAGGGCCTGCCCCATGATAATGGAAGCCACAATCATCAGCCCCACATCCATTTCGCCGATCATGGCATAATAGCCGCCGATGCCGTAAATAATCACCTGCATAAAAATCTGCAGCGGTTTGGTAATGCTTTGCAGCATGCCGGCATACCGGCTGGCAATGGTCTGGTGGGAAATCACGGTGGCGTTTTCGGTGTTCCATCGGTTGGACAGCCCCTGCTCCATTCCCATGCTTTCAATGACTTCCGCGTTTCTGATCAGGGTCTGCACTTCGCTGGTGTTTTTTCCATATATCTGATTGGCTTTTGCCAGCCGTTTCCGGGTCAGAAGATTTTGCAGAATGCTTAACATCAGTATCAGTAAAGCGCCGGCAGTGGCGCAGACCCCCAGCACGGGACTGACAAAAAATATGAGCAGCAGATAAAACGGCGCCCAGGGGGCATCAAAAATCGCATAAAGTCCCTGGTTGTTAAAAAAGGTCATGACCGTATTCAGGTCATTGATGCCCTGGGCATATCCTCTGGATGGGTAGGCGTGCAGTTTCAGCATGTTTTTCAACACTGCCGGCCCGAAACTGCTGTTCAGATCCAGGCTGGCCACGTTCAGGAGTCTTGTGCGCAAATAGTTGAACAGTCCCAGGACAATCAGGGCAAATATGGCAATAATGGTAATGGAGTATAAGGAAAGTTCACTGTAACTGGTAACAATCTGACCATAAATGGCAAACATATAGAAAGTAAAAGTCAGCTGAAGAATATTGATAAAACAGCTCAGCAAAGCGACAAAAACAAAATATTTTTTCCATTTTTTTAAAAATTCATTCATAAATAGACTGTATATAATTGATTGAAAAAAACATTTAAGCCATCGGTACGGTGTGATACGGGTAAATTGCGACAAAGGAAATATTGATGCAACCGTAAAAAGTCATATTTCGACGGCAAAGAAAAAAGTTCCACCAATCTCATAAAATTGGTGAGGCGCGCAAATCCCCAGCAATGAGGCGTACTTGGCGTACGCTGAAGCAGCTGGGGATGCAGCGCAACAAAGAATTTGGACTTTTTACGAAACCGTCAAAATTTAAATTTTGACCCATGATGATAACTCAAATATGCCGCAACATCATCAGCCGTCCACAATGCAGGGTCTTTTGCGCCCGGGGTTTTGGGGGTCGGTTTTTTTTTGTTATCAAAAAACCGTTCCAGGAAAATGTAAATAAAGAATAATACAAATGGCCCCAGAACCGTATAAACGGCTACAAGGCCGGTGATGAGAACCATCTCCGCTGTCAAGGTGAATGTCCCGCAATAGTTAAAATAGTTAAGATTTATAAGAAAAGTCAGAAACTTTTTACCTGCTGGAAACCGCAATGTCAATATATGATTCGGTCCGTATTTTATCGGTGGCGGGATGGAAACCATGAAAATCCTGGTCAATGCCGTCCCCCTGCAAAATCTGCCCACGGGAATTGGCAGATATCTTGCGTCCCTGTATTCTGAGATTGAGCGCCGTTACCCGGAGATTGCGGTAAGGTATTTTACCGGCTCAGGTATGGCTGAGCGCCTGCCCTGTTCACCGGGAAAAAGAAGTCTCTGGACCGCGGCGGCAGGGATTGCCTGGCACCTGCCCGCAATCGTCCCCTATGGTGCGCGCATACTCATGCATGAAACCAATCAAAACCGGTTTTTAAGAATTTCCAGGGGCTTTGACATATATCACGAAGCAGGGTATTTTCCGCTGAAAGCAGCGCAAAATGTAAAAACCGTGTTTACGGTTCATGATATTTCACTCAAAACATTGCCGGATTTTCATCCAAAGGACCGGGTATTGTTTTTTAATAAATATTTTGAACGATCCCTGTCACGGGCAGATGCCATTATCACACCGTCGGTGTTTACCAGACAGGAACTGAACCGGGTTTATCCCGGCATCCGGGCGGACATCCATCCTGTATCCCTTGGGGTTGATGAAAAAATCTTTTTCAGACGCACTGAAACCGAGATTTGCGCATTAAAATCGCAATTAAGACTGCCGGAAAAATATATTCTGTTTGCCGGCACTGCTGATCCGCGGAAAAATATCCAGGCAATTTTTACTGCCATAAAAAAGTTGCCTGAGTCCGTAAAACTGGTGTGTACCGGCTGGTCCGGCTGGCAGAAAACAGGAGCGGATCCGGACCTGAAAAATCGTGTTTTTTATACCGGGTATGTGTCGGATGAGGATCTTGCGATTCTTTATTCAGGGGCCCGGGCCTTTGTCTACCCCAGTTTTTATGAAGGATTTGGCCTGCCACTGGTGGAAGCCATGGCCTGCGGGTGTCCGGTCATTTGTTCCAACCGGTCAAGCCTGCCCGAGGTGGTGGGAGATGCCGCCGCGACCTGCGACCCGGAAGATGCACAATGCCTTGCGGATGCGGTCTCTGCTGTTTTTTATTCAGATCGACGATATGCGGAAATGCGGCGTAAAAGCGACGTGCGCGGGAAAAAATTCACCTGGGCGGAGACGGCCAAACAGACCATTGAGGTTTTTCACGGATGCCTTTGATACATAGCCTGATCATTGCCATTCGTCCCTGCGGCATAAATCATCAAAGGCTGAAATGATGATCAATTCCATAAAATTGAGTCAAGCATGCTGAACAGATTACGCATCCGTTTTAAAAACAGTGCGCCGGAAAAAACAGTGGTAATGGCCTGTACCCAGCCATACTGGTCCGCACTTCAGGTGGGAAGTCAGCATTTGGCCAGACAGTTTGCGGCCCATGGCTGGACAGTGCACTATTTTTCCGCCCCTGTTACTCCCCTGCATTTATTTCAATTGTTTTCACCGGAAGTGACCACTCGCTTGCGACTGGCCATGCGGGGATCGTCTATCCATGAAAATGGAAAAATTCATGCGCATATCCCTTGTGCAATGATTTCCCCGGATGGTCGCCCGATTTTACGTGAGGAACTGGTAACCCGTCACTGGTACCGGACAATGATACCTTCTTTTCAGTGGTTTCAAAAAAAAACAGGAATGTCCCGCGCAACGCTTTTATACATCGACAATCTTTCTTATGCGTTTTTTTTAGACCATTTTGCTTTTGAAAAAAGTGTTTTTCGCGTCATGGACCTGCATGAACGTTTCCACGGCTGGAAGGGAAAAACAGGTTCCATTGCCCGCGATATCGCCCGAAAATCCGACTTGACCGTGTATTCCGCCCACAGCCTGAAAGCTTATGCCGATGCCCTTGGCGCTCGAAAGTCTGTTTTTATGCCCAATGGCGTGGATTTTGATTTTTTTCATTCTTGTCATTTGTCCGCCGCACGCCATCCGGCTTTCAACAATGTTCCTGAACCAATATTATTATATACAGGAATGATTGATTCCCGGGTGGACATGGAATTAATTCGGTGGGCCGCAGGCCGGCTGCCGGAAGTTTCCTTTGTTTTTGCCGGACCCGTCGAAAGCCCTTTGTTTCGTGATAACATTCCGGAAAATATTTATTTTATCGGTCCGGTGCCCCATGAACACCTCCCATGGCTCATGCAATCCGCAGCAGCCGGGCTGATTCCGTTTGATGTAAAAAACCAATTGCAAAGAATTCAGAGTATTTTGCCTCTGAAGCTTTTTGAATATATGGCATCCGGGCTTCCGGTAATCGCCGCCCGATGGCCTGAAGTTGAAAGACTGGATAGTCCGGCCTGGCTCTATGAAAACAAGCGGGAATTTTTAGATTTTGTGTATCAGGCCATTGCCGGTCAATATGACCCTTCTGTAAGTCAGGAATTTGCCGGGCATCATGACTGGAAATCATCGTTTGAAATCCTGCTGGAAAATCTGAACGCGTTGTAGCTGTTTGAATTATTATTTTTTACGGAATGGCGACAATATGGCGGGTCTTCATTGAAAATTTTTGGTTTTGAATCTTGCCTTTTCCTTACTTTGCATCTATGGTTTTAAAAAAATCAAATTATCCTTTTAATTCCGCGTGAAAGTAATGGTTATGACGTTAAAGCAGAACGTTCTCAGGGTGACGGTGCTGGCATTGATGGCGATGGCTTTCCCTGCCGGTCTTTTTGCAGATGCTTTTCAGGCCAAACTGTATATTCCGGAAGCAGAAGTGAAAAGCGGCCGGATGTTTCAACTGCCTGTAAAAATTGCCCCGGCGGATCATCTGGCCGGAATGAAACTGGTGCTTGAATATGATCCTGAACTCCTGGAATTTGAAAAAGTGGAAAAAACGGAATTATCCGCCGGCATGATGCATGTGGTGAACGATAAACAGCCCGGTCGTCTGGTTATTGTGATGGCCGGTGCCCGAGGTGTCAGCGGTAAAGATATCGCCTTGTGTAATATGTTTTTTAATGCATCGCCGGATGTTTTTGAAAAACAGATCACTAAAATCCAGATAACCCATATCGAGCTGATGACGGATACGCTGAAAGAAATTCAAAGTGCACTGTCATCTGTTCAAATATCAGTTTTGCCCGCTGGCGGCGATAATGCAGGCGCGGGTACTTCCGCAGCATCCCCCTGAAGGCATTGCAGGCCGGGGTTCTTTTGTTTTTTCCCGGCACAAATATTTTACCTGTAGGCCGGGATTTCATCCGGCAAAATATCTGATGACCGGCTCTTGTAGGCCGGGATTTCATCCCGGCAATATTTGGTTCTTTTTTTTGTGGCCGGAATTTTATTCCGTCTTATTCTACCGTAAATCCCTGCACCATGGGCATGATGATTCATGAACCGTCGGTACGGTGATCCATCCTGCGCAGCCTGGCGACCTTGACCGGTTCGTAGGGCAGGCCACCGTGCCTGCCTTTAAAAAAAGACAGAACAACATTACCCTGCCAAAACATCAGAAAAAAATTGACATTCAGTTTATTTTGGATCACTATAAACCGTGTTGAACCATTAAAACAGTCATTTTTCCATTGCCCTATGAATAATTCCATACAGCAAAAAATTGTATCCGTGCTTTTAATTGCGGTTTTTTTAGGCGCGGGAATGACCTGTTATATTGCGGAAGATGCGGACAGAAACAACCGGATTGACCTGCGGGATGCTGTTTTGAATGTCCAAAAAAGTCAGATTAAAGATCATAATCAGGCGAATCAACCTGCTTCCACTGAAATAAAAACCTGCATTTCAACAATGGAAGCGGTTGCCGGTATCAAAAATCTTTCAGCCGCATCCGGCGATACGGACGATGCCGGGTTTTCAACCTTTTGTTTTCTGATTTCAGCACCGGATCAGGAACAATTTTTTTCCCGTTGTGAAAATGTTCCTGAAGCTTTAATTTTATTTACATCCATTATTTCACCGCCTGTCCTTTTCCCTCCTGTTGCCGCATGACTTTATGTAGGCCGGGTTTCCAAACCCGGCACCGATCCATATCCGTTATAGATAGACATTCGGGGAAATTATATATTTCAAAAGGAGAATTTCATGAAATCAATCGTGAATTTTATACTGATTGCCGCCATGCTGGTGTTTTTGGCGGTTCCGGCACATGCGGTCACATTGACCGTGGGCAGTGACAGTGGTGATGAGACCAGTACGTTGAGTATACCGATAACCGTTGATGATCCGGAAGGAATTGCGGGAGCTTCATTTACCCTTGTTTACAGCAGTTCATTGTCCGTATCCCTTTCCAGCACTTTTTTTGACATATTTGAAAATCAGTTTCAGGCGGCCGGCCTGACGCAGGCGGAAATCGACGCCATTGAAATTCCAGTGGGGTATACCCAACCATTGATCACAAATCAAATATCCGCCGGAAGCCAGACAAAAATGCTGATTGCCGCGGCCCGCTGTATGCCGGCAACCGCATCTGAAAGCGGAATACTTTTTACAGCCAGTGTGTCATTAAAAACCGGAGAACCTGCCGGTGAATATGCATTGGAAGTTCTTCCCACAACCCTTAACAATACGGATGCTGGATATGCTGCTGATGGCGAAACCATTGATCTTCTGGTAGGATCGGACTTGAGCAAGCCGCTTACGGATCCGTCCGCATTCCCCGTAATCCTGGATGATGTGGGGTATGCAAGTTCAGTCGTGAGCGGAACGGCGGATTTTGGCGATCAGGAGACCCCGGAAAATCCGGATCATGACTGGGACGGTGATGGTTACACGGAAAACGAGGGAGATCTGGATGATACCGATCCTACTGTCTATCCCGGGGCGCCGGAAATCGAGTGCGACGGTATTGATCAGGACGGTGACGGATATGATTTGTGCATCACAGCTGATGATGAAGATGGCGATGGTGTCCTCAATGCCCTGGATAACTGTCCGTCCGTTTATAACCCCGGCCAGGAAGACAGTGACGGCGACGGCATCGGTGATGTTTGCGATGATGACAAAGGTGATTTCATTGGATTGTATGATCCGGCAACCAGCACTTTCTTCCTGAGAAATTCATTGTCTAAAGGCGATGCGGATACTACGTTCCGGTTCGGCCCCAAAGGCGCCGGATGGAAACCGCTTGCCGGTGACTGGACCAATGACGGTCATGCGGGTATCGGTTTATTCGACCCCATCACCAATACATTTTTTCTTAAAGATACCTTCACTGAAGGTGGTGCGGATCACACCTTCCGGTTTGGCCCGAAAAATGCCGGATGGCTGCCTATTACCGGTGACTGGGACGGCGA
>JAABSH010000003.1 GCA_011390465.1 Desulfobacteraceae bacterium
CGACTGGCCTGTGAAAACCCCCTGTCCGACGGCATCCGGGTGGATTGGGCCGGGGAAGGGGAATGGAAAATCACCCTTCGGGTGTTTCGGGATATGGGTCTTGCGTTTGCCGCCGCACTCATGGGAATTTATATTTTGATGGTCATTCAGACCGGTTCTTTTTTCATGCCCCTGCTGATCATGATGGCCATTCCCCTGACCTTGATCGGCATCATGCCGGGATTCTGGCTGCTGAATCTGATTGCCGGCAACGTGGTGGGCGGTTATGATGATCTGATTTTTTTCACCGCCACCAGCATGATCGGCATGATTGCATTAGGCGGCATCGTGATCCGGAATTCTCTGGTCCTTATCGAATTCATCCAGGACGCGCTCAAGGAAAACATGCCGGTGAAAGAAGCCATTCTTCAGAGCGGGGCTATCCGGATGCGCCCCATTGTTCTCACTGCCATTACCACCGCTTTAGGGGCGTGGCCCATCACCCTGGATCCCATTTTTTCAGGCCTTGCCTGGGCATTGATCTTCGGGCTGTTCGCGTCCACACTTTTTACTCTGGTGGTGGTGCCGGTGAGTTATTACGCAATCTACGGACAGAAGCTGAAACCGTCAGCTTCCTGAATTAAGGAAGGATAAAACAATGCGGAAAAAAATTTTAATTGCAACAGATGCTTCCCTGTATTCCCGGAAAGCCATGGAGTATGCCACAAGCCTGGCGGCGAGCATCGGGAAAGTTGATTTTGTACTGCTGCACGTCCAGCCCATGGTTTCCCAGTATCTTGCGGAAGATGCGATGCGCCTTCCCAAGGTCAAACAGGAGCTCACCCGGGTAAACAAAAAAAACGAAACGATTTCCCGCCAGCTGCTCGAAGAATGCAAATCTTTTCTGGTGAGCCGGGGGGTGGATGCCGGGTGCATTGCCATAGAGACCCAGGCCCGGAAGGGCGGCATTGCTGAACATATCCTGCAGATTGCCGAAGACCGGTCTTTTGATGCCGTGGTCGTTGGCCGGCGGGGGCTTTCCGGGCTTCAGGAACTGTTTGTGGGCAGCGTGACCACCAGCCTCCTGAATCACTCCCGGGTCATTCCGGTGTGGGTGGCCGGCGGTCCCTTTGTACCAGACAAGGTGCTGGTGGCGGTGGATGGATCATCCCAGTCCCTGCGGACCGTGGACCATCTGGCGTATATTTTTTCCGGCAATGGGACCGTGCGGTTCGAGTTTTTAAATATTGAGCCGCTGTTGAGCCGAATTTGTGAAATTGACACAACGGTTTCTGAAACCACTGAACTGGAGGCGGCCATTTTAACGTCCAATCAGAAATGCATTTCCGATTTTTCGGCGCAAGCCCTGACAATTTTTGCAAACGCGGGCATTGAAAAAGACCGGATCCGTTTTCACACCCTTAAAAAACAATTGCTCACCGGAAAAGCCATTGTGGATTATGCGCAAAAGGAAAAATTCAGGACCGTGGTCATCGGCAAATCCGGGGCCGGCGGCAGCAGCGATATCGGAAAAGTGGCAAAATATGCTGTCCAGAAACTCTCTGACGACACGGTGTGGGTGGTTCCATAGCCAAAACCCATTAAAACAGACATCGTTTGCGTGTGTTTTGACAGGTAAATACTGTACAGCCGGGAGGGGAGCGGTATGCTGAAAAAGTTTGAAAAAGTGATCATTTTCGCGCTGATCGCCATGATGGTGGTGGTGGTATTCATCTCCACGTTAGAGCTTGCGATTCTGATTGTCAAAGATATCCTGGAGCCGCCTAAATACTGGCTGGGCATTGACCAGTTGTTTGAAATCTTCGGCTTTTTTCTGATGATTCTTATTGGCGTCGAGCTTCTGGAAACCATCAAAGCCTATCTTTCGGAAAATGTCGTGCACACGGAAATCGTCCTTGCCGTGGCCCTGATTGCCATTGCCCGGAAAGTCATCACCCTGGATGTGAAAATGTACGACCCCCTTACGATTTTCGGTATCGCCGCATTGATTTTCGCCATTGCCATTGCCTATTTTCTGATCAAAAAATGCCGGATTTCTGTTCGGCTGATGGGCAAGGATGCCGAAAGATCAGATACCTGTGTCTGAGTTCGGCTGCGGAAGCAAGATGAATAAAATCAGCAGGTAAGAAGTTGATTTTATTTTTTTTGGATGATTCATAATTCACGGTTTGACATCCCAGCATCCCCAACCTTTAAGAATTGAAAGGATTTAAATGAAGACAAAGATCGGGATAATTATGTGCGATCGCTATAAGGTAGATGTTATTGTGGGGACGCACCCGATTCCGAAAAAATATCTTGAGATGCACACTAATCTCGGGACATGGAACAACTCTGCCTGGAAGCCCTTTACAGCGCCGACCCTGAGTAATGAAGCAACCCGCGCAAGTTACGACTGATAATTGCCATTGCAAACCTGTTTGGATGCATTGATAGGATTTTGTTCGGCTGCCAATTTAAGGTGTCAAATGATATACGATGGGGTTGAACTGCATAATATTGAGGATCTTGTTTCTGTTCGGGGCTGCGCAGGGTTGCGGATGCAGCGGATTCCCGAATCTGTCCGCACAAAGCTGAATCCCGAGGCCCAGGCTCAGATGTGCCGCCCGTCCTGCGCGGAAATTCGTTTTGTGAGCCATCAACCGGTCATAGTAGAACTCTCCTGCCCGGAAGGGACGGGGGATATTGAAGTGTTTTACGGCCCGTTTCAGAGTCGAAAACGATATACGGTGAAACAGGATATATCCGTGATTAGGGTAGAGATGCCGGATCAGATGAATTTGTATGACCGGTCCAAACTACCGGATTTGGCATTTTCACCGGATGTCTGCCGGCTTCTCATGTCCGGCGATCCCATGTTTATTCATAGCGTGAAGGGCTCTCGGCTAAGGCCCCCGAATTTTGAAGAACTGCCACGCCTGCGGTATCTGGCCTACGGCACATCCATTACCCAGCAGGGCCATGCCACCGGTCCCCATCTTACCTATGTAGAGCAGGCCGCCATCCGCCTGGGGGCGGATGCAATTAATCTGGGTACCGGCGGCTCCGCCTATTGTGAGCCGGAAATCGCGGATTATATTGCCGGCCGGGAGGACTGGCATTTTGCAACCCTTGCCCTTTCCGTCAACATGCTCAAATTTTCGGTGGATTTTTTCTATGACCGGGCCGCTTACATGATCAATACCATCTGCGGATCAAACCCTGTTCGCCCGGTGATTTGCATAACCCTGTTTCCGTATGCCAGGGAGTTCGGGGACACGTTTATCGGTCTGGAGGACAAAGGCTCGCCGGATGATTACCGGAAAGCCCTGCATCAGGCTGTGGCTGACTGTCCTTATAACAATGCGCAGCTTCTCGAAGGTTCCCAGGTGCTGGATGATATTTCCGGATTGTCACCGGACTTGCTTCACCCCGGAGACCAGGGCATGATTTTTATGGGGGAAAATCTGGCGCGTCAGATCCGGCCCTTGATCCGGAAACTGGATTTTTAAAAAATTGACGTTTTTTGAAATGATTACTATGATACGTCTAAGGTAATGTTTTGCGTTTCATTATGACATTCAACAAAAGGAGAGCACCATGTACGAAAAAGAACAACTTTGCAAAAAAATTCAGGAGATTTATCCGGATATCGGAGAATGCGGCATTGATGTGGATGTGGATTATGATGAATCGGAAAAAAGCTGGGTGGTCAACCTGAAGTCCGGCCAAAAAGCGTTAAAAACTTATCTTGAAGATAAAGACGCGGATTTGTGCATGGAAGGCAAACAGTGTGTCTCCCTTGGTATTGAGATCAACCAGCTGAAAGACAGCATTGAACGAATGCCAAAAGATTAGCCGCGTCTCATTTTTTGAAAACTTCGATTAATTGACGTCGGGGGTGCGGAAATCTCTGCACTCCCCGCAATTTTTCAAACCTGAAGTTCGCTGCGTTATTTTATACACAGAGAAGAGGGGGATACCATGTCATTAAAAGATAATCTGATCAAAAAACTGGAATCCCAGATTGACGCCTGGGACAAGGAAGTGGAAGCCAAAAAAGCAGCAGCCGAGCAAAAGGAAGCAGAAGCAGAAACCGAAAAAGCGGCCGCGGAAGTAAAAGACGGCATCTTGGATAATGTGCGGTCCCTCCAGGCCGATATTAATGCGGCAAAGAAAAAAATTACCGAAATCCGGGAAGCCGGAGAAGACCGTATTGACGGGTTTAAAAAACAGATCAGCGACTGGTTGAAGTAATGGACGCCCATGATTTTTTCGATGTCGTGATTGTGGGCTCCGGCACCGCCGGACAGAGTGCAGCATTCTTTTTGAAGCAAAAAGGGCTGTCCGTGGCAATAGTGGAAAAATCGGACCGGCCCGGCGGGGTTTGTGCCCTTGCCGGGTGCCAGGCCAAGAAATGGTTTTATGAAACAGCCGAAACCCTTGCCCGCAGCCGGCATCTTCTGGGAAAAGGCATTTCATCGGCGGCAGAAGGTGACTGGTCCCAAGTATTCGCCCAAAAACAGCAGTTTACGGAAAAAGTACCCCGGGGCACGGTAAAAAGTCTTGAAAAAGCCGGCATTTCCTTTATCCCGGGCCATGCCGCGTTTCAGGATCCGACAACCCTTTTGGTAAACGGCAGCGCCATTGCCGCCCGCTATGTTATTCTTGCCACAGGCGCCCGGCCCATGGCGCTTCCCTTTGACGGCGCCGGACACATGATCACCAGCAGCCAGTTTCTGGCACTGGAAACCCTGCCCGCCGCTATTGCGTTTATCGGCGGCGGGTTTATCTCTTTTGAATTTGCCCATTTTGCCGCACGTATCGGGGATGCCCGCCGGAAAATCGCCATATTTGAAGTGAGCCACCGGCCCCTGGGGCCTTTTGACGCGGAAATGGTGGGGTTGCTTCAGCAGGCAAGTGCTGACGAAGGAATTTCCGTGCACTGCAATGTCAAAATTACCGCCATTGAAAAAGTCAAAGGCCCGGAAGCCGGGTTTTTGATCCATACCGCAGGAGGCGATGGGTTCAAGGCTGATCTGGTGGTACATGGGGCCGGCCGGGTGGCGGATCTGGAACCTCTCGGGCTGGATGCGGCGGAAATTGAGCATACCCGCCAGGGGATCATTGTGGATGCAGCCATGCGTACGTCCAATCCCCGGGTGTTTGCCGTGGGCGACTGCGCGGCCACAGTTCAGCTGGCCCGGGTGGCGGATGCGGAAGCCCTGGTGGCGGCCGGCACTATCCTGGAAGAAATGGGAAACGGTCAGGGCCAAAAACCTGCCATGGATTATCATGCGGTGCCGGCAGTGCTTTTTACCTATCCGCAGCTGGCCATGATCGGAAAAACCGAAGATATGCTTAAAGAGGACATGCTTATAAAGGACGGGCAGTCCTATGGGAAAAGTTTTGCCAAACAGCTCTCCTGGCCCACTTACCGGCGAGTGGGCATGAAACACGCAGCTTACAAAATACTGGTGGATGATCAGCGCCGGATTCTGGGGGCGCATTTTCTCTCGGATAATGCCACCGGCCTTGCAAGCATCATCCGCCAGGCCATGCTGCACAAGATACCGGCAGATGAACTCTACCGCGAGACCCTTATGAATCCTTACCCCAGCCGGGAAAGCGATTTGCGTTACATGCTTGAACCGTTTTTAAAAAGCTGAGGGTGGTACCTTTTTCAACCGATCGATTACAATACACTATGCTTTCAGAAATGAATTTTCATTTCTGAAAGTCCATCATCAGCACATCAGAGAATTATAATCATGCCGACGCAATTAAACCGCCCGGAAACCCGCTTCAAAGAAAACCATCCAAACCCCACCGAATCTGCCGCGTCTGCTGATGTCGTGCTGGTCTATCCGTATTTTTTCACCCATTCGCCCCAGGCCATGCTGTTTCATCCCCTTGGTATCGCTCAGCTGGCAGCTGTTCTCAGAGGCCGCGGGCTGCGCACGCAGGTTGTTGACTGTACATTTGGCCAAACCGACGACGTTATTTCAACAATCGTTCATGCCCGGCCCCGGATTGTGGGGATTTATGCCATGCTGTCCATGTCGGAAAATGCCCTGGCCCTGGCCCGTGAGATCCGCCGAATGCTTCCCCGAATGCTTCCCCGGACGCTGCTGGTCTGCGGCGGTCCGCTTCCCACGCTGCAACCGGACCGGTTTTTACCGGATTTTGACACGGTATTCTGCGGCGAGGCCCATGCCGCTTTTCCCGATTTTTGTCTGGATTACATTCGGTCCAACAGCCAGTCCAAAGATCTTTTCCACTGGGTCAAAAATCCGGAAAAATATCCCGGCATCTATGTGAAGCATCCCCAAAGTGAAATTGTGACCCAAAGCATGCCCCGATCATCTGAGGCAAAAACCCTTAACGCTCTTTGCCTTCCGGACCGCAGTGATTATGATCATAGACAGTATCAAGGGTTCTGGCTGGATCGGGAAGGGGTTTCACTGGCCACCATCATGACCAGTTACGGGTGTCCTTTTGACTGCGAGTTCTGCTCAAAACCGATATTCGGCAATCATTTCCGGCAGCGGGACATGGATCCGGTATTTGAAGAAATCAAAGACATCAAACGCCTGGGATACACAGGACTCTGGATTGCAGATGACTGCTTTTGCCTGGACCCGGCATACGCGCGAGAATTTTGCCGCCGCATGATATCTGAAAAACTGGACATGAAATGGTTCTGCCTGTCCCGGGTGGATCGCATGACGCCATCTGATATTGCGCTGTGGCAGGATGCCGGATGCCGGAAAGTCTTTTTCGGCCTTGAGTCCGGCAGCAATGATATTTTGAAGCTGATGAACAAGAAGACCACAATCGAACAGGCGGAAAAAACCATTCACCGGTTTGCGCAAACCAGCATCCAAACCGCCGGGTTTTTTATGGTGGGATACCCCGGAGAAACCTATGACACCATTGAAATGACGTTCAAATGGGCGCTTTCTTTGCCTTTGGACGAGATTTCCTTTACCGTTCCCTATCCTTTGCCGGGAACACGATTGTATGATCGCGTAACACCGGTAAAAGAAAATCCGGACTGGCGGTATGAAAATGAAAACCGCCTGGTTTTTCAATCCGAGTTTGATGAAGCCTATCTGAAAAAACGGATTAAGAGCGTTTATGAACAGTTTGCGGCCCGGGACCTGGTTAACGCTGCCAGGCCGCAGCCGAAAACCCCGGCAAAACCCCCTAAGAATTAAATTCCTGCGGGATCTATTGAGTTGCTTTCGCTTTCAGATACTCTGTTTTTAGTTCAGTCCGCTTCACCCGGAGAAGGCAAAACCCGCGAAATGGCAAAGGGCCTTATCCTGTGCCATCAGGATGGGGAATTTTCCGGAGAATCTGCGGGATTTGGATTGCCCGTACTGAAAACAAAAAACCAGACGATTTTTCCGTCTTATGTTTCCACCACCCGACACCCATCCGGCAGCGTGGAAGTGGTGTATCATTTAAACCGCGTTACCGCCTGGCAGATTTCGGGGGTCGCGGCGCCAGCGCTGTTTTCGCATTTTATGGAAAAAATCGTGGCCTTTTATATGAACCGGCCAAAATTTCAATCAACCGGTTTAACCATTCGAAATACGTTATTTACGTTTTTTAAGATTCAGAGCACCATGACACCCGGCAAAAGTTTTGGATACTGCCGGGTTCTCTATGAGGCAAACCGTCTTCAGCTGAAAATCAGTGTAAAGGGTCCGGTGCTCAAAAATCCGGACCAGCTGATTTTGTTAAACGAGGTTCCGGGTGTTGATTTTACGCGATTGGTCATTTCCGATAAAAACAGCAAAAAAATACTTGAAGGCGCAGATTTTTGTCCCTGGCAGCCGTGCCCCATTGAAACAGCTGTTGAAAATCCCGGTCTTCACATTGGATTTTTTTTATCCCTTCCGGAAAACCAGAAAAAATCACGCTTTGACATTGCTGCGGGCCGGGAAGTGGGGCAGGATCTCAACTGGGCCGGGTTGTCCCTTGCCCCGGACTTAAGCAAATTTGTGTATTTTGTCAATTTTTATCAGTTTTGAAAAAAGGAGACAGTATGACGGAAAGTTTTGCATTCAAAGACCTGGAAGCACTGATGGCAGAAGCGGACGAACTGATTCAAAAAATTAACCGTGATGCGTCAATGGACGCGGCAGAAGCCCATGGCCGGGAGCTTGAAAAACAAACCCGGCAACTTGAACAGATCAAATCCGAACTTGCGGTTTCCAAAGAAGCGCACCCGGAAAAATCATCTGAGAGTACCGGCAGTGCGGAAGGCATGCACGAGGCCATTGAGGATATCGTAGAAGCCATGAAAAACTTGAAAAACAAAATTTTCTGATTATTATAAAAGGTAGCTTTTTTATGACCTGCCCATAGCGGCAGGTACTTTACTTTTAGCAAAAACCTTTGGAAACGCCAAAGGTCTGTCCGGCTTTGTTTTTCAATTATTACCAACCAGGGTATTCCCAATCTGGAAAAGAGAGAAGACCTATGCTTGAATTAAAAAATGTGACATTTGAGGTTCCGGACGCGGATTCAGACGGTGAAAATCCGCACCGGAAAACCATTGTCAACGATGTGAGTTTTACTTTTGAAACCGGCGGCTTTTACGCCATCACCGGTCCCAACGGATCCGGTAAAACATCGCTGGCCAAGCTGATTATGGGCATTAACCCGCTCACATCCGGCAAAATAGTCTTAGACGGCAAAGACATCAGCGATTTGCCCATTCATGAGCGTTCCAACAGCGGTATTGTGTATGGATTCCAGCATCCGGCCCGGTTCAAGGGGACCACGTTCCGGGATCTCTTGTCCATTGCCGCGGGAACAGATGATGAAGACCGGCTGGTCCGGCTGATTGCCCGGGTGGGCGTCTGCTCTCTGGATTTTCTGGACAAGCCCGTGGACAGCAAACTCTCGGGCGGGGAAATCAAAAAAATCGAGCTGGCCACGGTCATTGCCAGAAATCCCAAAGTGGCCATCTATGATGAACCGGATACCGGCATTGATCTCTGGACCATCGGCCCCATGGTGGATCTGCTCAAGCGCGAGCAGAAAGAAAACAATACCACCACCATTGTGGTCAGTCACAACCGCGCGTTTCTGGAAGCCGCGGACACCCTGCTGCTCATCCGGAAAGGCAGGATCGCCTATGACGGCGGACTGGAAGGTGCCATGCCCATGCTCGAAGATTTGAGCGTCTGTACGTTCAGTGACAAATGTGAAGGAGAAAATGATGTTAGATGCTACCGATAAACAAATTCTCAAGGAAGTGGCCGACCTGGAAGGCATTCCCAAGGGAGCTTACAATATCCGGAAAAACGGAAAATTACTGGGCCGGGAAGTGTCCGCCAATATCAATATCACGACCAATGAAAAAGGCGACGGTATCATCATCGACATCAAGCCGGGGACAAAAAACGAATCCGTTCATATTCCCGTGATTCTGTCCCAGGCCGGGCTTCATGATACGGTTTACAACACATTCATCATTGGTGAAGACGCGGATGTGACCATTGTCGCGGGTTGCGGCATTCACTGCGGGGGCAAGGAGTCCGAAGGCCATTCCGGTATTCACGAATTTCAGATTAAAAAAGGGGCCCGGGTCCGGTATGTTGAAAAGCATGTGGCCATTGGAGACGGCACGGGCCGCCGCATTTTAAATCCCACCACCAAAGTGTTCATGGAAGAAAACGCTTACGCGGAAATGGAACTGACCCAGCTGGGCGGCGTGGATGAAGCCCGGCGCGTAAACGAAGCCGTGCTTGGCGCCGGCGCGGCATTGCTCATGACCGAGCGGGTGATGACGGAAAAAGACCAGATGGCGGAATCCAAAAATGATATTGCGCTGGCCGGCACGGACAGCAAGGCAAACGTGATTTCCCGGTCGGTTTTGAAAAACGATTCGGTTCAGGATTTTTACGTCAATCTCACGGCAAAGGCCAAATGTTACGGCCACATCGAATGCGACGCCATTATCATGGACAACGGCAAAAATCAGACGGTTCCCGCCCTGCGGGCCCTGCATCCGGACGCGGAAATGACCCATGAAGCCTCTATCGGCAAAATCGCCAATGACCAGCTCATGAAACTCATGAGCCTGGGCCTGGATTATGATGCCGCGGTCAACCGGATTATCCAGGGTTTTTTGCGCTGACACCTTTTATAAAAATCCGGCTTTTTTAGGGTTTTTCACAATCAGCACCGGTTTCCGGGTTTGTTGCAGGCGCAGGGATTCCGCAATATTTCCCAGGAGGGTGGTGACATTTGCGCAATCTCCTTTTGCGCCCACAATGATCATGTGAGCACCTTCATCTTCCGCCGTGTCACAGATACGGCATCCCTCATCAGTTTTGGCGTCCGCGGGCAGAATGTGACACGGCACTGTTTCAGCACTGAGGTTAAAACGCGCCAGCAAATCCCGAAAAGCCTGGTTTGCCTTTTTTTTGGCCGTATCCACGCTTTTTTGGGTGGATGCGGGAAAATACGCCTTTGAAATATCGTGAAGATAGTAACAGACAAGACGGGCATTGAAAATTTTCCGGAAATCCAGCCCCCTGGAAAAGGCCGCGTCAGACTCCTTTGAAAAATCAAGAGCGCAGAGAATTTTTTCCGCTTTTACCGTCGCGTCTTCCGGAATGAACAATGTGTCGCAGCCGGCATTGGCCATGATTTTTTTTCCGTAATGGCCTTTGCGATCCCCGCCGGATTTCTGGCCGATGATGACCATATCCGCATCAAGGTCCGCAATGGCCTGAAGAATGCTGTTGGCGGCATCCTGATCTTCGGTTTTGATGATAACGTCTGCTTCTGTCAGCGCCCATTCTTCCTGTGATATCTGGTCCGCAATGGCCTGATTAATGACCTCGAAGAGATTTTTTTCAATGTCTTGAGATTTTTTTCCTGCGTTTTCCGGCAGATCATAGGCCTGAATCACGTGTATGAAAAAAATTTTTTCAATGGAAAGGCGCGGTGCCACAAAAGCGGCGTAGCGGATCAGCAACGGGTCAATATCCGTCAGATCAAGGCAGACCAAAAGGGTGGTGGTGGGTTTCATTTGAAATGATCCTCCTCAGGTGATGACGGTTCAGGGGCGTCAGCAAACTTTTGGGTTTTTTCGGTTCCCGGTGAACGGGCCGGTGAGGGGTTGTACTGCTTGAGCAACTGATCCACAAGATCCTGGTAGGATTCCCGCTCAAAGGTTTTTTCGCTGATTTTAATGGATTCATATTCCTGATCAAGGCCTTTATACAAACTCCAGGCCATCAGCAGCAGCAGCGCGGCAAAGGGCAGTCCCGTGGTGATGGCCGCTGTCTGGAGCGCGCTCAGTCCGCCGCCGAGCAGGAGCACCGCCGCCACGGCCCCTTCCATGGTGGCCCAGAAAATTCGCTGGCCCACCGGCGAGTTGAGCTTGCCCCCGGATGTGAAGGCATCCACCACTAAAGACCCTGAATCAGACGAAGTGACAAAAAAACTGACCACCAGCATCACTGCCACAAAATTGCTGACAACACTGAAGGGAAACTGTTCAAGGAGTTTATAAATGGAAATGGCCACATTATCCATAATGGGGGCTGCCAGGGATGCCATGTTGTTGATTTCAAGAAACAGGGCCGATCCGCCGAAGGCGGTGATCCACAGGAAGGTCAGCAAGCTGGGAATCATCAGGACACTGAAGACAAATTCCCGGATGGTCCGGCCCTTTGAAATGCGGGCAATGAACATGCCCACAAACGGGGACCAGGAAATCCACCAGGCCCAGTAAAATACCGTCCAGTTGTTCTGCCAGTCGGTTTGTGCGTAGCTCTCCGTCCATAAACTCATGTGGAAGAAATCGTTCAGATAGGCCCCGGTATTTTGAACAAACGCATCAAGAATAAATACCGTGGGCCCAAACAGGAGGATAAAAACAAGCAGTATGGCGCCGAGATTCAGATTCATTTCAGACAGCCGTTTAACACCCTGATCCAGTCCTGAAATTACGGACAAGGTGGCGGCCAGGGTGATGACGGCAATCAGCACCACCTGGATGTTGGGGGTCTCCGGGATGCCGAACAGATGGCTGAGGCCGGCATTGACCTGCCGGACTCCGAGTCCAAGGGAGGTGGCCAGGCCAAACAGGGTGGCCATTACGGCGATCACGTCAATGATATCCCCCCATATGCCATGGACCCGGTCTCCCAGAATCGGATAAAAAATCGACCGGATGGCCAGGGGCAGTTTCCGGTTAAAGCTGAAAAACGCCAAGGCCATGCCCACCAGGGAATAAATGCCCCACGGGTGAAGTCCCCAGTGCAGAAACGTGGTTTTCATGGCGAGCTGGGCGGCTTCAGCACCGGTGGCATCACCATAGGGGGGCGTGGTGAAATGGTAAATCGGTTCCGCAACAGACCAGAAAAGAATGCCGATGCCCATGCCCGCGGAAAAAAGCATGGCAAACCAGGCGGAACGGGAAAATTCCGGTATGGCGTTTTTGCCGCCCAGCCGGATATTTCCGTATTTTGAAAAAGCCAGATACAGGGTGAATATCAGATAAAGGTTGACGCATACCACAAAAAACCAGCCAAAATATTCTGAAATGCCGTTCTGGACCAGTGAAAAAAACCCTTCCATGGGCCGGCCCACCAGAAAAGTGATACTGATAAAAAAAATGGCAAGCAGGGCTGCCGGCCAGAACACGGGCGGATGAATGTCAAAATGACGTTTGAAAAAATGAGAGATCTTGGCGAATAGCGGATTCAGCATCTTCTGCGTCTCTGGCTTATGATTATGAGGATGGTTATTTTGGTTCGCTGACATTGATCAATGCTTTTGCCTTCTGAACCAGGAGATCCCATTCCACGTCAACGGCTTTCAAGAGATCCTCCCAGATCTGGAAATCATTTTCACCAGCCGGCGGGGCCGGTTTTTTGGCCTGCATTACCCGCCGGTACAGATCTTCCAGATGCTTTGCGCTGTTTTCCCGGGAAAACGCCATGGCGGTCTGCAAGGCTCCGGCTTTCCAGGATTTTAATTTTTCAGGAGATTTAAAAATGTCCTGGAGGCAGCTCGCAAACGTTTCTGCTGAAGCTTCCGCGTCCAGCATCCGGCCGTTTTGATCGTCTTTTAGCACTTCCCGGACCCCGGAGGCGTCTAATGCTACCACCGGCGCACCGGCCGCCATGGCCTCGGTGAGCACCATGCCCTGGGTTTCGGATTTGGAAGCAAACACGAACATGTCAAATGCCTGGTAAGCATCTGCAAGGGCCTGACCGGTAAGAGGGCCGGTCAGAATGACCTGATCCTCAACTCCTTTATCTTTGCAAATTTTCCGGATGTCTTTTTTGGCGCTGCCATCCCCTGTCACTACAAACATGGCGGTGGGGGTTTTTTTCAAAAACAGCGCCACGGCCCGGGTGAGATAGGCCAGATTTTTTTCAAGGGCCAGGCGGCCCACATGTCCGGCCACAAAGGTTTCAGGCGCAATGCGGTATTTTTTTCTGAAATCATCGCCCCGGCCTTTGGCGAAAAATTCAAGGTCCACGCCCGTGGGAATCACGGTAACCGGTTTTTCAACCCCGCGATCTGTTATCAATTTTTGGATGCTCTGGCTGGGGGCCACAATATGATCGCACAGATTGGCGTAATGGGTGGAGATTTCGATGGCAAAGCGCTGCATGGCCGGCGAATCGATTGGCGTGTAATGGGTGTACTGCTCATAGAGGGTGTGATGGGTGAAGACAATGGCAAGATCCCGTTTCCGGGCGGTGCGCATGGCCGCATCGCCCATGAGAAAAGGGTGATGACTGTGGATAATGTCCGGTTTGAATGCGTCCACTGCTTCGGCCACCATCATGGGGATGGGGATGCGCACGGAAAAATCACTGCCGTTGAAATTCTGAATCGCCGGCAGGCGGATCACATCCGGGGGCTCGGTTTCAGCTTCTGTGTCGGTGTCATCTGAATAGGCAGGGGCAATGATCAGCACCTGGTGGCCGCGTTTTTGTAAATCTTCTTTAAAACAGGCAATGGATTTTGCCACCCCGCCCACATGGGGCAGATACGTGTTGGTGAACATGCAGATGTTCATATTTTTTCCAGTTTAAAAGGTTTTTGCCAGTCATTTATTTTTCCGGCCTCATAACCGGGGACGCAAACAGAGAGTGTTGGCTGATTTTCGCGCCAGTCTGCCTCCAGATGGAGCGCAGGCCCGTTGTCCCCGTGGGTGATATGAACCGAAACCGGACCGTAAGGGGTCGGGGTGGGGCCGAAAGAAATGGGTTTTCTGGCAGCCATCCACTCAGGGAAAATGCCTGCGCCGATCACCAGTTCATTTTTTTCTTCCCGCACAAACAGGTTCCGGATCATCATGAGCCATTCCGCGGCCGCCCATCCGTGCTGGCCGTCTCCCATGCATCCGCCAAGGGTTTGGGGGTGGATGGCTTCCGGCCACTGGCCCGTGGGAGAAGCCAGATCCGCTGTGGCCTGGATTAACTCCTGAAACCGGGGATCGTTGTTTCGCAAAAGGGTCTGGGCAATGCTCAGGGTGAGATAGGCATTGATGCCGGAATGGATCATGTCCTGGAAAAACCCGCCCTTAAAAAAACAGTTTTCCATTAAAAAAGTGACGGTATTCATGATCCGCTGGTCTTTTTGAGGGGCGAGTTTCAGGGGATAATCCGCCACCAGGCTGCCCACGGCCCCGGCATCCATGCGCCGGTACGGCGAGGCCGGTATGCATCCCTTGGCAAGATTTTCCGGGATGCTGTCAACGATGTTAAAAAGGGTTTTTTCATAATCCGCGGCCCAGGCCCCAAATCTCCGGCTGCGGGCAAAATCGCCGCAAAGATCTGCCTGACGGGCGGCCGCGTGAAATCCGGCCAGGCTCCAGAAATTGTCCCAGAAATAATAGTCATTGGGCCCGAAATGCTCTGCTGAAAACCCCGGGGGCAGCAGTCCGTTGTGACGGCTTGCCGGCATATTTGTCAGCCGTTTTTCCTGAATCCAGTTTGCGCCGGAAAAAATGGCGTCCAGCCATGTTTTTGCAAGGGGCCGGCCGGAGAGCTCAAAAAACCGGTCCATGATCCAGAGCACCTGGCCGTTGGAATCCCATTCCCCTTCCTGGGATTGAAAATAGCCGGATGATTTCTGGCGTTTCGGAAAAGCGTTCAGCAGCCGCCGGGCCCGGTCAAGTCCGCCGCAAATCATGAGGGCGTGGAGCATGAGGCACGCGTCCCGGAACCAGAACCGGTTGTATGTGTAAGGTCCGGGTACTACCTGGCGCGACGATAGCAGGAGAAGGGTGGTAAGCGATGCCTGGTATAAAAATTCAATTTTTTCATCCGGCACGTTCAGCTTTGCCATGGACTGCCGCGTCTCATGCCAGTTTTTCCCTGAGCGGGCCACTCTATGATAGACCGCGGGGGGGTCTTCATATTCCAGGGGAACGTGGAGGGTCAGGGTTTTGGGGGCGGTTGCCGTTAGAGAAAACAGGGCCGCCGCTGTTGCCATGCCTACCTTGCTTTCAACGCGGGTGATGTCTGAGGCCTGGTTTACGGCATGCAGCACGTCTCCGTTCTGATAGTTTGAAAGCACCACTTTTTCCGGTGGTTCTGAAAATAGAACCGGGGTGTGTTTGTTCACCCGAAAACCTGATAGTTCCTTTATGTAGTCAACGGTTTCAATGAACTGAATCCCTTCGGGGTTATACGGCCGCAGGGCTACGGCCAGGCGGCCGCTGCCTTCGGCCTGAAGGGCAATCTCCAGCACCGGCCGGGTGGGGCAAAGCAGCAGCCGCACCCGGGAGGTAATTTTTTTTTTATCTGCCTGGCACATGGTTTGAACCACGAGATCAGAATTCATTTCCAAGCGCTGGTGTGCTGTTTTTGCTTTTGACGGAAAAAGGGAGTTTCCGTTATTGTCGACAATCCAGAAATCCAGGGACCATCCGTCATAGAGCGGGGTTACCAGGCCCCGGGGATCCACAATGGGATAGACAGACAGAGCCGGGTGTCCCACCGCGGTCCAGTTTCGGTGGGTGAGGTTGACGTGGGAGAATGAAAAGGCCCGGGGAATAAACGACGGGTCATTGGGATTGAATTGTTTTTCCACCCAGAACGGCCAGACCCAGTCCAGGTTGTGCTGAATGGCCCGGGTGTTGATCAGGCCCCTGGCGTGAAATAAAATGCCGGCGCGAAGCAGCTCTAACGGTTCTGCAATCTCGGACGGCTGGGCAAATTGTCGCATTTTGGCGAGAATATCCAAGGGGTTGATGATCCCGTACCGGCGGGCCGCAAACTTAACCAGAAAATTCCATGGCATCCATTGAAGTAAACGCATAAATAATATTATACAAGAAAATGGGACGGATTTCAACCGTTGGGGATACGCTGAATTTGTTCTATCTTTTTTACGGCAGGCGCGGTGGCCTGCTCTGCGAACCGGTCAATGTCTCCGGGCCTTGTCGGGACGGTCACTGCGCCGTCCTTTTTTATGGCAACAGGTCTGTGGTTAAGGGCTTCAGGATCAGAACAAATTTATCAATTTATCCTGGGATTTTGGCATGGAGGATCGAAAAATTTTTATCTGCTTATCCGGTTCGATCAAGTTCAGCCATCGAAATCGGTATCGGTATCGAAATCGGTATCGAATCCGATCCCGATCCCGATTTCGATGCCGATAAAAACACGGCAGCTTGAGTTAATCAGATAACCATATTTTTATTTTTGCCGAACAGGTATTTCAGGGGGCCTGAGAGGAATCCTCAGGTTGGGATCCAAGATCACAGGCCCTTAAAAAATCCAGTTTCTTTTTTTTGATGTCGTCAATATGGCTGGAAATCGATAACTCGTGCATGCCGTCCGGCACCCAGAAAATTTTGGCATGGGGGATGGTTTGAAGTGCGTTTTCCGGATGATCCCTGCCCACTTCCGCGTCATGCCTGCCGTGGAGAATCAATGTGGGGGATTGTATTTTTTCAAGGGGCAGGGGATCAAGTCGGGCCAGCTGGTCCAGATCATTTTTAAGCCCTTTTTTTCTTAAACTGAACGGGCTGATGGACTTGATCATGCCCATCATTACCTGTTTTTTCCGCTTGTCCTGAATAACGTTTTCAAGCACGGTTTCAATTTTTTCGTCGTCAAAATCCCCTTCAACATCAATAAATGATTTGATGATCGAAGCCGGCGCGTATTCCGCCAGCAGGTTGCACAGCCAGGTGACGGGGTCATTTAAGAAAAAATGAAACAGCAGGCGCTGAATCCGGGTTTCAGGTTTATAAGCCTGTGTGACGGCAGACTCCATTATCAGGGCCCCCACCCGGTCCGGATACTTGAGCGCGAATGCCAGGGCCACGGGCCCGCCCGCGGAAAACGCATTGACAGCCACACGTTCCAGACCGAGGGTGTCCAGAAGTCCGGCCAGCAGATCAGCCTGTCCGGGAAACGTTTTTCCGGCATCAAGGGGGGTGCGAAGATAGCCGGGCCGGGACCAGGAGATCAGGCAGATATTTTGCCCTTTCATATAATTCAGATAGGAAAATGCCTGGTCATATCCTCCCGGGCCGCCGTGAACAAATACCAGGGCCGGATGCTGAAGGTTGCCCTGGACCGCATATTCCACCGGCCCGTTTTCGGTTTCCGCCATCCGGCTGCCGGCCCTGAGCTCGGCTTCCAGGTCATTGCGCCATAAAAAAAATTCTTTGTGTCGGTTCATGCGTTGAAAAATCCCTGGCCCCGGGGTGCAGTGAATTGTTTTAATCTATTTGCTGACGTTTTGAAGCCGGATGGGCTGACGGATCACAAACCGGGCGGTTTTTTCAAACTGCGGCGTGAGGTCGGACACGTAAAACCGGGATTCGCTGTTTTTTGAAAGCTGGGCCTCAATTTCCGGAGATGACGCAAGAAACCCCCGGACCTGGTCCGCCACTGCCGTGGAAGAGCTGATCACCTGCACCCGTTTTCCGATTTTTTCCTGAATAATGGGCTTTAACACGGGATAATGGGTGCATCCCAGAATCAGGGTGTCGATCTGGCGTACTTTGAGCGGGTGGAGATATTTTTTCACAATCATCCGGGTTTCCGGCTTTTTCAGCCAGCCTTCTTCCACCAGCGGCACCAGAAGCGGGCAGGCTGCGGAATGGACCCGGACGTCCGGATTCCGGGCGTTGATTTTTTTTTCATAAATCCCGCTGTTGACGGTGGCCCGGGTGCCGATCACACCGATGGCGGATTTTCGGGTTGTTTTCAGGGCCAGTTCCACCGCCGGGGTGATCACCTCAAAAATCGGCAGGTCAAATTTTTGCTGCAATGCCTCAAAGGCAACACTGGAGGCGGTGTTGCAGGCCATGATGATTATTTTGGCGCCTTGCTGGATCAAAAACTCGGTGTTTTCCAAGGCGTAATCGATCACCGTGCGGCTGCTTTTGGTGCCGTAAGGGGTGCGGGCCGTATCGCCGAAATAGATCATGTCATAGCCCGGCAGCTGGTCCATGATGGCCCGGACCACGGTCAGGCCGCCGATGCCTGAATCAAAAATACCGATCATCTGGGATAATCCCGCTGGTCCTGGAGGAGTTTTTCCCGGACGCATTTTTGCACCACCTCAGGTGGAAAATCCGTGCGGATGCCCGGACAGGCGCCGGACATGATTTCCCAGTTGAACGGGTCAATCAGCACGCTGGGGATATAAGGCCACTGCCGGCACATGCGGGGTTTTACCGGATGGATGGTGCATTGGCGGGTCGGGTCGAAAAAAATGCAATATCCGTCATCTTTCTGCGCCAGTACCAGCTTGGATCCGGACGGCCGGCAGTAGATTTCCACAAAGGTTTCCAGGGGCGCCTCGATATAGGCCGCAATATTTTGAATGTCTTTATCCGTGACATAAGTGCCGCCAAACCCTCTGCAGCATTCGCCGCACATCTGACAGTCGAACAGGTCCCCGGGCCGGACGGATTTATATGGCATGCCGGGCCTCCATGGCCTTTTTCAGGGTCACCTGATCCACGTATTTGAGCTCCCCGCCCATGGGCACCCCCGAGGCAATCCGGGTGATAGGTACGGAAAACCGGGCCAGACGTTCCGAAATATAGGTTGCCGTGGCTTCTCCTTCCACCTGGGTACTGGTAGCGATAATCACTTCTGTTATATCCCCTTTGTCCATTTTGGCGATCAGCTCTCTGATCCGGATGTCGTCCGGCCCCACATTGTCCATGGGCGACAGGAGCCCCTGGAGCAGATGGTATTCGCCGGTGTAAGCGCCTGCATTTTCAATGGCCGCCATGTCCGCCTGATTTTCCACAACACAGATGATCGAATGGTCCCGGGCCGGATTGCCGCAGATGCGGCACAGGTCCCTGTCGGTCAGGGCGAAACACCGGCGGCAGATGCGGATGGATTTTTTCAGCTCCGCAATACCGGCGGCAAGGGATAGCACATCGGTTTCCGGCGCGCTCAAAAGATGCATTGTCAGGCGCTCCGCGGTTTTTATGCCGATGCCGGGCAGCTTGTTTAAGTGCCGGATCACATTTCTGATGGAAGCAGGGTAATGGTTCATGAATTAATGACGAATTAAAAATTACGAATTACGAATTCAACCGCAAAAAGGCGTATACCATACGCCCCTGCAACGGCAACAGTCAAGACAAGGATGCCATGGATCACATGAGGCCGGGAATGTTCATCCCCCCGGTCAGTTTGCTCATTTCCTCGGACACCATTTTCTGGGATTGTGTCAGGGCTTCGTTTACCGCCGCGAGAATGAGATCCTGAAGCATTTCTACATCTTCCGGATCCACCACTTCTTTTTCAATATGAACGGAAATAATTTCCTGCCGGCCGTTGGCCACCACCTTGATCATGCCCCCGCCCGCGGATGCCTCAATGGTTTTATCGCCCATCTCTTCCTGCATTTTTGCCATTTTTGTCTGGAGCTGCTGGGCCTGTTTCATCATATTTTTCATGTTTTTCATGGATTACGCCTCCTGTAGTATTTTGATGTCAACAATTTTGCCGTTGAATATTCTCATGGCATCCGCCACCAGCGGATGATTAAGGGCTTCCGCCTCCAATTGTTTGCTTTTTTGTTTGTTTGCCAGGCCGTTTCTGGATGCGGCCGCGGTTCCGGCAAGGCTCACTTGTATATCATCTGAAAAATACAAACTGCAAGTTTTTTGAATCAGGGCCTGGTGACCGTCCCGGTTCGCATAGGTGACATTGAATTTGTTGGTTGCAAACCGGATTTCCACGTGACCGTCCCCGGTTTTTACCATTTTGCTGGTGCTGAAGCAGGCGGCCAGGGCGGGATTTTCTTCCGCGATGCGGCAGATGATGTTTTTCCAGGATGTTTCCAGGGGTTCTGTTTTCTTTGCATTATTTTCCGGCCGGGGAGGGGGGGGCGCCGGGCCGGCGGCCGGATCAGGAGCCTGGTTTGGACATTCCGGAACTTCAGGTGCGGGCTTCAGTTGTTCCGGCTTTAGTTGTTTCGGTGTCAGTTGTTTCGGGGCCGGTTGTTTCGGGGCCGGCGCGGGCCTACTTTCCGGTCCGGCAGGTGCCGGCGGTGCCGGTGCCGGTGATTTTATGGCCTCTTGGGTTGCTGCCGGCGGCGGGGCAAGGGGCAGGTTTTTCGCCAGATTTTTTTGCAGGATGTCAATTTTTTCAATCAGGGTGTCAATGGGCAGGGCCGGCCGGATCTGGATGATCCGGACAAAGGCCATTTCCAGGGCCAGCCGGGGGGAGGAAGACTGACGGATTACAATTTCTTCCTTGAACAGGACATCCAGAATCTGGTGCAGGTAAACCTGTGAAATGTCGCTGACCTGGGCTTTTATGGCATTTAATTCATATTCCGATACATCGGAAAGGGCCTGGCTGGTCCCGCCCATTTTTACCACCAGCAGGTTTCTGAAATGGGTCAGCACTTCAGCAAACAATTTTATCATGTTCTGGCCCCGGTCATAGAGCCGGGCGATAATATCAATGATTTTTCCCGCATCCCGGTCAAACACTGCCTGGGAAATATCAAACAGGCTCTGCCGGTCCAGGCCGCCCAGCACATCCAGCACCAGTTCCGCGGTGATTTTTCCCGTGGCGCCGGTAATGATCAGATCCAGCAGGCTCAACGCGTCCCGGATGCTGCCGTCAGCTTCCCGGCCGATAAGGGTAAGCGCGTCTTCGGTAATCTCAACGGTTTCATTTTCGCACAGCCGGGCCAAGTGCTGCACGATGGCGGTTAAATCCACCCGCCGGCAGTCATGGCGCTGGCACCGGGACAGAATGGTGATCGGAATTTTATTGGGATCAGTGGTGGCAAAAAAGAATTTTACATGGGCCGGGGGTTCCTCCAGAATTTTCAGAAGGGCATTGAACGCGGAATCGCTGAGCATGTGTACTTCGTCGATAATGTATATTTTAAACCGACTGTGGGCGGGCATATAATTGGCGTTTTCCCGCAGTTCCCGGATATTTTCCACCCTGTTGTTGGAGGCCCCGTCAATTTCAAACACATCCGCGGCATGGCCGCCGGTAATTTCCCGGCAGGACCGGCAGGTGTTGCAGGGAGTTGCGGTGGGGCCGGTTTCACAATTGACGCATTTGGCCAGAATCCGCGCAATGGTGGTTTTGCCGGTGCCCCGGGGGCCGGCCAGGAGAATGGCATGGGCCAGCCGGTCTGAGGTCAGGGCATTGGCCAGGGCCCGGGTAATGTGTTCCTGTCTGACAACCTCCTCAAAATTCTGGGGACGGTATTTGCGCGCAAGCACCAGATAGCTCATGACAACCTTTCGGGTTATGATGCGATGGTCAGGTTAAAAAAATCAAATTAAAAAAAATGAGTATAAGCGGATTTCATTTCATTGACAAGAACGGAATTGGACAAGAACGGAATTGGGCAAGAGCGGAATTGGGCAAGAGCGGAATTGCCGGTGCCGCTAAAAACTGAAACCAGGGACGCTAAAAAGCAGTTGAGCCGGGTCAGCCGCGGATGCCCGGCCAATCGTGCTGTTGTTTGATCGTGCAGATTTCGATGCTGGAAAAGAATGTTGAAAAAAGCCGGGATGTGTGTTTAACTATTTGAATTAATATAAAAATGGCGGAGAGAGGGGGATTCGAACCCCCGGTACCCTTTCGGGCACACACGCTTTCCAGGCGTGCACCTTCAGCCTCTCGGTCATCTCTCCGCAAAACGGCATTTTTTATGGTAAAAACGGCCGCTTTTGATTTAAAGAATTGATTTTTTAAATGGTTACCGGTTTAGGGCCGGTAAATTTAAAGCCCTGTCATACCGGTATTTGATGCAGGTGTCAATTGTTTTATTCGGGTTTTGTATCGGCCGTTGTTTTGATCTTAAGAAGAATCGGACGGGCCAGGGTCAGCGCATAAAATCCATGATCCACCGGGCCAGGCCGATGGCCACCAGGATGCCCCCTTCGACTCTGGAAACCCGCCATCCGGTACGCATCATGATCACCACGCAGATCACCATGCCGCACAACAACAGGAGGCTGCCGTAAGCTTCCGGGCTGACGGTAAGCGATTGAAGGGTGCCGGCAAGCCCCAGCACGCCCAGAAGATTGAAAATATCGCTGCCGATGAGGTTGCCGGCGGAAATGCCGTGATGGCCTTTGATGACGGCCACAAGAGAAGTGGCCAACTCCGGCGTGGAGGTGCCCATGGCCACGATGGTCACCCCGATCACCCATTCGGAAATGCCGAATGATCGGGCGATAAAGGCGGCGGATTCCACCAGAAAATGGCTGCTCAGCAAAATGGCGGCAAGACCGACGATGAGTTTTGCGGGCTGGCGCCAGTTAAACGGCAGCGGTTCAATTTCTTCCCCGATTTCCGCCCGCGCGTGAAAGAGCATCAGGATATAGCAGACCAGAAAAGTTATCAGCAGCATGCCTTCCCATAGGGAAAGGCGGAGATCCAGAAAGATCAGCAGCAGCAGAAACGTACTGAGAATCAGCACGCTGCCGTCCCGCCGCACAATAGCCTCTGACGTGGCAATGGGCCGGACCAGGGCCACCCCGCCCAGGATGAATCCCAGATTGAAAATATTGGAGCCCACAATATTGCCCACGGAAATATTGGACAGCCCTTTGAACGCGGAGATGATGGTCACCGCAAATTCCGGCGCGGACGTGCCCATGGAGATGATGGTCAGGCCGATGATCAGCTCGGAAATGCCCAGTTTGCGGGCAATGCTGACCGAGCCTTCCACCAGCCAGTCCGCTCCGAGCCAGAGTCCGCCAAGGCAGACAAGAATAATGATGCTGTGAAACGTCAGAGTCATGATTTTCTGTGTTGAATTTCAAAAGTTGCTTTTATCCGGTTTGCCGGAAAATTTGTCCTTAAAATGAGATAAAACCGGAGGGAAAGCAATAATAAATATTGCGGCAATTTTAGACAAGGGACAGAAGATGCTGAGTAAGGGCCAGGATTCTGGAAAGGATCAAATACACAAAACATCATCGCTCGGATAAAATCAAAAATTATTGGTGTGCCGCGCTTTGATAATAATGAATGATTTTTTACTCCACCCCCAGCGCCTTAAACGCAGCATCCACCGGATCGGAATAAAAACTGGTCTGGAATTTGGCAAATAGCTCTCCGGGGATTGTCTGGATGTCGCCGACATTGCTCATGGGGATAAGAAGCCGTTTGGCGCCGGAGTCGAAGGCCACCTGAAGGGTTTCGGCCAGGTTTGTTGAGTTGACAATGGTTCCGCCAAGGCTCATGTCGCCCAGAATCACCATCTGGCTTTGAATCGGCTTGCCCATGAGTCCGGAACAAAATGAAATAAAGCTGCACAGGGTCAAAGCGGTGGCGGCCCCGGTATTGTGGATTTCAACGATATGCAGGTGATAATCATGATCACCCACCTTGCTCATTGAGCTGACCCGGCCAATATTGGCTTTAAAATAATCAAAAGCGATCTTTATGGCTTCTTTTGTCTTTGTATTTGAACCAGATCCGGAAATCGAAAGTTTTCCGTTGCCGCCGGTCACCTGAAGCTCTAGTCGATAGAGTCCAAGGTGCTCAGATGTGCCCAGTGTCACCGTATGCATGGTCCCCGGATTCATCGGCCCTTCAGGGATCAAAGATCCGCCGCCTTGCTCCAGTACGCTGACAAATTTTTCTTCCAAAGTTTCATTGTCAATATAACTGAAATGGACATCATAAAATTCCATGCCACCTATTTTTTTTAATTGTTCCTTTACACGACGCCGGCTTTCAAGGGCATATACAAAGCAGCGTTCCACCACATCCTTGTCAAATTCACCATGCGGATATAAAAGCTTCAGCAATCCTGAAACCGTCTTACGAACAGCAATAACATCCCGCTGGTTCAGGTTGTTGCCGATTTTATAATACTGATCAATGGCATCCGTAAAACTGCGCTTTCGCATCTCCCGCAAAAACTCCGCCAGAAAATCCACAATCAGGCCATACTGATTGGTCAAAAACTCCGGTCGCATTTTAGGTATTTCCCAGCCCGGCAGATAGGCATGCATGCGGTCAAAAAACGCAGAATCAATCATTTCTTCGGGAAACGGCGCAAACAGGTGCCCGGTTTTTACCAGCACATCCACGCTTTGATTGATGTTGCCCACAAATACCATGGCAGCATTGGCGTTAATGACATCGCGACCCCTGGAAAATGATCCGGATGCCATAAAATCCTTCATGATCTGCACGCCGTCTTTGTCTTTAAATCTGATGCCGGCCACTTCATCAAATGCCACCACATCCCACATCCCCACCAGCCCCACCTGCCGGCTGCTCATATTGTAGAAAAGATTGGCAACCGTGGTCTGCCCTCCGGATACCAGAATGGAGTTCGGGCTGATTTCTTTATAAATGTGGCTTTTACCCGTCCCTCTGGGGCCAAGTTCACAGATATTATAATTGTTTTCAACCAGCGGAATCAGTCGCGCCAACAGATGCCATTTTACCCGGTTTTCAAAATTGGTCGGCTCCAGGCCGGTGGATCTCAGCAACACATCAAGCCACTGGTCTTCGGTAAATTCCTTTCGAGCGTCAAATACCGACTGCAAATCAAGGTTCGGCATCTGGATCGGTTTCAGCTCGGAAATAATAAACGGAGACACCCTGGCACCTTCATCATAATAATATTCAATGTTAAGAATGCACCAGATACCGCCCACCAGCAGCTTTTCATATTTTTTTATGGTTGAACTGGGAATTTCAATGCCCTTAACACCCAAATTGGATAATACCGCCTCATACTTATCCCGGTTCTCATTGAGCTTGACCGTGACCTTATCAATGATCTTGTAGTTGCCCAGTTCCTTTATCTTTGATTTTACTTTTTCCGCTTCATCCGGGCGCACGTAATTTTCAGCAAGGATATTTTTAACCGTGACCATTCCTTCAGCGATCACTTCCTCATCATCCACCGCACAATACATGCCCAGCAGGTATTCCAGCACATACACCGGAACATTTGCGCCTTCCTTGAGCAGCTTGGTCAGATCCTTGCGCACCACACGTCCTGCAAAATGGACGTTCAGCAGTAAATCAATATCATTTGTTTCCATTTATCAATCCTGTGTTAAAAAAAATATCTCACCGCAAAGAACAGATTAGTGTTGAATGTTGAGTGTTGAGTTGCGGTTGCGCTGCCGCGCCGTCTTTTTTAAAAAATGATCCAAATCCTTAACTCAACACTTAACATTCAACACTCAACATTTCTTTTATTTCTCTTTGCGTCCTCTGCGCCTTTGCGGTGAGAATCAAAAGTCATTGGCAAACGCAATATCTATAATAATGGGAATCCGGTCATATTCCGTATCATCCACATTCCGTAATACCAGATGGTATTCTCGTTTATTGTCATAGGTCACATTTTTTAACGCCAGTTTTACGGTCTTCTGGCGATCGTCTAATGATGCGGAGGTACTGTTAAATGTTACAGTTTCCTCGTTGCTGATCAGTTCATTGTCGTCCCGCAGGGCAATTTTTAATGTGATCGGTTTCATTCTTTCAGATACCGGTTCCGTCTGGATAAACTTATACACCGGCCGGTTGGTCACCAGTTTTTTAACTGATCCCAGAAGGGAAACCCCCACCTGACGCACTTCGGATTTTTCCAGGTGAATACCTTTCATTTCGGTTACCGTGACGACCGGCAATACGATCTCCTGCAGCATGGCCCCGCCATGAAAAAATCTGGCCCCACCGCTGAAATTAAAGCGGTTGGTTCCTTTTGGCATTAAAAAATCCATATCTGTTTGCGTATGTGCCGTCACTGACGTATTGCCGGAAAAGGCTTTATCCGATGCGCCAAGATTCCTGCCCAGCAGAAACCGTTTATGACTTTTAATGATTTCTTTGGGGTTTGATTCCAGTTTACTCTTGTTTATGGGTGTGGGGGGCTTTTCCTGATAAATAAACCCGTGGTCCGCGGTAATAATGACTTTTGTGCCGTTTAAGCTGTTGATGATGAAACTAACCAGCGCATAGAGATCATTGATGGCTTTTCGAACCGCATCAAAAGTATTGCTTTCAGACACCGCTTTATCACCCACTGCGTCAATCTGATCATGATAGATGTAAATCACCCGATGGGGCTTCACAAATTCCCGGCCTTTATCTTTGCTCATGGATAAGAGTGCATCCGCTTTGATCGCTGTTCCTTCATATTGGCTTAAAACAGCGGCGCGTTGTTCTGTTGATCCGGCAGGCTTTCCATCAATTAAGACATCCGCATTGGCGCTGTCTTTTATTTCAATGGTTTTGTGCGGCAATAAGCTGGCCATTCCCAGCGCCGTGTAACTGGGCAGCACCCCCAGCATAGGCTCAATTGCAGCTTTTAAACGATATTTCCCATTAATCGTCCGATTCAGTTCTTCGGCTGCTTCAAACCGGAAGGCATCGCTGATGATCACAAACAAACGACTTCTGGCAGATTCTTTCAAAGTGGGCTGGATATACCGGTCAAAAAAATCATATTGATTGGAAATTCCGGAAAGCCGCCATCTGTCAAACAGGTTATCTTTCAGTGCAGCGTCTAAGAAGTCCCCCCATTTTAAGCACAGCTGATCCATGAACCATCCGCTGTAGCAGTCCTCTACGGTTTCACGGAGCGACTTTAAAACATCCCACCCGGCAACATCCGCTTTGTCCGCCAGTTCATGAAATATCCGGTAATGCTGGTCAAACAGATACAGTTCATTGACATATGCGGAAAACATATCCTGAGCTGCGGGATAGCTGAACCCGGCATCATACTTTTTTCTTAACTCAAACAAACAAATGGCATTTTCAAGGGCATGATAAACGGTTTTATAAAGGTTGGACTGGTCAGCTTCCCCGAAAACAGTGGTGGCCCAGTATCCGTCCAATCTTGTTTTGATGGCCTGCCGTATTTCTTTAAATCCGTTTTCCTGAAATTTGATGATCTGATCCCGCATGGCACTGATAATCCGGCGTTCCACTGCCGCAAATGTCATCACGTCAATCAGCGATTCTTTGTCATAGCCCACTAGCAGATCATCGATTTTGAGCTTGCTGCCGAAATACTGTGAAACAATATTATAATTTCTAAAATGCCCGGTATGGCTGCGCCATTGGGACAGAAACACCGACGCATTCATAGAAACAGATGGGCTATGGATAACAAAATGGGAAAGGGATGCCGGAAGGTCCGCTTTTATGTTGTTTGAAAAGTCTGTTACAAATATCCGTATCAGGAAATCAGTAAGATTTGTGGAATCTTCATTCACGTATCCGAATGTTTGCGCCAGCATTTTCCAGAAAAACGGCATCAGCTCCAGTTTTTCAATTTCCATCCAGATTTTCGATGGGGCGTTTGACGGGTCGGCTATATCGAATTTCCCGTCAACGCATAAAGAATCAAACAGTTTCATCAAAATTGAAAACGGTTCCGCCTGGTCTGACCGGGCAATCACCGCCAGCATTTTCAGGTCAATATCATCTTCCGTGTCATGGGGTTGAATCCATTTTTTCAACCGGTTGAGCCGATCCTGGCTGCGGAAAAAAGCCTTCCGGCGTTTGATGTAAGGATGAAGGCTCTGGTTTTCCAGGTTCAGTTCTTTAAGGATGATGGATGCGTTATCCGCATGAAACGTATGACTGTACAACCGGATATCAAACAACCAGTCCGCCTCCGGCGCTGGTTCGTGCCAGGGGGCGTAGAGGATAAATTTGTCCTCGGGATTTTCAAATTCAAGTTTGATTTTCAGCTCAAGCGCGCCATGTTCATCCAGACGCAGCAGTTCGGCATTGTCTAAAGAAATGGAAGACAGGGCTTCATCAAACTCTTTGTCTCCATCATACCAGAAGATGATGCGCTTATTTTTTTCAGAAAATATCTGATTTAATGTGTCTGATATCTGTTTGGTGTTCATAAATTTGTCTCACCGCAAAGGCGCAAAGAGCGCAAAGAACAGATTAATTTTTTTAGTGTTGAATGTTGAGTGTTGAGTGTTGAATTGTGGTTGCGCTGCCGAACTGTCTTTAGCTCAGGCTTCGCCTGTCTTTTCATGATATACATAGAGATCAGGTTTTGCCGGCCGGGTCCATTTTACCATTTTTCAATTTCTTTCTTAAGATCATCAATGGATGTCACGTCCCCTCGGTCAGCGGCTTGCCTGCCCTTTCTGATCTTGTCGATGACATAAAGACGATACATAATTTCTTCCATATCGGCCTGCTCCGGCATTTTTGCAATCGCGTCAATGGCTTCCTGCTTTATGGTTTGCATTTTCATTTCCTTATTTCAGTTGTTGGGTAAAATATATTTATCTCACCGCAAAGGCGCAAAGAGCGCAAAGAAAAAAAAGAAATGAAAAGCGCTTCGCGCAAAAAAAACTTTGCGAACTTTGCGCCTTTGCGGTGAATATTTTTTCATTTTTCCCCGGTTATCGCTTTCTTTTCCACCTATGGTTTGCATACTTATATCCTCTTTTCACTTTCCAGTTTTTCCCTCTATTTCTTTCACAAGCCGGTATTTCTGAAAACGGCTTTTGGGTTTTTCGGGGATGGTATGAGCGATTACCCCTTCCTTGACCAGTTTACTTAAAATCTTTTTAAGTTGACCTGAAACCCGTTTTTGACCGAAATATTGAGAAATTTCAGTCGCTGCAAGTGATCGTTTATCAAGTAGATTCACAATCTGTTCACTTAATGACTTGGACTGCGACTTGGACTGCGACTTGGACTGTGACTCGGGCTGTGACTCGGGCTGTGACTCGGGCTGCCGGTCGGATTTATCTCGTAGAGGGGTGAAGGTCAGCACAACAGAACCCGCCCGCACTTGCCATTGAGGCACAGGATTTCCGTTTTCCCGGCACCAGTCAATGATGTTTAATGTTCCGGTCCCCCATTTTTCGATAATGCCTGCCCGGTAAAACACACTGGCGATGATGGGGTTCCAGGGCCTGGACTCATGGGGGCGGGTCAATGCTTTGGGTGTGATGCCGAAATGCAAATCACCGGGATTGATGACTTCCATCCGGTCATCATAAACGGCAACAGAAGTGGATGCTCCGGGCACGGCATAGTCCCGGTGGCAAAACGCATTGGCCAGCGCTTCGCGGAAGGCCCGGGGATGGTAAAGGGGTCGATCCTCGCGTTTGAATCGGTCCGGATACACCTTCCCGGCGATGGGAATGTGGTCCTTAAAAAAGGCTTCGGCCCGTTGCAGCAGGCTGAACGCATGCCCCCAATATTGCCGGTTATCGGAAAAATCGGAAAGACGATCAAGCCCCCGGAATCTCGCCAGTTGAATTAAACACTGGGGATAAAGCGATTCCAGTTTCGGGCTTTTTCCGTATAGCACCACTGCCGCGTTGGTAAGAATGCCGTCAACAATCAATCCAAGTCCCGTCAGGATCGATTTTGTATCGGTTTTCCGGGGGCGTGTCATTCGGCCGGCGTCAATGGCATTGGTCAAGGTCAGGTGGATCTCATCCTGATCCAGGTCTTTTATGGAAATCCCATCTGCTGCGGGCTCATTTTCCCAGCGGCGGGTGGCATGCAGGCGTTCAACCACTCTGCGCTCATACTCTGCTTTCGGCATGATACTTGTTGTAGGGCCGCTGCGAATATAAGGGCGGCCATCATAGGTATAAAGCCCGGCACCGCCCGGCACTCTCAAAACGATCACGGATTTTCCATTTTCCAATGCCACGGTTTCTATATCCGGAAATGCGGGCGGGTCAATGCGCCCTAGTTCAGCAGACACATCAGCCATGGTTTTGGCAGTCACATCCTGGCCAAGAACATTGCCTTTATCTGATATGCCGAAAAGGACAAATCCGCCCAGGCCGTTCAACATGGCGCAAACGGTTTTCATGGCAGCCGTGCGCTGGCCGGTGGAGGTTTTAAATTCGAGTTGATCGGATTCGCCGGAGGAGACGAGTTTTTTGAGTTCTTGAAGGTTCATTTTATATTATTTGATTAAAAGACCAATTATAAGCCCTATAATTCCAGTAACCCATTTGAGATAGTGTTCACGAGTCTTATAGACCCATTCCAATTCCTTGTATATTGCTTCTCTTAACTGGGTAAGTCCCTTATCCGTTAAATACCATAATTTGAGTTCAGGACTTTCTTCCCAGCATCCAGTTGAATTTCCTTCTTTGTCAAATATTGATGGCACAAAAACCCTTAACCGTCTGGCTTTTCTGATCAACTGGTTTGTATAATGTTCATCTAATTGCTCATAAAGAACTGAAATTTCAAATTTATGATCAAACTCCAAACGTTGAAGTTTTAACCGATCCTTGTCTTCTGATGCTTTTAAAACTGCTATCTCTTTACGAAAAATCAAATCCGTTAAATGGGCCTGCCATGTGAGGCGCAGTCCCTTTGGAATGGGAATTTTGTTTAGAGCTCTGCATATCAAGGTTAACGGTAATTTCATTTTAATTGCCTGTACATCTTTGATTTCATACGATTTTTTTTATTGGGAGCTGTAACGGCATCATATTCTTAACTGTTTCAATGTCTGATACTCTGTTACTGCAAGCTGTAGCCCAATCCAATCCAAAGCAAAACAATTGTTAAGGCAGATTAACTCGCAGCCACACTGATGATTAACCCGATGACCGCAAGTACCGCCGATATCCACCAGCGCCTCTCCTGACCGTGTTTGATTTCCTGTTCATGTAGATTTATCGCAATGTCAACAAGCTTCGATATTTCTTCAGTGCTCAAAGGCGGCCGAGAGAGTCGTTTTTTTCCGCTTTCGTTCTCTTGCTCAGTCAACCTTAAAGCCTCTTCCCGCGATACAGAACGATTTGTATATGTGTCGTACTTTCGTTCGCGACTGCGGCGCCACACAGCAGAGACATCGCCACCTTGTATCGTAAAAAACTCAGGATGTTGCTTGAATATGGTTTCCCAATTAGTGGCAGATACTGGATCGCGTCCGAGCCTTTTTTCCCATTTTTGTAGTTGTCTACTGGCACACCGATAAGACCCTAATACCTGGATTGCTGCGATCAAGTCAGCCAACCGGTTGGGATTACGTATATAAGGAGAGGTACTGCTATAAAACATTTGCATAAGTGCTCCTGTTATTCCCCTGTTACTGCTTTGGTTCCTGCCAGCAGGTTGCCGAATTTGCCGTAATTGACTTTCACGCCGTCATCAAGATCCAGGGCTATTTTCATGTCTGCGTAATGACGGAGTTCATCATCAAATTTAGAGAGCTCGATCTGTTTCTTTTTCAGCACTTCGATTTCTTTCTGATATTTGCGCTGGTCAGAGGCGGATGTGGCAGCATCTTTTTCAGATGTAAGAAACTCGATTCGTGCCCGGATGTTGCCCTGAAGCGGGGTGACGTATGCGCTGCGCATACGGGACAAGGTGGTTTCATTGTACCGGTGCAGATACACCAGGCATTCAAAGGCTTTTTGCTTGCCGCTGGAAAACAGCCAGTAAATGGGGCGTTTCTTATAGGTTCTGAGATGATCTTTAAAAAAGGTGGTACTCAGATACCGACGGATGGTATCAATGGGCGCCTCGTTTTTCTTGGGGTTTAAGCTGTCAGCAACAAATTTGAGGTTTTCATCCAGATGTTCCGCCGGCCAGGCGACTTTGATGAACTCCACAAACCGGTTGGCGGCATCGTCGGGGAACCAGGCGAGATCCATGATGGGGATGATGCCGTCATCATCTGCCGGAAAAGCTTTGTATTTGGAAGCATCAAATCCAATGTTACCACTATGAGCATAAATCAAACCGGGTTCATCCAGGCTGTATCGGCCCATCATGCAGCCGATGGCATAGGAAATCAGTTCCTTGATGGTGTCGGTCAGAAGCAATGTTTCCAGCTCTTCTTCGCTCTTGTCCCCGTTGTATCGGTAATGGGGATTGCAGGTCAGGGTGATTTCAGAAAGCGAAACATCCGGTGTGAGTTCACCTTGCAGGCCATAAGCTTCTATAAAAATACGGTTATTTTCTTCTTCGAGGTTTTTCATTTTCACGGTTATGGCCAGCCAGTGTGCGCTGATAGTTTCGTATGTGGCTTTCAGCGTCGGCTGGTGATGGTCGGGGTGGAGAAGCGGAAGATAGGAGAAGTCCCAAGAGATTTCAAAAGCGTCCCAATTTTCTTTTGAAATAGTGATTAGCTCATAAGTGTTATGGATACATTTTTTATTAAAAAAGTTTTTAGGAAGTGGAAAATTAAGTACATCTCCGACATTTAGAGCTAATGTCGGATTTAACATTTTTAAGAGATATTGAGCTACAACGCTGTTTAGTACTGAAAGAATGAAATATAAATTGTCATCGTTGTGATTTTTTAAAAAAATGGTTGGGGATACTGAGCTATATTGTGCGTCATCAGTTTTTAATCTAAAGGAAAATTCTTCCCGGGACGTTACAATCGTCCATGTAATACCTGTTTTATTCCAAAAAGTTTTTTTTGTTAACCCTCCAAATTTTAAATAATGCTCTTTAGCTTCTTGAGACCAATCAATTAAATATTCTTTATTACCATAATGTTTTCTATAACTTCCGCCTTTAAATATAATACTCCATTTTTTATAATCCCCAATTTTTTTTGAGTCTACTTCCCACAAAAATCGCAAGTATTTATCATCCCCATGAGTTTTGCATCGACCACCAGAAATTAATTCGTTAGATAGTTTGTCTTCAGAAAAAATTTTGACAACTTTATCATTTAACCAATATACAATAGGACTGCTTGGAATATATTTAAACTTTTCAGATGTTGATACTGATAGCTTGTCATTTTGAACTGGGAATTCAATAGGGACATTCATCCTATTCAAATCTTTGTAATCTACATATGAAAAATTGCTTTTATGGTTCTTCAAGCAATTTTTTCTCCACACAGTTGAGCAAGTTCCAAAAGCTATCCCCATAACCATATTTGACATATGTACAAGTTTTTCTATTGTATATAACTCTATAAGTTTTTCTCTTAATTTTTGATATGAAGAGAGAAACATCCAGCTTTGCATGGTTACCATCGACATATACATATTTTTTTTTACAAAACTGAATCCACGTTCAATAAACATAGAGAATAGATCGGATTTAGAATTTGGAAATATTTTTTTGCCAAACTGCTTTAATTCTAAATTCATAAACCCAGTTCCCATATACGGAGGATTCGTCACCACGCAATCATACTTTCTCCCTAAAATCCCTGCCTGTTTCAAAAGGGTTTGCAGACGTTCCACATTCCCCTGACCAAACACACCGGCCATGTGTTCCTGAATAGCGGTTTCAAATTGATCAGCCTTTTCTGCCAAGTTTTCCGGCACGGTAATCAGGGACCCAAAGGTTTTAGCATGTTCAAACAGCGTAATCAGTTCGTTCAACCGATCTCTGGTTTCCGGATCATCTTTGAAAAAAATATCAATATTCTTAATATCAGCCGCATCGCTTTGCTGAATTGACATAATATTGAGACAGAGGGCATCCCGGCCCAGAATACGGCGGTCATCAGCCCGGGCTTTCATCAACACGGCAAAACTCGCCAGTTGGGCGGCCCGGTCATCAATATCCAGGCCGAAAAGGTTTTTTGAAAGGATCAGTTTGGGGATCTCCCGGGTCCGGTAGCCCCTTTCCAGATAGATTTCTTTAAACACATCATAGGCTTCCACCAGGATATGACCGGAACCGCAGGCAGGGTCCAGAAATGTGATGTTTTCAGGATCAAGTTCTCTGGGCGTAATCTCGTCAAGTTGTTTCTGAACGTCCGGTTCCTGTTCTGCCGGCTCAATGTAATAGTCCATTTTATCCCGCAGAGAAGATTCCGGATAGGTGGCCAGCCACATGCGGCCCAGGGTGTTCTGGGCCATGTATTTGACGATCCAGTTGGGCGTAAAGAGCTGGGTGGCTGCCGGGATGTCTTCGCTTTTGACCACTTTGCCGATGACTTCATCTTTTTTCTCGGAAATATAAAACTGATAGAGCCAGCCGATGATTTCCACATCATCCCAATCAGATTCGTCACTATCTGAGACTAGCTTGCGTATGAGAGAATCAGAATGCAGCAGGTTATCCGGCAGGAGCAGTTCGGTTTCATCATCGATTTTTTCAAACAAAAACGGCATGGCCTGATGCAGGGCATTGCACTGGGCAACAATCAGCATGCGGTAAAGTTCATTATCTTTATTGCCTGCCAGACGAAGCTCAATCACTTTCTCTTTTTTAAGCCCGGGCAAATCAATATCTGCCGCATGTTCCAGAATTTCCGGCACGTCAGATTCTGTTTCAGCTCTGGTGGAATTACTTAACACCCGGTATCCATGGTCCAGATAATCATGGAGTTCCATATAGCGAAGCGCCACAAACCGGTTGAACCATGAGTAGGCAGCATTGCGCATGGTCATTTCAAAGCCTTTTTTTTCAACCCTCTCAACCAGCCGCTCCCGCAGGTTTCCTTCCTTTTTAGGAATGGCCCGGTCGCCTATAATTGCTATATCTCCCGCAAATTCAATGGGCTCGATTTTTTTATCGCTGAATATTCCGTAATAATTGGCCCGCTCAGTAACGGCCTTTAAGAAATCCCGGCGTGCGGCAATGGCGTAGGATTTGATTCTTGATGTGTTCATTTGTTTCCTTATTGTTTTTCACCGCAAAGGCGCAAAGAGCGCAAAGTAAAAAACTAATTGCGCTTCGCGCTTCTGCGAAGCAGAAGAACCCGTTTTTGCGCGCAGCGCTTATCTTCTTTCTTTTTCTTTTCTTTGCGTCCTCTGCGTCTTTGCGGTGAATTTTTCTGGATTACAAACCGTTTACAATCCGCTTTATCCCATTCTTCAATACCGGAACATTGAAATTGATCAACATTCCAAGTTTCAGGCCCGATAGTTTAAGATACGTCAAAAGCTGGGCTTCATGGATTGGTTCAATTGTCTGAACCGCTTTCAGTTCAAGAACAACCATATTTTCGACCAGCACATCCAGCCGGTACCCACAATCCAACTTCACCTTTTTATATTCCACCGGCAGGGGCTTCTGGCATTGAAAATTAATTTTACGAAGTGAAAGCTCATGACACAGGCATTCTTCATAAGCAGATTCAAGGAGACCCGGCCCCAGGTTTTTATGTACTTCAATAGCAGCGCCGATAATTTCCCTGGATAGCTTATCTTCTTTTTTTATCATTTCTTATTTTCTCACTGCGAAAGTGTGTTTTGCGCGTAGCGCTTTTCTTTTTTTCTTTGCGTCCTCTGCGTCTTTGCGGTGAATATTTTTTTGGCGGCTCTGCGGTTAGATTATTTTCACTCGAATATCATTCTTCACCGCATCCAGCAGCACATCCTTCACGCTGTCCACATATTCATTAACGTCTGCTTCTGTTTCCAGGTATACCTTATTTACAAATGATGTTGGATCTACTGTTCTGGTTTTTTTGGGGTCAACTTTTGGTTGAAACTCATTTTCAATTTTATCGAGTGAATCTTCAAATAAATCATGGGTTTCTGATGTTGTATAAGATATTTCCGGAATGCTGTATTCTGCCTGAATCTTTTTCTTTACCTGCTGAAAAGGATGCAAAATTTCACCCCGAAGATTCTCTCCGGCTTTGTATTTATCCAGCTCTGCCTTTAACTGGTCAATTTTTGCATCCACTTTGCTTTCCGCTGCTGCCTGCTGTTTTTGCAGCAATTCTTTGTTTACAGTATCCACCCGTAAAATCAATGACTCCACTTCCTTGATCATGGCATAAGGGTGAGGCGCTTTTTTAATCTCAACCATCCGTTTTAAGGCGCTGGCGGCATCCACGTTTTTATCAAGGGCGGATTTATTGGGCATAAAGCGATTTAGAGAACTTCTGAGACTTTCCCATGTGGATCGCTGATTGGTATAAAAATCCGTAACGGTCTGGATATCTTCTTCCGCATCCAACAGGTCCTCTTTAGCCGCATTAAACGCTTTGATACATTCATAGGCATCATGTATTTTTGTGATCCTGACAATGATTGCCAGGCAGTCATCCATTTCCTGCTTTCCAGGGTAATTGCCGGTATCTGCCAGAGGTTTGAATTTTTTAAGGGTTGAAGACCATTTTTCAAGGCTGTCTGCAACATGCTGTCTGAGTTTTTCCTTACTGTCCGGGGGGATGGCTCCAAACAGGTCTTTGGCCAGCTTTTTGGCATTGTTCAGTGTTTTCTGGTCAATGATCGGGGTTTCAATAATTTTAACTGTTTTCCACTGATGGGTTTTGGAAAGCGGGGCAATGGCATCTTTGGGGGTGATTTTTGTTTCATCCACCACCAGTTTGATATTGCCGGCCATAAACAGTTTGGCCACCAGGATGACCACCTGAAAATCTCCCCATCCATAGGGTCTTTTGGTAAAGTGTTTGACCAGCTCATCTAAAACGACCGGATGGTTGATGGCGGTTTTACCATGAATATAGTTTTTGACCTCTTTTAGATCCGGTTTAATATTTGGGGGCTCTTTTTCCTTAAGATCCAGAGACAGTTGATGTTGGGCCACATCATCGGACATCAGAATCTGTTTTATTTCTTTTAGCGGATCACTGGCAACATAGGTGAGATACGAAAACTTGCTGAAGATATTTTTGACCAAATAATCAAATCCCTCATTGATCGCCTTTGTGGTTGTCTGGCCGTCAATATCAAGCTTTTTACCCAGGGCATAAAACTCCGCCCGTGCCATCAGGTCATCCAGCAACTCAATGAGCCGATCTTTTCTTTCCCGGTTTTCATCGGCCCGGTCCCGAATGATCTGTTTTAAGCTGGCAGAGGCGGATGCGTCACTTTTATCTTGAATGTATTTTTTCACCTGAAGGTACAGCCGGATTTCATCAATCAGGGTTTTATCGTCATCCAGTTTGACGATCAGGTTGCCGTCTTTGCCGGAGCTGTATAAATTGCATTTTGCCGGAATAAAGAGCGTGTATTCATCATGCAGCGGGCTGATAATTTCAAGGCCCAGATCATCCTGGAGTTCTTTTCCCCAGAAACGGTCATCACAGATCCGGTTAAATGCATAATCCCGATTATACGCCATGTATTTATGCTTGGTTTTACCTTTTAAAATATCATCAAAAATAATATCTCCCATCAGTTCCGTTTCAGCGGTAGATGATATTTCAACATTTTTGATTTCCCGGGAGACTTCCCGCTCCTCATTGGTAAGGAAAAAATACAGATCCCCGTTGCGGTTGATAAGGGTTTCTTTTTCAAGGCGCTGCAAAGATGCTTCAATTTTTCTTTTGAGATTGATTCTGTCCGCGTCCACCTGATCGATACAGAGGGTTACCAGGTTTTCCACGTTGGGCTTGATGATGTCCACATAACGAATCAGAAACAGGGCCTGCAACACATTGATATCAAAGTCAGCCTCCAGGCCGGCATTGCCTTTTGCCTGGTCAATGCTGCGTTTAACGGACGTGTCTAAAAAGCTTTCAATACAGGGATAAAATTCATAGAGCGGCACCAGGGACCCGATTTCTTTATCTGAAATATTGACCGCCGAAGACTGGAAGGCATCAAGCATGGACCGTTCACCACGGCTTAAATGCAGGCCTGTGGCGCCGGCTTTGCGGATGGATTCGAAAATTTTCTGTACCAGTTGAAAATGATACGGAGTAAAAGGGTATGTTTTAACGAAATCGTTTTTAGATGAATAATTTTTCAACGTGCTGGTGTCATAAGAGAAGCTTAGCTGATTTTTCAGGATATCGCCTTTTTCATCAAACAGCTTTTCAAGCAGCGGAACCGCCTCTTTATCCTTGTCAAGCAGCCGGGCATGGATGACTTCATCGGTATTGGCGCTGGATAAAGACAGGCGGGTATTAAAACGCCCCTGAATTTTTGAAAAATCATTTGCCTTGGATGCAACAAGGCCATCGATGACTTTTTCAATATCTTCCTGAGAGGTGACCAGAACCCAGGCTCTTCCATTACAAAGCCTGCCCAGATCTTCAACAATCGTCTGGAGATTTAACATCAGATGGGTGTCCTGGCCGATAAACTGCCCGATTTCATCCACCAGAAAGACAATGCGATGGTCTTTTGATCTGGAATCCAGGTATTCGTTGACCCGCTTAGCAAAGTTTTCAACTGATACAATCAGGTTTTTTTCTGAATGCTCAAAATATTCGGCTGCGGCTTCCCTGCTTTTGCCCAAGACATCGGAAAGTGCTTCCACAATTTCGTCTTGCAGCAGACTGTAGGCATCCCGCTCATCTTCCCATTTTGCGCCGTATATTTTCTCGAACTTTTCTTTAAAGGCTTCATACTTTCCTTTTTTACTCAGGTAACGTTCGATCTCCGCCAGGTGGAGAGACTGGCTGCAAAATCCCAGTTTTTCATTAAACACCCGCCAGAACACAGAGAGCAGGGCGGTTCTTCCGTCATTGGCATCTGCACGACTGTCTATGTTAAAGAGAATAACGTCCGTGTCATCACCGACAACTCGTTTAATGTCGCCAAACAGCATGGGGTCTTTAATTTTGGCTTTAAAAAAATCAAGCGCACGTTTTGCTTCTTCTGTTTCCGGAGAAACTGTTTCTCTGTTACCCAGCAGGTATGACAGTATTTTGAGGAAGTGGGATTTACCGGACCCGAAAAAACCGGAGATCCATACAGCCATCCGGCCTGTGATTGCCGGGTCTGTTTTCATGCCGTATTTTGCGTCGGTGGCCGCAAGATAGGCTTTGATAAATTCCCTGAGATACTGATCCAGTTCACGGGTAATAACAAATTCATCAAGCTCCTGCCATATAACTGATTCATCGAGTTGTTCAGCCTTAACAACCCCATTGATGGTGCGGGAAATGGGTTTTTTGAAAATGTTTTTGATTTGCATTGAAAAACTTCCTTTTTTATTTTTTCACCGCAAAGGCGCAAAGATCGCAAAGGGTATTTTTCCGCTTCGCGGAAGGACCATTTTTTTGCGCGAAGCGCTATTTTTTCTTTTCTTTGCGCCCTCTGCGTCTTTGCGGTGAATTTTTTTTATTACACCACCAGCTGAAACGCCCGGTAATAGTTCGCTTCTTTCAATTTGCCGAAAAGCCTTAGTCCCTGTCCGGTATAAATACCAGGATAAAACATCACCAAAGGCGTATCTCCCATAAGGGGATGCAGGTTATTTAAAAGATTGTGACTTCGAAGCAAGGGATAAGCATTGCCCACCCCTGAAACCAGGATAAGGTCCTGATGTTCCGGATCAGCAGCATCAACAAAGGCTTTGGCGATATTTTTAGGATCTAACGGGCTTTTGATTTTTTTTAAAAGTTCCTGATCCCCTTTTTGTTTCTGCATGGTCAGCACACGATCCAGCAGTTTACGGGATTTCAGGTAATCAAGAATCAGTTCGAATAAATTGATATGTTTAAATTTGAGAGACGGTTTTCGTTTGGGAAGCTGGCGGAGCACAAATTGGATATGATCTCTCATTTCCAGTTCATGTTCTGGCGGGTAATCAAAGATATAAAATCCGATTTCCTTACCAAGACCTTTATTTTGCAGTAATTCATCAGATGTTAGACGATCAAGAATATTGTCAAGTCGAGTTTTAAAGGTGTTCATTGGCAGCCTGTTTTATTACTGGGTTATATTCATACAGCGTAAGACGTATTCCTCCGAATTTTTCACAAGGTACTTTTTCACTTCAGGTATAATGGAAACCGGCAGCAGTTTGAGGGAACGGGTCGTATCAATGTATTTGGATTCTGCAAGGATGCGAAAGACAACCTGCTTCAGCTTTGCCATGGTCGTGTCCGTCCAGGTGCCGATGGCCGGTTCTTTTTGAATGCAGGTTTCGATAAAAGCGTTCCAGTCTGTTGTCGAAATGTGGGTCGCAAAGGTTTGCCAGTAGCGCCGTATCACCTGATCCATAAAATCGCCAAGAATATGGCTGTGTTTGATTGTAGCCGCAAGAATTGCCTGGGTGGCCGCATCATTGGAGCCCTGGTCGATCATTTCCCAGAGTGCCGGCGTCATCAGGGACAATCGATTTCTGATGAGTTTTGCCTGGCGTTTTGCCGCCGCAGGTGATCGTTTCTGAAGCACATTATCAATGACAATCGCCTGATGCCATGTGTCTTCATCGGCATTGGCCATGAGCAGGCGGGCGATATGCCGGCTTTCGGGGATAAGGAGCGATCCGGCAACAATTTCGCCGTTATAGATTTGCAATGGGTCTTCTGTCATTAACGTGAAAAGGGCCTGTTTGGTGATGGTTTTTATGAAACTTTATTCATATCATGAACGGCTTGCCCATTCAATCAGTTTGATTTTTTAGCAAACGGTTCTCCGATAATAGGGTCGTCATCGTAAAGTGGTCGAAACGATGATAAGGGCCGCAATTTCCAAGAGAAAGGTGGTCCGTTTTAAAATTTCAGATAAATTGAAGGGCCAGCTGAATGGGGGACAGGGCAGGGGATGAAGAAAAAGATATCGTCGGGGGCCGGTGTTATTTAAAAAACAAAAGTTTATAACGAATATTTTGAAAAAACAGAATAAGAACTTTTTGTTAAATATTTTCAAATAGTTGAATGGCGGAGAGGGTGGGATTTGAACCCACGATCCCGTGAGGGATACCGCTTTTCGAGAGCGGCGCCTTCAGCCGCTCGGCCACCTCTCCGTAAGATTTGTTTTTTTGCAGGCTGGTCAGCTGAATATGTGCGTATTTTTTGTGCTTCAGTACCTGTTTTACCCTGGTGTGTCAAATAAAAAGTCTTTATCTTCGCCATCCGCGGAAGATGCCGCGTCCATTTCAAATATCCGTCTGGCCGCATTTGAATATCCGCCCTTCCTGTTATAGATAACAAACGGCGGGGGGATGTCAAGGCCGGAACGGCCGCCTTTAACGCCTTTGACAAGCACCCGCCGGGCAGGGGTGTCCGGTTTTGAATAGATAGCAATCAGTTGTCTGGGTTCAATGTCAACGGCGCGCATCCGGCTCATGAGTTCCGGTACCCGGGCCGGCGGATAGATGATCTGCATTTGTCCCATGGGAGAGAGCATTTTGGCGGAGATCGAAATGATATCCCGGAGTGTTATTTTAATTTCATGCCGGGCAATGGCGGCAGCCGGATCAGGGTTGATCCGGCCCCGGAATTGTTCTATGTGCGGCGGATTGCAGATCACTGTATCCACTGTGCCGCTAGTGGCCGCAGGTGACAGCGCCGCCATATCCTGATGCAGGATTGTCACCCGGTGCGACAAAAGGTTTTCCCGGACATTACTGCTGGCGACGGTTGCAAGGGACTTCTGAATTTCCACCCCAAAAACAGTGATTTCCGGGTGCCGGTGGGCCAGAATCAGCGCCACAACACCGCACCCCGTGCCCAAATCCAGGACCCGGCCGCTGGGGGGGATATCCGCCAGTCCGGCAAGAACCAGGGCATCCATGGAAAACCGGTATCCGGTTCGGGGCTGCCGGATTTTCAGCCCGGGCCCGGGCCGGTGGCGTGGTGTTTTTGCTGTCACGGGACCGTCAGAACTGGCCGGTGGTGATTTTGAGTTCCGACACCAGGACCTGGCGGGCTTCGGAATTGATCACCTGGATAATGTCTTTTGCAAGAAACCGGAGCTGATGGGTCAAGGTTGAGCTTTTCACCACAACCAGAAGGGTGCCGGTTCTGAAGGCCGCCGGCTGGGCATGGGCGGTAATCAGCGGGTCCAGTTCCGCATTCCAGATATTTTTAATGCGCGCCAGTTCAGCGCAGGATTCCCGTCGGCAGCTTTTAATGACCGTTGCAAGGACATCCTTTATATGGGCATATGGGGCATTTGCAGGGCGATGGGGTGCCATGGTTTATCGGGACCGTTCCTCGGATATTGCTTTTGTGTTGGTTTTTCTGTTTTTCGACCGGATTATACGCTGAATCAGCGGGTGCCGTCAACAGCGGCTTTTCAAAGGATGCCTGTAACGGGTTTCGGGAACGGGTTTTTGTAAGGGCTTTCAGGATTCATCGCCGGGAAATTTGGAAGGGATATCAGGGGGTTTGGCCGGAATTTTGATCGGGGTTTTTCAGGTATTCTCCGGTTTTCCACAGCAATGCCGGGATATGGCATTTTATCCGGTTTTTCTTGACTTACGGCCGGATGTTATTTAAAAGATTAGTAATAATCATTCCGCACGTCTTTTCTCGATTTTCCATTTTTATTCTATCGTGGTATTGCTTGCGGTATTGTATTTTTAAAACGCCTTTTGTGAGGGGACAGGTATTTATTTAATCATGAACAGGAAAATATTATGAATTGGGATTGGGAAAAACTTCAGCAGAAACAAAAACAAAGAGGTACCGGTAGTAGCGGGGGCGGGCCCAAGCCGCCGCAGATGGATGAAATTGTTGAAAAATTTAAAGGATTTAAGCTTCCCGGCGGATGGCTGCTGCTGATTCTGGCCGGGGTGGTGCTTTTTTTCGGCACATCCATGGTGTATACGGTGGATGTTAACGAAGTGGGCGTGGTCCAGCGGTTTGGCAAATACATCCGCACTGAGATGCCGGGGCTGAATTTTAAACTGCCCGCAGGCGTTGAAAAAGTGACCAAGGTAAAAACCAAACGGGTCTACAAGGAAGAATTCGGTTTAAGTACCGGATCATCCCGGGCCGCGCGCTTTGCTTCCAACACGGAATCCATTGATGAATCCCTGATGCTCACCGGCGATCTCAATGTGGGGGTGGTGCCCTGGATTGTGCAGTACCGGATCAAGGATCCGTATCGGTATTTGTTCAGGGTACGGAATGTGACGCAGTTTCTGCGGGATATGTCTGAAGCGTCTATGCGGCTGGTGGTGGGGGACCGCAGCATCAATGAAGTGATCAGCAACCGGGAGGAGATTGCAGACGCGGCCCAGGTCTGGCTGCAGAAAGAACTCAATGAGGCGGAAACCGGTATTGAAATTGATACGGTGGAGCTGGGCAACACCAATGTGCCCGTGCCGGTGCAGGATTCGTTCAACAAGGTGAACCAGGCGGTGCAGGAAAAGGAAAAATTGATTTATCAGGCCATGGAAGAATACAACCGGGTGATCCCCCGGGCCCGGGGGGAAGCGGAACAGACCATTAAAAGCGCGGAAGGGTATTCCAGTGAGCGGGTGAATCAGGCAAAAGGTGACGCGGCCCGGTTTATCTCCCAGTATGAGGAATATGCCAAGGCCAAGGAGGTTACCCGCCGCAGGCTGTATCTGGAAATGGTGGAACTGGTGTTTCCGGAATTGGGGGAACTTTACATCATTGATTCGGACCAGAAAAATGTGCTGCCGCTCTTGAATCTTGGCGATAAATGGGGGTTACAGAAATGAAGACGCACTATATTATACTCGTTATTATTGTGGCGCTGGGGGTGATGGGATTGACTGCCTCCGCGTTTGTGGTGGATGAAACCGAACAGGTGGTGGTGACCCAGTTCAATAAAGTGGTGGGAGATCCCATCACAGAGCCTGGACTAAAGTTCCGGATTCCGTTTATCCAGCGGCCCAATTATTTTTTGAAAAATATCCAGGAATGGGACGGGGAGCCGGGGCAGATTCCCACCCTGGACAAGACGTATATCTGGGTGGATTCCTTTGCCCGGTGGCGCATCATTGATCCTGTCGCGTTTTTTGAAACGGTCACCGATCGCATGCTGGCCCTGACCCGCTTAGATGACATTATTAATCCGGCGATCCGGAATGCGGTCACCTCCAATCACCTGATTGAGACCGTCCGCAACAGCAACCGGGAAATGACCACCCTGGAAGAAGATATTGATGTGGATGTGGGGGATGTGGAAGTGGAAATGGGCGGTGAGATCATTGACCCGGGGGAATATGTGATTCAGACCGGCCGGGAAAAATTGTCCCGGGAAATATTAAAAGCGGCCCAGCCCAAGCTTGAAAAATTCGGTATTGAATTGATTGACGTGAAAATCAAGCGGGTGAATTATGTTCAGAAAGTCCGGGATTCGGTGTATGCGAGAATGGTTGCCGAACGGAACCAGGTGGCGGAGAAAATCCGGTCCCAGGGCCGGGGAGAAGCTTTCCGTATTGAAGGTGACAAGGAAAAAGATTTAAAGCTGATCCAGTCCGAAGCCTACCGTACGGCCCAGGAAATCAAGGGGAAGGCGGATGCCAAGGCCATCAAGATTTACGCGGATGCCTTTAGCAAGGATCCTGAATATTATTCGTTTACAAAGTCCCTGGAAGTTTACCAGACATCTCTGGACAAAAAGAGCAAAGTGGTTTTGTCCACGGATGCGGAACTGCTCAAGTATTTAAAGGATTTTGCCGGGCCCCAGGGATAGGGCCGGTTTATACAGAAAACAAAAAAAGCGGTAATTCTTGTAAGCAATTACCGCTTTTTTCGTTTTTGTCGGCTTTGTTTTTTGAGCTCCGGTTTTATATCGCCGGTGTTTTATCTCTGGTGCGCCTTATTATCGTTTATTTCTTTGGTGCCGGGTGCGCGCCAGCAGTTTCCGGTGTTTATGTTTTCGCATTTTTTTTCTGCGTTTTTTGATTACACTGCCCAAATGATCACCTCCAGAATTTGATTTAATGAAGTTAAAGTTATAAATATTACTCATACCATCATCAAATTCCATTTGTCCATAAAATTTTTACATTTTTTATTTTTAAAAATGGAATTTTGTGTATAAGTAAGCATGAAGTTTGATTTAAGCGGATTTACCGTTTCCGGTTTGTCCGGATAGGGGCTATGTTTGTTTCAGGCCTGTTTATTTCAGACAACAGCAAAAACGGTTCGGGTATATGACGCAATATCATTATTTCAGTCTCGATGAGCTGGGCATTGTCAATAACGCGGTGGCAATTGCCGAAGAACTGGTGAGCAATCACTATAAACTGTCATCCTCCCAGCTGCTCCATCTGAATTATGACATCAAGACCCTGGCGGATCTGGGTCCCGAAGAAATTGTGGACGATCATTTTGCCCAGATTATCCGGTACGCGGAAAAGAAAAAAACCGATTTCCCGGATGGCCCGGTAAAGGATTTCTACAAAATCTGCATTCAGGACCATTCCATTCTCCGGGTGATCGGGCAATGCGAGGATCTGGATCTTTACCCGTTTGCCGTATACATTGTATGCCATGAGCTGATTCACATTATTCGTTTCAGAAAATTTTTACAGCATTTTGATGCCCCCCTGCCGGAGAAAATTGAAGAGGAAATCCGGGTACACATAAAAACCCATGAAATTTTAGCCAATATAAATATTAAAAATCTGGGGCCGGTGTTTGAATTTTACCGGAAATGGCGCATGGCCGCTCCCGGATATTAAAACGGTATCAAAACGGATATTAAAACGGATATTAAAACGGATATTAAAAAGGCGGTTAAAAGGAATGTTGACAGGGGAATCGCAGCGGGGAAACTGCAGAAAAATTTTTTTTCATCCCCTTGACAACAGTAATTTATTAACTATCTTTCAGGTGATTTAAAAAACAAAGGATTCCCCCATGGCGGGTTTAAATCATCGCAACGACCAGGAGATCAAGAAAATGCCGATTTACGAATATGAATGTGAAAAATGTGGTCATATTCATGAAATAATGCAGAAAATGTCCGACAAACCCTTGGCCAAATGTCCTGACTGCTCGGGAAAACTCCACAAATTGATTTCACAAAGCGCTTTTCATTTAAAAGGGTCCGGATGGTATGTCACGGATTATGCGAATAAATCCAATTCCGCCACAGGGCCTTCAAAGAAAAATGAAACAGCAAAATCCACTCCGGATACCGGTGCCGCAACGACCTGTTGCGGGGCCAAGCCCAAAGATGCATCCTGACCGTTTCAAAAAAATCACCAGTTCGGTATTTTTCGGGCAGGCCTGTCCGCCCCGCCGGGTATTGACGGTTATATAAAAAAAGCAGTGCTGCGGCGCTTATCAGGCAAATGCCAGTGCATGCGGCCGTTGTTTAGCAAACAAAACAATTTGTTTTTACGGGTCTGCATTTCACATATTAACACTGGTTCAAACGATAACAGATTTTTTATCAAAACGATGAAAATTTTTAACCAATCAAAAGGAGAAGAGGTAAAATGAACATCAGACCATTGCAGGATCGTATTCTGGTTAAACGGGTTGAGGAAGAAGCAAAAACCAAAGGGGGTATTATTATCCCTGACAGTGCAAAAGAAAAACCGGCCGAAGGCGTTGTCGTGGCAGTGGGCAACGGCAAAAAAGCAGATGACGGCAACCTGATTGCACTGGATGTAAAAAAAGGCGACCGTGTATTGTTTGCAAAATATGCCGGCACCGAGGTGAAAATCAACGACGAAGAACACCTGATTATGCGTGAAGACGATATTTTGGGAATAATTGAATAATTGAGAATTGGAGGTTGATGATTATGAGTGCAAAAGAGCTTAAATACGGCGCCAAGGCCCGTGAGAAAATGCTGAGCGGTGTAAACCAGCTGGCGGATGCAGTGGCGGTTACGTTAGGGCCCCGGGGCCGGAATGTGGTGATTGATAAATCCTGGGGGTCTCCCACGGTTACCAAAGACGGTGTTACGGTTGCCAAGGAAATGGAACTGGAAGACAAGTTCGAAAACATGGGCGCCCAGATGGTCAAGGAAGTGGCCAGTAAAACCAGTGACATGGCAGGTGACGGCACCACAACGGCCACGGTTCTGGCCCGGACCATTTACAGAGAAGGCCTGAAACTGGTGGCCGCAGGCAATAACCCCATGGCCATCAAACGCGGCATTGACAAAGCCATTGAAGTGGCGGTCAAAGAACTGTCCAAAATCAGCCGGTCTGCATCTGATCAGCGCGAAATCGCCCAGATCGGGACCATTTCCGCCAACAACGATGAAACCATCGGCAACATCATTGCTGAGGCCATGGACAAGGTCGGCAAAGAAGGTGTTATCACCGTTGAAGAAGCCAAATCCATGGAAACCAGCCTGGACGTGGTGGAAGGCATGCAGTTTGACCGGGGCTACATTTCTCCGTATTTTGTCACGGATTCTGAAAAAATGACGGTCAACCTGGACAATCCCTATATCCTGATCAGTGAAAAGAAAATCAGCAATATGAAAGACATGCTGCCGATTCTGGAGCAGATTTCCAAAATGGGCCGTCCCCTAATGATTATTTCTGAAGATATTGAAGGCGAAGCCCTTGCCACTCTCGTGGTCAACAAACTGAGAGGCACGCTGAACGTGGCCGCCGTCAAAGCCCCGGGTTTTGGAGACAGAAGAAAAGCCATGCTGGAAGATATCGCAGTGCTGACCGGCGGTCAGGTGATTTCCGAAGATGTGGGCATTAAGCTGGAAAATATCACCATTGACGATCTGGGCCATGCAAAGAGCGTCAGCATTGATAAAGACAATACCACCATCGTGGACGGCGCCGGTTCCCGGGCCGCCCTTGAAGGCCGGGTGAAACAGATCCGGGCACAGATTGAAGAAACCTCTTCCGACTATGACCGTGAAAAACTGCAGGAACGGCTGGCCAAATTGATCGGCGGCGTTGCCGTCATCAATGTGGGCGCTGCCACGGAAACAGAAATGAAAGAGAAAAAAGCACGGGTGGAAGATGCGCTGAATGCGACCCGGGCCGCCGTTGAAGAAGGAATCGTACCTGGCGGTGGCGTGGCCCTGATCCGGTGCCTGGAAGCCCTGGACAAGATCAAGATCAAGGCTGACCAGAAACTGGGTGTAAAGGTGGTCATGAAAGCCATTGAAGCCCCGTTGCGCCAGATTTCTGAAAACGCGGGCGTTGAAGGGTCCGTGGTGATTGACAGGGTCAGAAAGGAAGAAGGCCCCAATGGCTACAACGCGGATACAGACACATATGAAGATCTGATTGCCGCCGGCGTTATCGATCCCACCAAAGTGGTGCGGTTTGCCCTGCAGAATGCCGGCAGTGTAGCATCCCTTATGCTTACCACCGAATGTATGATCGCTGAAAAACCGTCAGAAAATGACGGCGGCGGAATGCCCGGCGGCGGTGGCATGGGCGGCATGGGCGGCATGGGCGGAATGGGCGGCATGATGTAATCCGTTTTTACTTTCGCTGTAAGCTGAATCTGAAATGCCTTCACGCGTCCATGCGTGAAGGCATTTTTTTGCGTTGTTTCTGCCGGGTTTTCCCGAAGCTTTAACTTGACAGGTGCCCTGTTGTTGGATAATTTCCAACAACAGATGCTGCCCTTTGCCGTCAAAATGAGGCTTTTTGCGGATTCAACAAATCTTTGAAACGGGAGATCTGGTTTATGGTTTCTGACAGGCTTGATGTCATTCACATGATATTAAATGCCGGCCTGATGGTTCAGTTTGTCATGCTGCTGTTGTTTCTTTTTTCCGTCGCGTCCTGGGCGATTATTCTGATCAAATTCATTCAAATCCGGAAAGCCTACAAGGAATCCGCCTGGTTTATTGAATATTTCTGGAAATCCAAAGATTTTTCAGAGTCTTTTTCCCGGGCCAAGGGCCTGCCCTTCAGTCCGATTGCGCGTATTTTCCGTACCGCCTACCTGGAATTGCGCAAAATTTACACGGACAGCGCTCCCCGGAATCCGGCCCTGTCTGAGGCCGACCGGAAGATCACCCGGGATGAAGGCATCAAAGGATTTGAAAACGTCAAGCGGGTATTGCACCGGGCCGGAAATACCGAAAGCATCCGGCTGATTCAGATGGTGCCGTTTCTGGCTACCACCGGCAATACCGCCCCGTTTATCGGCCTTTTCGGTACGGTCTGGGGGATTATGAATTCTTTTCACGGCATTGCCACCCAGCAGGGGGGCGCGACCATTGCGGCCGTGGCGCCCGGCATTTCCGAGGCACTGGTGGCCACTGCCGCCGGTCTGGCCGTGGCCATTCCCTCAGTGATCGCGTTTAATTTTTTTACCCAGAAAATCCGTATCATCGAATCGGAAATGGACAGTTTTTCATCTGATTTTTTAAACATCATTGAACGGGAGCTGATTTACTCCCGCGAGGGCTGAAAATGGCGTTCAACCGCAATACCAATGACTCGCTGCTGTCTGATATAAACGTCACCCCGTTTGTGGATGTGATGCTGGTGCTGCTGATTATTTTTATGGTCACCGCGCCCATGATGGTTCAGGGGGTGAATGTGGCCCTGCCGGAAACGGAAAATGCGGACAATATTGCCACGGAAGAAGATCAGTTGATTGTATCCATTGACAAGGACAACAAAATCCTGATCAATGATTTTGAGGTGGGCATTGATTTTTTAAAGGAAAAACTGACCGCGATTTTTAAAAACCGGTCCACCAAAAACGTGTTTCTAAAAGCTGATAAGAATATTCCTTACGGCACTGTGGTTCGCGTCATGTCTGAAATCAAAGGCGCCGGCGTGGAAAAGCTCGGCATGGTGACCCTGCCGCCGGCGGACGGAGCATCCAAGAAATCGCTTTAATGATGATAGCTCCCGCTTTCATAATCGGCCATCCGGACGATCAGGTGCGCCGTTTTCTGGTGTTTGCCCTGATTTCTTTCGGGTGTCATGTGCTGCTGTTCTGCATGGTGGCATTTGTGCATTTCCCGTCTTCCGTTGAACGGCGCATTGTGCCGCCGGAAAGCATTGATGTGGATCTTCTGGCATTTAATGCCGAAACCCCGCTGCCCCCGGCCCGGACAGCGGTTCAGGAACCGGCGGCAGCCCCCGGCTCGACAGCCGCGTCCGCACCGGCTGCGCCTGCCGCACCGGAGCCCGCTGCCGTGCCCGTCAAAAAAGGACTGCAGAAAAAAAGGGATCTGTCTGATGCGGTAGTGGCAAAACCCCAAAAGCAGAAAAAAATTGTTAAAAAGCCTGCCGCCAGAAAAGAGATTGATTCGGAACAGGTGCTGCAGGATGCCGTGAAGCGCATTGAAGCGCAGGCCGCGGCGGCCCAGACCCAATCGGTTGCCGACCGGATTGAAAACCTGAAAAAAGAAGTGCGGATCCAGACCGGCAAGCCCGCTGCCAGTCAATTGCCCGCCGCCAGGTCCGGCAATGCCTATCCCCGGGATTTTTCCCAGATCGAAGTGTTTCAGGCGGAGGTGTCTGTACGGCTGAAAAACAACTGGGTATTTTCAGAAAAACTGGCCGGCGAGACAAAAGGCCTGGAAAGCCGGCTGGTGATCAAGGTGCTGCCGGACGGCACCATTACGGATGTGTGGTTTGAAAAACGCTCCGGCAATGAATACCTGGACAATTCCGCCTATAAAACCGTGATGAAATCCAATCCGCTGCCGCCGCTGCCGTCCGGGTTTGCCTATTATCATCTGGTGCTGGGATTTACACCGTCCGGTCTGAGTCACTAAGGGGAATAAAAAATATCAAAATACCCCATTCCGTCGGTTTTAAGGCATTGAATGTCGGGATATCAATCCCAACCTGCAAAAAACAGGGCGTCTGCTGCGGAAAAAGTCATAAACGGGCAGATGGCCGAGACCCAGCCGGCAAACCGGGCAAACAGACCTTTAACCGTATTTATTCAAGGAGAACAGAGCCGTTATCAATATGACATTTATCAGAATGACATTTATCAGGCGATTTTTTTTATTATGGACTGGACTGGTGGTATTTGCGGGACTGTATCCCTTTCAGGCGGCTGCGGAATATGATTATATCAATATCAGTGATCCGTTTTTGAATAAAACACCCGTGGCCGCGCCGGTTTTCAAAAACATGGCGCCGGAGACCACGGCCCCCGCGCTGGCGGTTGAGGCTGCGGATCTGGTGCAGCAGTCATTGGAATTTACCGGGTATTTTCAAATGATCGACCGGGCTGCTTTTCTTGAAGAGCCTTCGGCCAAGGGCATCACCGGTCAGGCGATTAATTTTGACAATTGGACGGACATTGGCGCGGAACTGCTGATCACCGGCGGGATAACCGCAACAGAGGATTTTTTGCAGATTGAATGCCGGCTTTTTGACACGTTTTCAAAAGACATGCTTTTTGGCAAACGCTATAAGGGCCGTTCCGATGATCTCCGGAAAATCGTCCACCGGTTCTGCAGTGAAATGGTTTACCGGCTAACGGGAAAGCGCGGCATTTTTGAAAGCGATATTGCCTTTGTCTCTACTGCTACAGGCACCAAAGAGATATTTACCTGCGCCTTTGATGGCCAGGATGTAAAACAACTGACCCAAGCCGGTTCCCTGGCATTGTTTCCGGCCTGGTCCCCGGACGGCATGGCCGTTGCCTATACTTCCTATCAGAATGACCGGCCGGAAATTTTTATCCGCCGTCTTGACCAGCCGCGCGCCGAAGCCAAAATTTCTTATAAAGGCATCAATATCACACCGGTATGGGTGCCGGGAACAGACCGCATGGCCGCCACCCTGTCTTTTGAAGGGGATGAAGAAATATATCTTTTGACCCATGCGGGAAAAATTGATAAAAGACTGACTAAAAACTGGGGAATAGATGTGTCGCCCACATTTTCGCCGGACGGGAAAAAAATGGCATTTGTGTCCAAACGGTTTGGTTCGCCCCAGATTTTTATCTGTGTCCTGGAAACCGGATCGGTGCGCCGGCTGACGTATGCGGGAAAATACAATACCCAGCCGGACTGGTCACCGGCCGGTGACTGGATCGCGTTTTCCAGCATGGAAAACGGCCGGGCTGATATTTTTGTGATCCGTCCGGACGGGGAAGGCCTGAAACAGCTCACTATCGACAGCGGCAGCAATGAATCACCGTCCTGGTCTCCGGACGGAAGCATGATTGCATTTTCTTCCACCCGGACAGGGACTTCCCGTATTTATGTGATGACCGCTTCCGGCACGGACCAGCGGATTCTGGTTCGCGCTGACGGTGCGCAGACAGACCCGGCCTGGTCACCGGGATTTAAAAAGTATTAGCCATTGACGGCTTCGCAAAACCATATCAGGCAATCATTAATTTTAATTTTTTTTTAAGGAGAAACCCATGAAAAAAGGTAATCTGTATGTCAATATTTTTGTGATGACGCTCATGCTTTGTTTTCTGGTGACGGTATCCGCATGTTCCAAGAAAAAACCGGCGGTGGATCCCATGGAAACTTATCCTTCTGAGTCGGCCATGACAGGGGCGGATGCGGAAGCTGAGGCCGAAGCCGCGGCCCAGGCCCTGGCTGAAGAGGAACTTCAGGCGGAACGGGAAACTGAAGCCGCCCGCCAGGCCGCCCGGGAAGCGGCTTTGAAACAGGAAGAAGCCCGGAGCGCCTTTGTAAATGAAGATATTTATTTTAACTTTGACGATGCCAGCCTGAGTGCGGATGCCCGGATGGTGCTGAAAGATAAAATCGACTGGCTGCGGAACAACCCGAATGCCACGGTGCTGATTGAAGGGCATTGCGATGAGCGGGGGACATCGGAGTATAACATTGCCCTGGGCCAGCGGCGCGCGGAAAGCGTTAAAATGTATCTGGTGAATGCCGGCATCAGCCCTTCCCGGCTGAGTACCATCAGCTACGGCGAAGAACGGCCGGTGGATTTTGCCAGCAATGAGAGCGCCTGGGCCAAAAATCGGCGGGCCCATTTTAAAATCCAGAATTAATTTGTTCGTTAACCTGAAATCCGCAACCTGTTTTTCCGGGGAAAAGCCATGGTAGCTCTAAAAGTGACCGTCATGAAATCCACTGTTGCTGTATTTTTAATGATACTGGTTACCGGATGTGCGCTCAACCAGGACGTAAAACAACTGGAAGCGCGCATGGCCCGCCTGGAGCAGGAAACCAGGGGGCAGGACGCCAGAATCGCGCAGTTGAAGGCGGACCTGGAAAGCCGGATGGCGGTGGAAAACGGACTGCGGGACATGTATGCCAGCCAGGGCGCGGAATTTTATGCTTTTAAAGAGGATGTCCGGCAGATCAACGGCCGCCTGGATGAACTGGATCACCGCATGAATAGAGAATTTAAAACCGTGTCAGGCGCCGTTGAAAATACCGCTGACACGGTCAGTCATTTTTCCAAAACGGCAGCGGAAACCAAAGATCGCATAGAACGCCTTGAGCATTATGTGGGCTTTGAGCCGGGAGGGGGATCATCCGACAAGGCAACCGGTGATTCCCCGGCAGCCGCAGCCGCTACCCCGTCTGAAGATGATCTTTACACAGCCGCCAAACAGGCCTTTGACCGGGCGGATTATGAAACCGCCCGCCAGGGATTTACCCGGTTTCTGGAAATTTATCCGGGATCCAGCCGGGCGGATAATGCCCGGTTCTGGATCGGCGAAATTTATTACGCGGAAAAATGGTTTCAAAAAGCCATTGTCGAGTATCAGGACGTTATTGAAAAATATCCGGACGGCAACAAGGTGCCGGCAGCTTATCTGAAACAGGGGCTTGCGTTTCATGAAATCGGTGAAGATGCCAATATGCTGCTGGTTTTAAAGACCCTGGTCAGTAAATTTCCGGATTCAACGGAGGCCGGGATTGCCAGACGGAAAATGGACCAGTTGCAGCAGCCTTAACCATGGCCGGCCCTGGGACCGGCCCCTGGAATGCTGAAAGTTGTCGGCATTGATCCGGGCCTGGCCGCCACCGGCGTGGCAGTGCTTGAAGGAACCGGCCTTACGGTGGGCTGCTTTTCCTATGGCACAATCCGGACATCTCCCCAAACAGCGCTGCCGGATCGGCTCAACCGGATTTATACCCGGCTTTCTGATCTGCTGGCCCGGGAACAGCCGGATGTCATGATTGTGGAAGATGTGTTTTCCATGGAGCGATTTCCGCAGTCCGGCATCACGCTGGGCAAGGTGACCGGCGTTATTCTCCTGGCCGGCTGCCGCAATCACATTCCAGTGGTGGAAATTCCGGTGCGCGAGGCAAAGCAGGTGCTTACCGGCAGCGGCAGTTCAGACAAAGAGCAGCTTGAAAAAAGCGTCCGCCGCCGCCTCAACCATCACCAACCCATAAAACCTTATCACGCCTCTGACGCCCTGGCCCTGGCCATGATTGGGCTGTTTCGCCTTGGTACGGGCGGGTGCCGGTGAAGTTGCAATTTTCCCGGGGGCAGCGCCGCCGGCGTCAGTTTTGAAATTATGATTGTATATCTTGAGGGGACATTGCTGAAAAAAGAAGACGACCGCATTATTCTGCTGGTGAATCAGGTGGGGTACGAGGTGCTGGTTCCCATGTTTGTCATGGAAACCCTTTGCGCAAAAAAAACCGGCGATTTTCTGTCTTTTTTTATTTATTACCACCAGACCGAGCGCCAGCCCCGGCCCGTGCTGATCGGGTTTCACCTGGAAGCAGAACGGGAATTTTTTAAACGCTTTATTTCCGTTGAAGCCATCGGGCCCCTCAAGGCCATTAAGGCGCTCAATTTTCCGGTGCGGGACATTGCCCGGGCCATTGAATCCGGAAATCTTGATTTTTTAAAGGGGTTAAGCGGCATCGGCGAACGCACGGCCCAGAAAATCATTGCCACCCTCAGGGGGAAAATGGGGAAATTTGCCCTGATCCGGAAAGACAGCAGCGGTTCGGGGGAAGAAGGACCAGATGATGAGGGGATGGCGGATGAAGCGCCGGATCGGGATTTCGTGGATCAGGTCATCCGTGTGCTGGTGGAACAGCTCGGGCACCGGCTGCCCGAGGCAAAACAAATGGTCAGGGCCGCCATGAAACGCAACCCCCTGATTGCCAGTCCCGAGGATCTGTTTGATGAAGTGTATCGGGGGGAGGCCCTGAATGAGTGATGATATTCTGTCCTTCCGGTCGGACGAGCAGGGCATTCTTTCCAGCACGGCTTTGCCCGTGGATCAGGAGCCGGAAATGGTTTCTCTGCGGCCGGATCGGCTGCATGAGTATGTGGGCCAGGCTGAAGTGCTGGAAACCCTTCAGATTGCCATTGAAGCCACCAAACAGCGGGGGGAGGCGCTGGAGCATGTGCTGTTCCACGGCCCCCCGGGACTGGGCAAAACCACCCTGGCCCATATTATTGCCAATGAAATGAACACCCGGCTGGTGGTGACATCCGGCCCGGCCCTGGAAAAAGGCGGGGATTTGATCGGATTGCTGACGCACCTGGAAACCGGGGATGTGCTGTTTATTGATGAGATTCACCGGACCCCCAAGACCGTGGAAGAGCTGCTTTATCCGGCCATGGAAGATTTTTCTATTGATTTTATCTTTGACAAGGGAATTCACGCCAGAAGCCACCGGTTTCAGCTCAGGCAGTTTACCCTGGTCGGGGCTACCACCCGGGTGGGGTTGCTGTCCGCGCCGCTCAGGGATCGGTTTGGTCTGTTCCGGAGCCTGGATTTTTACAGCATTGGGGATCTGGAAAAAATTGTGCGCCGCTCAGCCGCATTGCTGAATCTGGCCCTTGATACGGACGGGGCCGCGGCGCTTGCCCGGCGGTCCCGGGGCACCCCCCGGATCATCAACCGTCTGTTGAAACGGGCCCGGGATTATGCCCAGGTGCGGTCTGACGGCTGCATCACCCGGCAAACCGTGGAAGCGGCCCTGCACCTGGAAGGGGTGGATGCCGCAGGACTGACGAATCTGGATCGGCGGTATCTCAAAACCATTATGAATTACTACAATGGCGGGCCCGTGGGCATTGAGGCCGTGGCTGCCACCCTTCAGGAGGAGACCGACACCCTGGTGGATGTGGTGGAGCCGTTTCTTCTGAAAATCGGATTTCTCATGCGCACCGCCGCCGGCCGGAGAGCATCGGATGCTGCTTACGCGCATTTGAAACTATCGCCTCCGTCCCGAAAATGATCACCCTGATCACGGATTTCGGCCTTGCCGACCCCTATGTGGGGATCATGAAAGGCGTGATGCTTTCCATTGATCCGTGTGCCGTCATTGTTGATTTGACCCACGCCGTTGATCCCCAGGATATTGCGGGCGCAGCCTATGCCATTGACGGGGCCTACCGGTTTTTTCCGGAAGGCACGCTTCATGTGGTGGTGGTGGACCCGGGCGTTGGCAGCGACCGGCGGATTTTATGCGTATCTGTCCGCGGGCATCTGTTTCTGGTGCCGGATAATGGCGTGCTTACCCGGGTGATGGCTTCCGCCCGGCCGGATGCGGTGTTCAGGGTTGAAAATAAAGGGTTTTTTCGTTCTCCGGTGAGCCGGACGTTTCATGGCCGGGATATTTTTGCGCCAGTGGCGGGACATATAAACAAAGGGGTCCCTATCCACCGGCTGGGCCGGGAAATTTCTGTTCAAGAAATGCATTCTCTGGCCCTGCCCGTGCCCAAAATATCCCGGGACGGGCAGATTACCGGGGAAGTGATCCGGGTCGATGGGTTCGGCAACCTGATTACCAATATTGACAATGCCCTGATCCGGAAAATCAGGGGCTGTGCCGGGAACAGGGAGGGCGGTCCGGATGTGTGTAAAGACGTTTGTGTCACTATCGGCAAGCGCCGCATTCACGGTCTTGCCGACAGTTATCAGCAGGTTTCTTCCGGCAGTCTTCTGGCAATTATCGGCAGTTCCGGATTCGTTGAGATTTCAGTGAACCTGGGCAGCGCAGCCCGGCTTTGCAATGCCGGCCGCGGCACCGCCATCCAGGTCAGTCCGGGATGACAATCGGTTTTTTTCTTTGCCGTTGACGGCTTCGTAAAAAGTCCAAATTCTTTGTTGCGCTTCATCCCCAGCTGCTTCAACGTAGGCAAGTACGCATCATTGCTGGGGATTTGCGCGCCTTGCATTTGGAGCTTTTTTCTTTGCCGTCTGAATTTGACTTTTTACGGTTTATCCGGAGGGGAGTTTCGGAAAAAAACTTGACTTCCTGATATAAAACCGTCATGTAATAAGCTTTTTCATGTCAGCCGGCCATTTTTAGCTGGATGGCTTTTTTTCGGGCGGTTCAATTTTAACCTGTTATGTGTCATTTTGTCTTGAATAGAGAGATACGCAAATGGCCGTGCAGGGAAACCGGCTGAAAAAAATCCGGTTTTTTCTTGACATTTGGAAAAAATTTCATTAATTATCACAAATTAATTTTTTGACAGGAGTTGGATACCGTGAAGAAATATACATACAGTGCCAAAGAAAACGACATACAGAAGAAATGGTGGGTGGTGGACGCCGATGGAATGGTTCTCGGCCGCCTTGCCAGTGTCGTTGCGGCCCGATTAAGAGGAAAACACAACCCCCTGTTCACCCCGCATGTGGATTGCGGTGACTTTGTGGTGGTGATCAATGCGGATAAAGTCCGCATGACCGGCCGGAAATGGCAGCAGAAAACATACTATCGTCACAGCGGTTATATCGGCGGGTTAAAAGAAATCACAGCAGAGAAACTGCGGGAAAAAAGACCGGAAGACCTGGTGCGGTTTGCGGTTAAGGGGATGTTGCCAAAAAATTCCCTGGGCCGTTCCATTTTTGGAAAGCTCAAGGTCTATGCCGGCGGCGATCATCCGCATACCGCTCAGCAGCCGCAGCCCCTTAATGTGAGTGCAAATTTATAAACAGGTTTCATTTAATTTATCAGACGGAGCAAAGCGTTTAATGGGACAAGATATGATTTATTATGCCACAGGAAGGCGTAAAACAGCCATTGCAAGAACCTGGATGACCCCCGGAACCGGTAAGATCATCATCAATGATAAACCCATGGATGAATATTTCAGAGTGGATGCCGCCAGGCAGATTACCGCTCAGCCCCTTGAGTTGACCAATACTGTGGGTGAATTCGATATCCGGGCGACAGTGCGGGGCGGCGGTACGGTGGGCCAGGCCGGCGCTGTGCGCCATGGCATTACCCAGGCGCTTTTTCAGGCCAATCCGGAATTCCGGCAGGTGCTGAAACGGGCCGGATTTATTAAACGGGATCCGCGGAAAAAGGAACGGAAGAAATACGGCCAGAAGGGGGCCCGCGCAAGATTCCAGTTTTCCAAACGGTAAAATTACGGTTTTTACATTTCTATCAGATCATTTCAGGGGATCCGGCGAATATGCCGCTGATCCCCTTTTTTGTTGTCGCCGGTCAGTCCGCCCACCACCTGATTGCGCCCGCTGGTCTTGGCCGCGTACAGGGCATTGTCCGCGTCTTTGATCAGATCGTCAACCGATACGCTCCGGGCCGGAACGATAGAGGCAGCCCCAAGGCTTAGGGTGATAAAAGGCTCAGCAGAGGAGGCCCGGTTGGGAATATTGAGGTTGGCCACGGCTGAGCGGGCCGTTTCCGCCACCCGCAGGGCCCCGGAAAGCGTGGTATTGGGCATGATAATGGCAAATTCTTCCCCCCCGTACCGGGCCACCAGATCCACGGACCGCTTCACGGACCGGGAGAGGGTATCGGCAATGGCCCTGAGACACCGGTCGCCGTTCTGGTGACCATAGGTGTCATTATAGGCTTTAAAACAGTCCACATCACACATTATCAGGGAAAGGGGCCGGCCGTCCCGCAGCAGCCGCTGCCATTCACTGGCCAGTTTGTCGTTAAACTGCCGCCGGTTTGCCACCTGGGTCAATTCATCCATCACCGCGAGGATACGCAGCCGCTCATGGGCATCCTGAAGCGCGGCTTCCGCTTTTTTCCGTTTGGTAATGTCAAAAAAGGAGACAATACTGCTTTCCTGTTCCGGCGGGGTATAGATTTTCATGACCACATGCTTTTGATTGCGCTGCCGGTCCACCATCAGGCATTCGTATTCCGTGGGCAGGGGCAGCCCTTTTTCTTTTTGTTTACCGATAAACCGGCGGATCCGGATAAGGTTTCGACGCTCGATAAATTCACTGAGCCGTTTTTTGCCGGTGAGTTCTTTTTTGGAAAAACCGGTCAGTTCGGAAAATTTGGTATTGGCCATGGAGATGCGCATGTTTTTTTCCACCAGAATGGTGGCCGTGCCGGTATTTTCAAACAGATTGCGGTATTGCTTCTGGCTCCGGGCCAGTCTTGAGGCTGTCTGCCGCAGCCGTTTGATGGAAGTCTGCAAGGCGGATTTTGCCTGCTTCCGGGACGTGATATCTTCAATGGTGGCCATGATCCGTTCGTGCCAGTGGGTGATGTTGAACCGGATGATCACATGGCGAATATTGTTTTCCCGGTCCACCATCTTGCATTCGTATTCCGTGGGGGTTGTGCCGCCCATGCGGCGCCGTTTGGCATGAAACCGCCGGATGCGCTGCAAATCATCTTCATAAATCAGATCCGAGAGTTTTTTCGTGTTGTAAAGATCACTTTTGGTATATCCGGTAAGGGTGAGAAATTTTTCATTAACTAATGAAATCAGCATATTATCTTCTATAAGCACCATGGCGACGCTGGAATCGTCAAACAGATTCCGGTATCTGGCCTCACTTTTCTGGAGCGCCATTCCCAGCTGTTTGAGTTTGTAATTGTTAAGTTCCAGCCGGGTGGTGCGGGCATCTGCCGCCGCCTGAAGTCTGTCCATGCGCACAATCAGAAAATAGGCATAAATCAGAAAAAAAGCATTGAGCAGGACAAAGGGCAGGGCGGAGAGGTGAACGCCGGTGATCTGAACCCGGGCCAGGATTACAAGGGGCGTCAGTACGGCGGTTAATTTTAAAATGGCCCGGAAAGCCGCTCCTCCCTGCCGGAAGCCATTGGCAATGGCGGCCACGGCCACCAGCAGCATCATGGGCGCCGGGATTGCCGGATCAAACATCCAGGAGAGATGGGCAACCATTATGTCCACCTGGTTGGCGGACAGGATGATTTTTCGCTGGGTCCCGGGCCGGGTGGCCGGGTGACGATACAGGTACAGATGATACAGCATAAAAAAGAAACAGGCGCCAATTATCCCATACAGGGGCACGATCAGCGGGGAAACCGGCGACAGGGAAAAATAGAGGATCGCCGCCACCGGCAGGATGAGCCGTATCAGCAGCAGCCGCTCCGGGGCCTTGATTCTGGATGCAACCAGACGACCGCGGGCTATTTTTTCCGCGTCAGTGCCGGAAAGGCTGCTCAGGTCCACCACCCGATGATCTTCCGGTCTTTCTTTGACAATATCGACAAGATCAATTATCGGCTGATGGTCGTATGTTTTGATTTCAGAAGAAATCTGCATTAAAAATGGCCCTGTTGCTGGTTGTATATTTGTTAATTTCCTTCAAAAACAATAGTTTGTCAATAAAAAACACCGCTGACCCCTCCGGCCCCGGCCTCCAGGCGTTGCGGAAAGCCTGATTTCAAGGTCAATATTGTTTTCTTTTCATAGGTCTTGATAAAGAAAGCTTTATTTACTATTGGTAGCCCATGCCCTGTCGGGGAAGTATCCGTTTTTTTGAACTCTGATACCTGTAACAGGAAATTTTTTTCCATGGAACGGCTGGATTATTTTATTAAACGCCTGCTGCTGATCATACCGACGTTTATCGGCATCACAGTGCTGTGTTTTTTGTTGATTCAGTTTGTGCCCGGTGGACCGGTGGAACAGGCCATCATGCGGATGAAGGGGATCGGCAGCGGGGAGGTCAGCGCCGGCACCGGCACAACCGCTTCCATTTCCGATACCCAGCGTAAAGAGATAGAAGCCTATTACGGGTTTGACCGGCCCCTTTATCAGCGGTACTGGAAATGGCTGGTGACGGACCGTATCGGCATGTCCATGCCGTCCTACCGGTTTCCCAACAAAACCGCCTGGCAGCTCATCCGGGAGCGGTTTCAGGTGTCGCTCATTTTCGGGATTACCGGTTTTCTGCTGTCCTATCTGGTGTGTATCCCCCTGGGGATTGTCAAGGCCCTGCGTCACAATACCCTGTTTGATATGGTCTCGAGTATCGTTGTGTTCGTGGGCTATGCCATTCCGGCCTTTGCCATGGGCATGGTCCTTAAAATGCTGTTGTGCGGCACAGTGGAAGGCATGTGGGATATTTTTCCCATCTCCGGGTTTCATTCCGAGGGGTACGGGGCCCTTTCCGTCGGCGGCAAGGTCAAAGACATTTTTATGCACATGTTTTTGCCGGTTTTGTGCTATGTGATCGGCAATTTTGCCGTTCTCACGCTGCTCATGAAAAATTCCCTTATTGAACAGATCAGCAGGGATTATATCCGAACGGTAATGGCCAAAGGCGGGAGTTTCCGCCGCGCCGTCTGGGGGCATGCCTTCAGAAATGCGCTGATTCCCATTGCCACGGGCATGGGCGGGATTTTGACCGTCATGTTCGCGGGATCGGTGATCATTGAACAGGTGTTTGAGATTCCAGGCATGGGCCGCCTGAGCCTGGAAGCCATTGTCGGCAGGGATTATCCGGTGTTTATGGGGATTCTTGCCCTGACCTCCCTGCTCGGGCTGCTGGGCAATATTTTGTCTGATTTTCTATATGTCATCATTGATCCACGGATTAATTTTCAGCAGTCCTGATGCCGGGTTTATCCATGAAATTGCAGATTCTTAAAAATCCGGTCACCCGAAAGCGTCTGGCGCGCTTCAAGGCCATGAAGCGGGCGTATTATTCCCTCTGGCTGCTGGGGATTTTATACGGCCTGAGCCTTGTGGCGGAACTGGTGTGCGGCAATGTTCCCCTGTATGTGCGCTTTGAGGGATCCTCCTATTTCCCGGTGGTAAAGTATTACGCGGAGACCGAATTTACCGGCAGCGGCCGGCTGACCCGGCCGGACTACCGGCAGCTTGACCAGTCCCCGGCGTTTTCCGGCAATCCGGAAAATTTTATGATTTTTCCCCTGATCCCGTTCAGTCCGCTGGAGAGCATTGATCCGGACACCATTGCGGTGGAGGACCGGGTCAAACTCCGGCTGACGGCCGCGCCCCGGATGGGCACGGTTGATATTTCCCCGGAGAAAACCATTGTCCGGTCTGTAATGATGGCCCCTTTTTTTGACGGGGCAGAAAACCGGCCGCCAGATGCGCGTCTCACCGGCACCCGGCTCAGCAGCTGGATTTTACTGCCGGCAGATTTTGAACAGGCAGTTGCCCTGCGGTTTGCCAACCAGGCAGCCCCTTTTGCCCGGTTTGAGGTTCGCACCCGGAACGGCGACCCCCTTACCGCCACCCTGGCCACGTTCCGGCCCCGGAAATTACCGCCAAAAAGCATCCGGATCACCCTTAGCGACATGGCAGAAGATGCCGCATCCGCTGCACTGGTGGTTTTTGACAGGTCCCTTGCGCGGGTTTCAGATTCAGATGCCATGTGGACCCGGATTTCTGATACCTCCCGGCGCATCCTGGAAGAATTGGTTGCCAGACGCTTTGATCAGTATGTGGAAAATTATTCCGTCACCATTGAGGGCCGCCAGTATACAGCGGCGTTTATAAAAGAAGACGTCCGGTTTCCGTATCCGCCGGTTCAGGGCCATGTGCTGGGCATTGACAGCGCGGGCCGGGATGTGCTGGCCCGCATTATTTACGGCCTCAGGATATCGTTGACCTTTGGCCTGCTGCTGGTGGGCTGCTCCATGCTCATCGGGATCATGGCCGGGGCAGTGCAGGGATATTATGCCGGAAAACTGGATATCACGGCCCAGCGCTTCACGGAAATCTGGAGCGCCCTGCCGTTTTTGTATGTGATGATTTTGATGGGGGCCATTTACGGCCGGAGTTTTATGCTGCTGCTGGTCTGTTACGGCCTGTTCAACTGGGTGGGGATTTCCTATTACATCCGGGCGGAATTTTTAAGCCTGCGCAAGCGGCCCTTTGTGGAAGCCGCCAGATGCATGGGCGTGTCTTCCTTTACCATTATCGTCCGTCATATTCTGCCCAATGCCCTGGTGCCGGTGATTACATTTTTTCCGTTTTATCTGGTGGGGGCCATTGGCGCTTTGGCGGCCCTGGATTACCTGGGCTTTGGTCTGCCGCCCCCCACCCCAAGCTGGGGAGAGCTGCTTTTTCAGGCCCAGCAGTACCGGTGGGCCTGGTGGCTGATTCTGTATCCGGCCCTGGCACTTTTTGGGGTAATGCTGCTCGGGGTATTTGTGGGGGAAGGGGTGCGCAACGCCTATGATCCCAGGCAATACTCCCGGCTGCGGTAACACGGGAAAAATGATAACGACATGACAGAACAAAAAAAACAGAACCCGCTGCTCTCGGTCCGGAATCTCACCGTTCAGTTTGAAACGGATGACGGCCTGGTGACAGCGGCTGACCAGGTGAGTTTTCATCTGATGAAAGGTGAAAATGTCGGACTGGTGGGGGAATCCGGGTGCGGCAAATCCGTAACCGCTCTTTCCATTCCCCGCCTGATTCCATCTCCTCCGGGCCGGATTGCGGCAGATGAAATTCTCTTTGACGGTCAGGATATCCTTTCCATGACATCAAAGGAGATGCGGCAGATCCGGGGCCGGGCCGTGAGCATGATTTTTCAGGAACCGTCATCCGCCCTGTCCCCCCTGCACCGCATCGGCCGGCAGATGACCGAAGCCCTGCTGCTTCACCGGAAACTGCCGGAAAAAGAGGCCTGGCAGGTGGCACAACAATGGCTGGCAAAAGTGGGCATAGCTGATTCCCCGGAACGAATGTACGCCTATCCGTTTCAGCTTTCCGGCGGCATGCAGCAGCGGATCATGATCGCCATGGCCCTGATGCTGTCTCCCCGGCTGATTATTGCGGATGAACCCACCACAGCCCTGGATGTGACCACCCAGGCTCAGGTGTTTGATCTTATCCGGGACATGAAGCAGGATGACACCTCTATGCTGCTGATTACCCATGATATGGGAGTGGTGTGGGAAATGTGCGAGCGGATTCTGGTCATGTACGCTTCCCAAATCGTGGAGACCGGTTCCCGGGATGCGATTTTTAAAAATCCGAAACATCCTTACACTGCGGGACTGTTAAAGGCCATTCCCAAACTGACCACTTCCCGGGGAAAATTAAAGGACATTCCCGGTCAGGTGCCTTCGCCGTTTCATTATCCCGAAGGGTGCCATTTTCAGGCCCGGTGTCCCTTTGCCATGAAGCAGTGCAGGGAATCGCAGCCCCGGTTTTATGAATGCGGTCCGGATCACCAGGCCGCGTGTTTTTTGCTTGCTTCTGAGAGTTAATCTGATTGGGTTTGATGTGATTTATGAAAAACAGGATGAAAACTTCTGAAAAAGAAACACCGCCTCTGGTCCGGATCAGGGATTTAAAGACCTGGTTTCCGGTGAAACGCGGGCTGTTTTCCCGAACAAAGGACTATGTCCGGGCCGTGGACGGGATCACCCTGGCGATTTATCCCGGCGAGACAGTGGGGCTGGTGGGAGAATCCGGCTGCGGCAAGACCACCCTGGGGCGGACCCTGTTGGGGCTTGAATCCGCTCACAGCGGGGAAATGTTTTTTGACGGTATTGCCCTGCATGCCATCCGGGCAAAAGCGATGACCCCCCTGCGGCAGCGGATACAGGTCATTTTTCAGGATCCCCTGTCTTCTTTAAATTCCCGGATGACCATCATGGATATTGTGACCGAAGGACTGGTGCGGTTTAAAAAAATAAGCACAAGCAAGGCCGACCATGCCCGGCGGCTGCTGGATGAGGTGGGACTGCCCCCGGACGCCATGCACCGGTTTCCCCATGAATTTTCCGGGGGGCAGCGGCAGCGGATCAATATTGCCCGGGCCATCAGTCTGCGCCCGGAATTTATCGTCTGTGACGAGGCGGTGAGCGCTCTGGATGTATCGGTCCAGGCCCAGGTCCTGAATCTGCTCATGACCCTTCAGGAACGCCACCAGCTTTCTTATCTGTTTATTTCCCACGATTTGAGTGTGGTCAGCAATATTGCCGACCGCATCGCCGTCATGTATCTGGGCCGGATCGTGGAGTCCGGCACCACTGCTGATATTATCGGCAATCCCCTGCATCCGTATACAAAGGCCCTGATTTCGGCCGTACCGGTGCCCGGCAATAACACCGGCAACAACACCGGCCGCCGCATGCGACTGCAGGGCGAAATTCCGTCCGCATCCGCTCCGCCCGCGGGATGCCGGTTCCATCCCCGGTGTCCGGAAGCAACGGCGGTCTGCAGGGAAAAACCTCCGGAACGGACGGTGACAGAGGGTCGGGAAATCTGGTGTCATCTCTATGGGGCTTCAGACGGATAAGTAAAAAAGCGGTTTGAATCCAGGCTTTCAGCGAAAGTATTCATTTACGGGTGTTTTTTTCGGGTTAGCCGGTTCCATCAGGGTGTTTGGTCTCAGTTTTGCCTGTGAGCTGTTTATGCCATAGAGTTCCGGCCGCCGGTGGGGCAGAAAATATCCCATGGGGTGAGTGCGGATGGCGTTTAAGTCTGCTGCTTTTAAATCCACCACCATCATCTGCTCCGTGCTGCCGGTGCAGGATGCCATGACCCGTCCGGCCGGATTCAGGGCCAGGCCGACCCCGGGAAAACAGAGCCCATGGCCGTTTTCCCCGCAAAGGTTTGCGGCAATGATAAACAAAGCGTTGTCATAGGCCCGTGCCGGGAGATGCCGCATCCATGAGGAACGTTTTTCATCCGGAGTGCCCCGGGGAGAGGCGTGAGGAATGAAAACCGCATCCGCGCCTTGAAGGGCCATGGCAGTGGTCAGTTCCGGAAAATGCGCGTCATAACAGAGCTGGATGCCGAATTTAAGGCCTTTGTAAGAAAATACCGGAATCGTGTTTCCCGGGGTGAAAACGGGCTTTTCAGGGGGTCCCGGATGGGTTTTGCGGTAAATGCCGAGAGCGCCGTCCGGTGTTATAACCAGATGGGTGGCAAATACCTGACCGTCCGGGCCGGCTTCGGCAAGTCCCGCCAGAACAGCCATCTCATGGCGCCGGGCAAGACCTGCCAGAAAATCCGTGGCCGGACCGGGTACGGCCTCGGCTGTCTGTTGAATGTCGCCACGCACCGCATATCCAGTGATTGACATTTCCGGAAAACAGACAATGGCCGCTTTTTCCTGGCTGGCCTTACAGATCCACTGCGCCATGCGGCCAAGGTTTTGTTGCGTTTGTCCAATTTTTGCTTCAGAAATTACAGCGGCAATGCGGATATTTTTCATGGAATTTTTTCAGGCAATTTTGACGGCTTCGTAAAAAGTTTTTTACGGTTGCATCAATTTTTAAAGGTTAAAATGTGCCTTTATTTTAAAAACATGGGTGGCGGGAAGATTGATGATTTCGGTAACGCCGGTTTTTTGGGAAATGGCTGTCAGGTTGGCATTGATGGTGTCCATGGATGGCGCGATAAACGTAAACCAGATGTTGTAGTTGTTTTCACGGACATAGTTGTGAGTGACACCCGAGTAGCAGTTTACGGCGTCGGCAAAGTCGCTGATTCTGTCCGCCGGTACTTTGGCGGCACACAGGGTGCTGACATATCCCAGTTTTCCCGGGACAAAATTTGCGCCGATCCGGCGGATGATGCCGTCTGATTTCAGCCGGCGCACCCGGCGGATGACGTCATTTTCCGTAAGCCCGAATTCATCGGCAATTACGGCCCAGGGCCTTGAAGATACGGGAAAATCTGACTGAATCCGGTTGAGAATTGATTTGTCCGTAATATCCATTTTCATGCGTTGATCCGTGTTGGATTGAAAAAGGGCATTTCATCAAACACAAAAAGCCCTGCTGATGCAGCAGGGCTTTTTGTGTTTTTAAATAAGATACGGTTATACACAACCGGTCGGTTTGGGCAGGCCGGCCATTTTACAGGCTCCTTTACCCGGTCCTGACGGAAACAGCTCATAGATGTGTTTCAGTTTGAAACCGCTCAGCTTGGAAAGAATCCGAACCATGGGTGCGATACCGTTTTTCTTGTAATAGTCCTGCAGAACATGGATGACTTTCCAGTGTTCTTCTGTGAGTTCATCAATGCCTTCTTCTTTTTTCACCAATTGTACCCAGTCTTCGTTATAAGCATTGAAATCTTCAATGAAACCGTCTTCGTCTACGGTAAATGTGCTGCTTCCAAATTCTACTGTTGCCATGAAATGTTCCTCCTTTAAGTATTAATATGTTTTGGCTGATCTATTGCCTTTTAGGTCCAGATAGTAAATTTGTTGAATATAAAAAAATCAGATGAATGTCAATATCAAAATTCAGAAATTGTCTTTAAATAATTACATTCAAAAAATATCAAAGGGTTAATCCCTGATCGAAATCAGTATTCCTTGGGCATCTGGTTCAGCTGGGACAGGGTGAACACCGGGCCGTCCTTGCAGACAAATTTTTCGCCGATGTTGCACCGTCCGCAGATGCCGATACCGCATTTCATCCGGTTTTCCAGAGACATGATGATATTGTCATGACTGTATCCGAGCTTGTCCAGCACCGGCTGGGTAAATTTGATCATGATGGGCGGACCGCAGACAATGGCGTACGTATCGTCGCTGCCCGGAGGGGCTTTTTCTTCCGTGATGGTGGGAACAAAACCCTTGAGGTATTTCCAGTCCGGGTCATCCGTGCCGTCCACGGTGATATTCATGTGGATGTCGTCTCTGGCGGCCCATGCCTGGAGTTCTTCTTTGTAAAGCAGCATGCCGGGAGCGCGTGCCCCGTAAATGACGTGAAGATCGCCGAATTTGGAACGGTTGGCCGGGTCCAGCATACTGAAAATTGATGACCGCAGGGTGGTGAAAGCAAACCCGCCGCCGATAATCACGATGTTTTTTCCCTCCAGCATATCCCAGGGAAAAGGATGGCCCAGGGGACCCCGGACCCCCATGATGTCGCCTTCTTTCATGGAATGGAGATAAGAGGTGACTTTTCCGGTTTTGAACACGGTGAACTTGATGAATCCTTTTTCCATGGGCGATGATGCGATGCCGATGGGGATTTCACCCAGACCGGGAATGGACAGCTCGGCAAACTGGCCGGATGCATAAGCAAATTTTTTTTCGTCATCCGGATTTAAGAAAACAAATTTAAATGTTTTCAGACTTTTGTCTTCGGTTTCAGTGATGATTTCATCAATGCGAACCGGATACGGTAAATATGGATTTTGCACGTATACCCCCTTTGCTAAGACGCAGCTGTTTCACATTTGCAGCTTTCAGCGTCAAAACTGTTCATTTTGTTGCATATTCTTCGTATATCAATATTAACCGGACAGAGGCGGATACATCGTCCACATCCGACACATTGAATGCCGTTGTCATATTTATCCACGTAGTATTTCAGTTTATGCATGAACCGCTGGCGAACCCGCTGATATTTGGCGTCTCTCGGGTTGTGGCCGGAGGCGTGGCTGGTGAAAAGCGGAAACATGCAGGAATCCCAGTTTCGCATCCGGATGCCGGATTTGCCGAAGGTTTCATCCTGGACATCAAAACACCAGCAGGTGGGGCATACATAGGTGCAGGTGCCGCAGTTGATGCAGCTGAACGCTTCTTCCTGCCAGAACGGGGCATCATAGAGTTCAAGGGTGGTTTTTTCCCGCAATTTGTCTGTTTTTACCGCGGATGTGACGGATGTTTCCGCTGCCTGTTTCAGGGCTTCAATTTTTTCACCAGCGGAAGCATCTGCTGTTCCGGACCAGCCGGCGGCCCCAACAAAGGCGGTTCCCTTTTCGGTCAGGGGTTTTACATAAAAATCATCCCCATCCGCCACCAGCAGCACATCCAAGCCTTCTTCCCCAAACGGACCGGTGCCCGCGGAGGTGCAGAAGCAGGTGCTGCACGCGGAATTGCAGGCCAGCCCGACAAAGGTGGTGGCTTCATAGGCTTTTACCCAGTACGTGTCCTGGTATTCCGGAGAATCGAAATTCCGGCGGACAATGGGAAAAGACAGGGCATCGCAGGGTCGGACGCCCACAATGGCCATGGGGGCGGAAACGTTTTCCACTTCTTTCATGATGCGGCAGTCGTCGCTGGTTTCATCCAGGCTGTAGCGAAACATGATCTGGGACTGCGGGTAGATAATAGATTTGGGCGAAAGCCGGGTGTTCTGAAAATTGAAATCCGGCAGTTCGTTCTTATCCAGCCGTTTATAATCGTGGTCGTTTTTTTGTTTTACCGGACCAAACACCTGATAGGCGGATTTTGCCTTTTCAATGCCAAGGTCCAGGGCTTTTTTATTGATTTTGATGAGCGTCATAGTCTTTTGCCCTTATCAAAGTTTAACGGCGTCGGAAAAAATCTGTTTTTTCAGGGCACCCATTCCGGTTTTTCCGGCCTGCAAACCGCAGGGGGAAGCGCATGAATGGCTGTGTCCTGAAGGGGATTGTTTTCCTGCCGTCATTTTAATGTGCAGTAAATATAAATTTGTCTGATTACTTTATGAATGCCTGCGGGTCATCTGCCTTGTAAGTGTCCAGCGGCGGCCGCTGGTCCAGGGTCAGCCCGGCTTCCCATCCATAGAGTTCCAGGCAGTCTTTGTTCAGCTTTTTGGTGAACTCCCGGATTTTAATGCCTATGGGGCAGACCCGTTCACAGGCTCCGCAGTCCGTGCATCTGCCGGCACAGTGATAAGCCCGCAGCACATGAAATGTCCGGACATCCACGGAATCCTGGCTTTTGCCCACCCACTGGGGCCGGGATTCATCCACGAAACAGGTGGGGCAGTAGCACAGGGGACACGCGTTCCGGCAGGCATAACAGCGGATGCAGGGCGAAAGCAGGTCTTCAAAATATTGCCATTTTTCATCCGGGCTCATGGCTTCCACTTTTTTAACGGATGCATATGGATCCACATCCGTCTGTTCTTCCACCAGATCCCCCACCAGCTCATCGTATTCCACGGGATTGCGATGGGTGCAGACCGCGCAGTTTTCCGCCAACAGTTCCGGTTTGGGCAGGGTTTCGGAAAACCCCTCTCCGGAGATGGTGATCTGGTCGCCGGATTCTTCAACCCTTGTTATTTCATTGTCAAACATGGCGTTGATTTTGTGGTGGTCAATCATGCCGGTGCAGGGCACGCCGATAATATAGAGCTGCTCCCGTTTGATTTTGTTTTCAATGATGTGGGTGACAATATTTCGGGTGTCGCACCCTTTGGCCACAATGGCAATTTTTTCTTTTTTGTCCGTAATGTAATTGGCCAGGTTCAGCCCGCAATTGCTGTCCCATATCAGTTCGTCCGCAGTCTGTGCGGAGGTGGCATAGTGCGGCTGGTTCATCATGGGCAGGGTGCCTGCCCGGAATCCGATGACCATGTCGACCTTGCCTTCATCCAGCACGCGCTTTGCGATTTGTCTTATTTTATCTGTATAATCCGTCATTGTAATCAACCTTAGACTTTCGGTTCGGTTTTGACATATTTTTTATTTGCCGGATCCAATTGTTTCACCTCATCGGTGATTTTTTTCACCACATCCACAAATTTGGTGGATTCGGCTGATGATATCCAGGAGAACTGAAGCCGTCCCGGTTCAATCCCCGTATGCTCCAACAGGTTTTTCAGCAAAGCAAATTTCCGACGCGCGTAGTAATTACCTTCCAGGTAATGGCATTCGCCGGGATGTCACCCGGACACCCACACGGCATCCGCCCCCTGCCGCAACCCCGCCAGGATAAATTTGGGGCTCATCCGACCGGTGCACGGAATCCGGATAACCCGGATATTGGACGGGTATTCCATCCGGCTGACCCCTGCCAGGTCCGCAGCGCCATAACTGCACCAGTTGCAGAGAAAGCTCAGTATTTTGGGTTCCTTTTCAGACATTTCAATAATTCTCCTTGTTTGCGCCTATTTAAAAATATGGATGATCACTTATGTTGTTTTCGGGTGCCTTAAACCGCGGCATCCAGTTCAAAAATCTGGGAAAAAATCTGGTCCGTGTCAAATCCTTTCAGATGAATCGCGCCGGATCGGCAGGACGCCACGCACAGGCCGCAGCCTTTGCACAGCACTGGATTGATTTCCGCTTTTCCCGCAAACCGGCCTTCTGCCGCAAACGACGGCGCACTGTAGGGGCAGATGGAAACACACACGCCGCAGGCGGCACATTTCATGGGGTCCACCTGGGCAATGGTGCCGCTGCTGAAAATGGTTTTCTGGCTCAGCAGGGTCACGGCCCGGGAGGATGCGGCTTTGGCCTGGGCAATGGATTCATCAATGGGTTTCGGATAATGGGCCATGCCGCAGAGGAAGGCCCCGTCCGTGGCAAATTCCGAGGGTCCCAGTTTGGCGTGCTTTTCAATGAAAAATCCGTCCTCGTTCATGGGAACTTTAAAGAAGTTGGCCAGTTTTTCATCCGCATAGGGGATGATGGCGGTGGCAAGGGTCACCATATCCACGGACAGTTCCACGGGCAGGCCCAGAACATGATCCGTTACCTTAAGGGTGATGGCACCGCCGGTGGCAGAGACCACAGGCTTGTTGTTCAGGGAATACCGGATAAAGATAACCCCCTGTTCCCTGGCCGCTTTGTAGAGATATTCCTTTTCCCCGTAAGTGCGGATATCCCGGTAAAGGATATAAACATTCATGTCCGGGTTGCGTTTTTTCAGCTCCAGGGCGTTTTCAATGGAATGGGTACAGCAGACCCGGGAGCAGTAAGGCCGGTCCGGTTCTCTTGATCCCACGCACTGGATAAAAGCCGCTGCGTTCATGGTTTTCAGCATGGGATCGTCAGCGATCAGCTTTTGATCCAGCTCAAGGGAAGTCAGGATGTTCGGGGCCTGACCATAGGCGTATTCCGTTGGAATATACGGGGTGGCACCGGTGGCCAGCACGGCAATGCCGTGTTCCAGCTCTTCGGACTGGCCGCCAGACGCAAGGGTGGAGACAAAATTGCCCACAAACCCGTCCACATGGGTAAGTTCCGTATTCAGGTGAATTTTGATGTTGTCGTTGGCTTCCACGGTCCGGATGACATCGGCGAGTTTTTCCTGCACCTTGTCCCCCTGGGAGGTGTGGAACAGGTTGACCGCCTGGCCGCCGAGGTAGTCGTTACGCTCGATCAGATGGGTTTCATACCCCTGGACCGCAAGGCTCTGGGCCGCCGTCATGCCGGCAATACCACCGCCAAGGACCATGGCGGTCTGGTTGATGGACAGCTCGGTTTCGACCAGCGGTTCCATGAGCGCCACTTTGGCTACGGCCATGCGGATCAGATCTTTGGCTTTTTCCGTGGCCAGTTCCGGGTTGTTTTTGTGAACCCAGGAGTCCTGGTTCCGGATGTTGGTCATTTCAAAAAGATATTTGTTGAGCCCGGCATTCACCAGGGTTTCCTGAAACAGGGGCTCATGGGTTTTGGGGGTGCAGGCCGCTACCACCACCCGGTTCAGGTGCTGTTCCTTGATGATCTGGGTCATCATATCCTGGGTGTCCTGGGAACAGGTATACATATTGTCCGCGGCATAGTCCACATAAGGAAGACTCTCCGCGTATTCCCGCACCGACGGCACGTCCACCACCCCGGCGATGTTGCTGCCGCATTTGCAGACAAATACCCCGATGCGCGGCCGCTCTCCCACGATATTGGTTTCCGGTATGATTTCCTTGGTTTTGGTCATGGTGTTGCGGGCGGTGGCAAGCAGTTCCCCGGCCGCGGATGCCGCCGCGCTGGCGTCGATCACGGACTGGGGAATGTCTTTGGGACCCTGGAACGCGCCGCAGACAAAAATACCGTCTTTGGAAGTGGCCACGGGGTTAAAAATATCCGTTCTGGCAAAATTGCCCGGGGTCAGGTCGATATCCAGGCGCCGGGCCAGATCCACCAGATCCGGCGGAGTTTCAAGACCGATGGACAATACCATGATATCAAAAATTTCATCCACCAGGCGGCCGTCTTCCGTAAAGTACCGGACAGTCAACTGGTTGCCGTCGTCTGTCTGCTCAATGGTATGAATCCGGCTGCGTTCAAACCGGATGCCGTGTTTGCCCTTGGCGGTTTCGTAAAAGCGCTCAAATTCTTTGCCCGGGGTCCGCATGTCCATGAAAAAGATGGCGCACTCAAGATCCTCGCCCGCATGTTCCTTGGAAATAACGGCTTCCTTGATGGCATACATGCAGCAGACCGATGAACAATAGCTGTTGTTGCATTTGTTCTGGTCCCGGGACCCCACACACTGAATCCAGCCGATTTTTTTGGGTTCCTGATGATCTGAGGGCCGTACCAGATGGCCGCCGAAGGGCCCGGAAGCCGACAGCATTCGTTCGTACTGCATGGAAGTGACCACATTGGGCAGGGTGTCAAACCCGTAAAAATCAAGCCCGGATGGATCATAAGGGGCAAAGCCGGGGGCCAGGATAATGGCGCCCACATTGAGTTCCGTGGAGTGCGGTTTGTCCATGTGGGTGGCCAGGGTCAGGGCATCGGCCCCGCAGGCTTTCACGCACTCGAAGCATTCGCAGCAGACCATGCAGTTAAGGCATTTTCCCGCTTCCGTCAGGGCCTGTTCCTCGGTAAACCCTTTTTCCACTTCAGTAAACCCGGATACCCGTTCCGCTACGGGAATGCGGGCCATCTGTTCCCTAAACTGGGGCTCAATTTTTTCCGGGATCGGGTTGAAGTTTTTCTGGGGTGGTTCAATGGGGTCCCGGCCTTGTTTGAGATCTTCCTTGTCAATATAGCGCCGGATGGATTCCGCTGCCCGACGGCCGGCGGCAACCGCCCCAATGGCAATCCATGGCCCGGACTGGGCATCCCCGCCCGCGAACACTCCTGATCGGGACGTTTCGCAGGAGATGGTATCCGTGACAATGGTATTCCATTTGGTAAGTTCAATGCCGCTAGTGCCTTCAAGAAAAGCCGGATTTACCCGCTGGCCAATGGCGGGAATGATCATGTCGCAGGCCACCACAAATTCACTGCCTTCAATGGGCACGGGCCGTCTGCGGCCGCTTTCATCCGGCTGGCCCAGTTCCATGCGGAGACATTTGAGTCCGCTGACTTTGCCGTTTTCCGCCACCACTTCCTGGGGTGCCATCAGAAAATCGATGTGAATGCCTTCTTCGATGGCATCTTCAATTTCTTCATTGCGTGCCGGCATTTCGGCCCGGGTGCGACGGTACAGAATCGTGACGTTGTCCGCGCCCATGCGGGTAGCAGACCGGGCCGCATCAATGGCAACATCCCCGCCGCCCACGATGACCACATGGCCGCTGGCCTGTTTTCGTTCATAAAGCGCGGATTCCCTGAGGAACCGGACCCCGGTAATCACCCCTTCGGTATCTTCCCCGGGGATATTGAGTTTCATGCTGGCATGGGCCCCGACCGCAAGGTAGACCGATTCAAATCCGTCCGCCATCAGGCTGTCAACCGTAATATCCCGTCCCAGTGCGGTATCGTATTGAATCTTCACCCCCAGGCGTTGGATGGCCCGAATTTCTTTTTCCAGCACCGCCGGCGGCAGGCGATAATCCGGGATGCCCACCCGCAGCATGCCCCCGCCCACGGGCAGGGCTTCAAAAATGGTGACCTGAAAACCGTCTATGGCAAGAAAATAGGCAGCGGTCAGACCGGCAGGGCCGGCACCGATGACGGCGACCTTTTCCTGGCGCGGGGTAATTTCCGGAATCGGGGAGTTTTCGATATCCACCTGATCCGCGACAAAGCGTTTAAGGGTGCAGATGGAAACCGGCGCATCCACTTCCTGACGCCGGCAGGCATCTTCACAGGGATGGGGACAAACCCGGCCGATCACCCCGGGCAGCGGAAGGGTGCGTTTGATAACCTCCAGGGCTTCCGGATATTTTTTTTGCGCCACCAGCGCCACATAGGCGTGGGCGTTTACATGATCCGGACACGCATTGGTGCACGGAGACCTATCTTTTTTCGTAATGGAATACGCCCCCGGAACTGCCTGTGCATAGGGCCGGTAAGTGGCTTTGCGTTCCCCCAGCCCCTGTTCAAAAAGGCTGGGCAGGCTGACCGGGCAGGCTGCCGCGCAGTCGCCGCAGCCGGTGCATTTGTTGATATCAATATAGCGTGCGTCTTCATGGAGCGTGACATTAAAATTTCCGGCGGTTCCCGATACTTCGGTCACTTCGGAAAGGGTGTGCATTTCAATGTTTAGTTTCCGGCCGACCTCGACCAGTTTGGGTGAGATAATTCACATGGCACAGTCATTGGTCGGAAATGTTTTATCCAGCTGGGACATGGCCCCGCCGATAGACGGACTTTTTTCAACCAGATGAACGTAATATCCGGAATCCGCAAGGTCTAAAGCTGATTGCATACCAGCAATACCGCCGCCAACTACCATCACAGATCCAATCACATCTTTACTCATCGTCCGGTAACTCCTTTTGCAATATTGCGGAAAAAAAGGGAGATTTGAAATTCCCGATCCGCTTTTGTTAGCAGAAAACAAAATTAAATCAAAGGGTAAGAGTCTGTAAAAATCTTAGAATCAAATTTTGTTGATATCTTCAATGACTTGTGATGTCAATAAAATTTTGAGCAAATGTCCATACTCAGGGGTCGGTTGATCCGGGTCGTGAAAAGTTTTTTGATGCTGTTACGAAATGGAAATAACGGGTATGCCGGATAATAAAAAATCCAAAGTGGTTGCGATCTGCGGTCCGACGGGCATTGGAAAGACATCCCTGTCCCTTGAGCTGGCCCGGGCGTTCAACGGAAGCATTGTGGGGGCGGATTCCATGCAGATTTACCGGTATATGGATATCGGCACTGCCAAACCGGATGCCGGCGAGCGGGCCGTGGCGCCGCATTATTTAATTGATGTGGCGGAGCCGGATGAAGTTTTTGACGCGGCCCGGTTTGCAAACCAGGGGCGGGAGGCCATTGATCATATTCTGGCCGAGGGCCGGCAGCCCTTTGTGGTGGGGGGTACGGGATTTTATTTAAAGGCGCTTCTGTACGGTTTGTTTGCCGCCAGAAAAGTGCCGCGGGAAATTCTTGACCGGTTGAACCAGGAAGCCGCGGAAAAAGGAATTCAGCCCCTCTATGACCGGCTGGTGGTCCATGATCCGGCCGCCGCGGCCCGGATTCACATCAATGATGCTTACCGGGTGATCCGGGCCCTGGCCGTGTTTGAAGCCACCGGAAAACCCATGTCTGAATTTCAGCAGGCCCACCAGTTTCAGGACAGCCCGTTTCATTGCCTGAAAATTTGTCTGTATACTGCCCGCGAAACCCTATATGAGCGCATCAACCAGCGGGTGGATCAGATGGTGGCGGCCGGTTTCCTCGAAGAGGTGAAAAACCTCCGGGACATGGGATATGGCGAAAATCTGCGGCCCATGCAGTCCATCGGCTACCGCCACATGAATGATTATATTTCCGGCCGAAGATCCTGGGAGGAAACCCTGGAGCTGCTGAAAAGAGATACCCGCCGGTTTGCCAAACGGCAGCTGACCTGGTTCCGCAAAGATCCGGAAATGATCTGGAAATCTCCTGAGGATAGGGAAGAAATTATACAGAGGGTGAAACGGTTTTTGGGATAAAGGTAATCCCAGCGTCGAAGGGAGAATCGTTTCGCCTTCCACCTTCTACCTTCCACCTTCCACCTTTTACCTTTCACCTTTTTTATCCCCGCCACTCCGTGTCATCCACCGTGGTCTTGAAATCAGGTTTCACAATATCGCCGGAGTAGTCCGCAACGTCCTCGGAATCTGATTTACCCACAAACACAATTCTGTGGCGCGGGCATTTTTCACAGGCCTGCATGACGTCTTCGCCGCAGACCGGTTCATAGGCATCATAGTTGATGGTGGAAAGATTGTCTTCAATGGAAAAGAGATCTGATGTCCGGGCGCAGGCCCCGCAGCCCAGGCAGCCCACTTTGCAGACTTTGGAAACATCTTTTCCCTTGTCTTTGTTGGAACAGGTGACCGCCAGAATCCGTTCCGCCTTGAATGGCGTAATGGTGATAATGTTTCGGGGGCATGCCTTGGCGCAGGCGCCGCAGCCGATGCATTTGTCATAATCCACGGTTGCAAGGCCGTCAATCACATGGATGGCGTCATAATTGCACGCACGAACACAGTCCCCAAATCCCAGACAGCCGTATGTGCAGCCCTGGACGTCGGCCACAATATTGGCGGCACTGCAGCGCTGTTCTCCGTGATATTCCGTACGGCCCAGCCGGTCTTCATAATGGGCGCCGCAATGCACCACCGGCCGGAACGGCAGGGCCGCTCCCAGTTCAACCCCCATGATCTGGGCCAGGGCCAGTGCGCAGCTTTCCCCGCCCACCGGGCATTTATTGACCGGCGCGGTGCCGGAAACAATGGCTTCCGCATATTCTCCGCACCCGATAAACCCGCACCCGCCGCAGTTGGCTCCGGGCAGGGTATCCATGATGGCATCGATGCGGGGATCCATTTCAACGTGAAACGCTGTATTGGCCCATCCCAGAATATAGGAAAAAACAAGGGCCATAATCAGCATGGTGCCGGCTGCCAGCCCTATGGTGACAAAACTCATGAGTGTTCCTCCGTACCGGTAATCGCCGTATCTTTTACATCGACTATATCAACAGGGGCTTTTCCATCGTCCGGCAGGTGCTGGCAGCAGGTCTGAATATGTTCCCCTGCAGGTTCCCGGATAATTGCTGACTGGGCCTGGGTGTCGCTTTTTAACGCATTTTTCAGGCCGGTATCCACCCCGGTAAATCCCATAAACGCCATGGACAGAATGCCGGCCACCACCAGGGTAATGGCAGCGCCTTTCAGCGCATCCGGTACATCGCAGAAATCCAGTTCCTCCCGGATGCCTGCCATAATCACAATGGCAATGGTAAAACCGATGCCGCCGAAAAAGGCCAGGGTGAGCGATCGGCCCAGGTCCCAGGCGTCCGCGGGATTGTCCACGCCTGCCACATGGCTCATGATGGTGAGACAGGCGAACAGAATGGCGCAGTTGGTGGTAATCAGCGGTAAAAATACGCCAAAGGACTTGTAAAGGGCCGGGAAAAACCGGCGCACATACATTTCCACAAACTGCACGGATGATGAAATCGCAAAAATATACACAATATAACTTAAAATGGTCAGATCGATTTTGGCCGCAGCCTCCGGAGACATGAAAAATCCACCGATCCATGCTGTCAGCGGGGCCGCCGGAATCAGTACCATGGTGGTCATGGTCCAGCTTAAAAAGGCCGCAATGGAGATGACAAAGGTTACGGCAAGGCCCATGCCCACCGCCATGTCGATCTGGCGGGACACCCCGATAAACGGGCAGATACCCACAAAATAATACAGTACAAAGTTATTGATCAAAGCAGCGCTGACCGCAATCAGCATGATGTCTATCAGGTAATTCATAAGTTATCCTTTAAAAACCATCCTTCAGTCCATAGCCTTCAGCCTTCAGTCTTCTTCCTTGCCGCCACCCAGTTCACCGCGCCCAGCAGCAGGCCGAAAGTAAGAAACGCACCCGGGGGCAGCACCATGATCACCCAGTCCGGCCACATTTCCGGCAGCACCCGGATGCCGAAAAACATGCCCGTGCCCAGTATTTCCCGCACAGCGGCAATGCTGGCAAGGGCCAGGGTAAATCCCAGGGACTGGCCCACGGCATCCGCGGCCGCTGTAAACGGCGACTGTTTGGAGGCGCAGACTTCGCACCGGCAGATAATGATGCAGTTCACAATGATCAGCGGGATGTACGGCCCGAGGTTTTTGCTCATCTGATACATATAGGCCGCCAGAAACCGGTCCACAATGGTCACAAAGGTGGCAATGGTCAAAGTAAAAATGACAATTCGCAGGTGAGGTTTCAGAAGATCCCGGATCAGACTGATAATGACGTTGGCGCACAGCAGGACAAACAGGACCGCGCCGGCCATGGTGAGGGCGCCCTGCATGCTGTTGGTAACGGCCAGCGTGGGACAAAGTCCCAGCAATTGGCGATACACCGGGTTTTCCGGCAAGACTCCCTGGGTAAACCTTTCAAATGCAGTGGGTTGATCTGCCATGTTCTTATTTTGTCTCCTGTGGGTTGTCGGATGTCTGTTGCGTAGCGGTAGCGGCGTTCTCCAGCGGCTGCCGCAGATTGTTCAGGCTCTGATTGATAATGTCGCACACCGCCCGGGACGAAATGGTCGCGCCGGTAATGGCATTGATCTGATCCGGGGCGTCCGCTTTTGTCTTGACCACCGTCAAAGGCTTCTGGGTGGGTTTATTGATAAACTGGCGGCGCCATTCCGGCGTCATGATTTTATTGCCCAGCCCGGGGGTTTCTTTCTGATCCAGAATGAACAGCCCGGTAATACCGGCAATATTTTTATCCACGCCCACCAGCAGTTCAATTTTGTCCGCATAGCCCTGCCCCCCGGCCTTGATGACCCAGCCAAGAAGTTCATTGTCCGCGGCGGCTTTAAAAACACTGTAGGTTTTGGTGCCCGTGGTCATATACTGCCGGTCGATGTTCATTTCCCGGCCGCTGTCCTTGAAAGTTCGGGCGGCCTCGGCCCCCAGGATCAGTTCCGGCACTTTGTCAAGGGTTTCATTGAGTTTGTTGGCTTCGATCTTTGGTGCCAGAGACAGCTGGATACCGGCCAGGGCGGCCCCGAAAAAAGCGGCCAGCAGCAGCACCAGCCAGGCCTGGATGATAAAAAGCCCGTGGGATGTTTTTTTCTTTTCCGGTGTTGTGTCTATAGATGCGTTCATAGGGGTGTTATCTCATTTGTATTTGCGGTTTATTCGCCCATGACCCGGGGAATCGTCCAGCGGTTGATCAGCGGTGTAACGGCATTCATCAGGAGTACGGCAAACATGACCCCTTCGGGATAGCCGCTGAAAAATCGCAGCACCATGATAAAAAATCCAATACCCGCGCCGAAAATAAATTTACCTTTGGGCGTGAGCGGGCTGGAAACCGGATCCGTGGCAATAAAAAAAGCCCCGAACAGCAGGGAGCCGGAAAACAGGTGGTGGATCACGGTCCAGTTATCCGAACTGCCGAAAATATCGGCCAACCCGCCCATCACCAGGACAGCGGCAATCACCCCGGCCGGGATTTCCCAGGAGGCGGTCCGCCGGATGCACAGGTAGGCCCCGCCGATCAAACAGGCCAGTGCGCTGGTTTCGCCGAGACTGCCGTTGGTAAGCCCCAAAAACAGGTCCTTGAGCGGTGTGCTGATGCCCATCTGCTTGAAAGCATTCAGGGGGGTTGCCTGGGTAATGGCGTCAATGCCGGTTTGCAGACTTTCATATCCGGATGCCGCCATGGCGCCGGCAAAGGCGATCATGACAAAGGCCCGTCCCACCATGGCCGGGTTGAACAGGTTCATGCCGACACCGCCGAAAATGACCTTGCCGATGCCAATGGCCACCACTGAGGCAATAACCCCCACATACCAGGGGGCTGTGGCGGGCAGGGAAAGGCCTAAAATGACACCGGTCACCGCGGCTGAAAAGTCAAATAAGCTCAGGGGCCGTTGGCGCATTTTCGTAAACAGGGCTTCCGCCGCCAGGCAGGTGGTGAGGCAGACGGCCAGCTGGAAAACCGCATAGAATTGAAATACGTAAACGGCCATGCCCACCACCGGCACCAGGGCGATCAATACATCGATCATCATGCGCCGGGTGGTGAAGGAAGCGTCGGATAAATGCGGTGAATGGCCAACCTGAATTGCCGGCGCCCTTTTTGTGTCATCTTGCGGGATTTCTGTGGTATTGGGTGTATCGTTCATGGAAATTTTCGTTTACCGTTCAAGATTATTTTTTGGTTTTGCTGGCGATTATCTGGGCCTTGCCGACACGGATAAACTGAACCAGCGGAATATGGGCCGGGCAGACATATGCACAGCAGCCGCATTCCATACATCCCCCGATTTTATATTTTTCAGCCAGGGCCAGATTGCCGTGCCGTGCCGCCACGGCCAGCCGGGCCGGTATCAGGTTCATGGGGCAGACATCCACGCACCGGCCGCACCGGACACAGGTGGTTGCCGCTTCTTTTCGGAGATCGTCATGGGTCAGCACGGTAATGCCGCCGGTGCCTTTGGTCAACGGCATGCTCAGATCGGCAAAGGAAAATCCCATCATGGGGCCGCCGGAAAGGATTCGGGCGGCATTTTGGGTTAATCCGCCGCAGAAGTCAATCAGCTCTCCGTAACTGATGCCAATCGGCACCAGGAGATTTTTCGGCTGCACAATGCCGCCGCCGGTGACGCAGACCACCCGGTGGGTCAGGGGCATGCCGCGGAAAACGGCCCGGGCCACCGCGGTCATGGTGGTGACGTTGCTCACGGCCACTCCCGCATCCGCCGGCAGGCATCCCAGGGGAACCTCCCGGTTCAGCACGGCCTTGATCAGATGTTTTTCACTGCCCTGGGGATATTTGGTTTTGAGCACTGCAATCTGAATGTTTGTCCCCTGGGCGGATTTGCGGATGGCTGCGATGGCTTCGGGCTTGTTTTCTTCTATGCCGATAATGATATTTTCAATGCCCATGGCAAAGCGTGAGAGCAATGCGCCGCTGATGACGGTATCCGGGATATCCCGCATGAGCCGGTCGTCGGCGGTGAGGTACGGCTCGCATTCACAGCCGTTGACAATCAGGGTGTCCACCTTTTTTTTATAGGGCGCGATTTTTACGTGGGTGGGAAAGGCCGCTCCCCCGAGACCGACAATCCCCGCATCGTGGATGGCCCGGGTCACTTCGTCCGGGTCATATCCCACCACGCTTTTGGACCAGCGACCGCCCATGAGTTCCCGGTAGTTTTCATCAACCGTGAACTGACGCCCCTCCGCTTTGATGCGGATGGCCTGCACATGCCGGCCGTTGGGCAGGGTGGTGATCGCCATTTTCTGAACCACGCCGAAAATCGGGGAATGGATTTTGGCGGAAATGGGAGCGTCCTTGTTGTCCGCGATAAGGTCGCCGTATTCCACCGTCTGTTTGGGCTTGACCAGCGGTTTGCTGGGGGCGCCGATATGCTGCTGAAGGGGAATGACCACTTCTTTGGGCGTCGGGATCACTTCTATGGGAGCATCAGCGGAAAAATGTTTCCGTTCCGGCGGGTGAATGCCTTTGGGGAATGTTCCGCTTCCTGAAAAAATATTTTTTTTCACAACAAAAGGATTCCTTAACGTCAGGGTGGTTGTTTGTTGAAATTGTACGTACTTATTTTAGTGCGGTCGATATGCCGCTGTCTGATTAAAGAAAAGCTTTTATATAAATATATATTTAAATTGAGTGCAATAAATTTTTTGGGCTTATCCAAAAAAAACCGCTTCGTCGACCGGCAGGGCATTGCATCAATTTATTTTTGCGGTTAATTTTTCAATACCTGATGCCTGTTTGCGCCTTTATATTAAGGATGAATTTTAGGGGTTGAAAAAGGATGCATCATCTGGAATGAACGAATACGATATGAGGGGTTGCGGGGCCTGGACAATGTCACGGATGCTGAATGCCGTTTTGGGCGGGCAGTATATTTTATGGTTGATTTTTCATCTGGAAACCGTGTATGACCATATTTTTGGCATTTACTCATAAAACAAATAAGTTAAGATGTGTCAGCGTCAGGGTTTTTTAAAAATATCAGCGGAGGTATGAGATGTCTAAAATTGTAAAGCGGGAAGAGATGGCCCAGGGAACGGTCATCATGAATCAGATCGAGGCGCCCCGGATCGCGTCAAAAGCCAAACCGGGCCAGTTCGTGATTTTAAAGGCCAATGAAACCGGAGAGCGGATTCCGTTGACCATCTCGGACAGTGATGCGGACAAAGGCACCATTACCATTATTTATATGGTGGTGGGAAAATCCACGGCCCTGTTCAAGGAGCTGCAGGTAGGAGACGCCTTTCAGGATGTGATCGGCCCCCTGGGAAAACCCACCCATATTGAGAAGCTGGGCAATGTGGTTTGTGTGGGCGGCGGCACCGGTGTGGCAGTGCTTTATCCCATTACCCGCGGATTCAAAAACGCGGGCAACAAAGTTACCAGCATCATCGGGGCGCGCAATAAGGATCTCCTGATTCTCGAAGACAAGATGAAGGCTGCTTCGAATGAATTTCATGTGTGCACGGATGACGGCTCTTACGGTCACAAGGGATTTGTAACGGAAGTATTGGAAGATGTGCTCAAGAAAGAAAAAATTGATCTGGTGGTGGCCATCGGGCCGGTACCCATGATGAAATTTGTTTCAAAGATCACCAAAAATTACAATGTGAAAACCCTTGTCAGCTTAAACCCCATCATGATCGACGGCACGGGCATGTGCGGCGGATGCCGGGTGAGCGTGGGCGGAAAGACCCGGTTTGCCTGTGTGGACGGCCCGGAATTTGACGGTCATGAGGTGGATTATGACGGCCTGATGACACGGTTGCAGGCCTATCAGGAAGATGAGAAAAAAGCGTATGATGATTATTGCCGGATGACTGGCACAAAATAATACAGCAACCAAACCAGCGGATTTTGCTGACGGAGGAATAACATGGCAGAAAAGAGTGCTAAAAAGGAAAAAATCGAAAGACAACCCATGCCGGAGCAGCCGGCGGATGTCCGGCGTCGCAATTTTGAAGAAGTGCCCTTGGGATATACCGAGGAAACGGCGTTTATGGAAGCCCAGCGGTGCCTGCAATGCAAAAAACCCGCCTGCGTCACCGGTTGCCCGGTGAGCGTTTCCATTCCGGATTTTATTCGATGCATCGCGGAAAAAGATTTTAAAGGCGCCATTCGGAAAATCTGGGAAAAAAATGCCCTGCCGGCGGTGTGCGGCCGGGTGTGTCCCCAGGAAATGCAGTGTGAAGGCCAGTGTGTGGTGGGTAAAAAAGACAAGCCCGTGGCCATCGGTAACCTGGAGCGGTTTGTTGCGGATATGGAGCGAGATTCAGGCAGTGACGAAATTCCCTCAAAGGCTGCGCCCACCGGCAAAAGAGTGGCCGTGGTGGGGTCTGGCCCGGCCGGACTGACCGTGGCCGGCGACCTGTTGCTCAAAGGCCATGATGTGACCCTGTTTGAAGCATTTCACAAAACCGGCGGGGTGCTGATATACGGCATTCCCGAATTCCGTCTGCCCAAGGCCATTGTGGCATCCGAAGTCGCGACCCTGGAAAAAATGGGGTTGAAAATCGAATGCAACATGGTGGTGGGCAGCATTGTAAGCGTTGATGAACTTTTTGAAGAAGGCTATGATGCCGTGTTTATCGGCGTGGGTGCGGGCCTGCCGCGCTTTTTGAATATTCCGGGCGAAGATCTCATCGGCATTTACTCCGCCAATGAATACCTGACCCGGGCCAACCTGATGAAGGGCTACAAATTCCCGGAATATGACACCCCGATTATCCGCGGAAAAAATGTGATTGTTTTTGGCGCGGGAAATGTGTCCATGGACTCCGCCAGAACCGCCATGCGGCTGGGTGCGGACCGGGTGCGGATTGTGTATCGCCGGTCCAGAGAGGAAATGCCGGCCCGGGCCGCTGAAATTCATCACGCGGAAGAAGAGGGCATTGAATTTCATCTGCTGACCGCACCGGTGCGGTTTATCGGAGATGAAAACGGCCGGCTGAAACAGCTGGAAGGCCTGAAAATGGAACTGGGCGAACCGGATGCCTCGGGCAGGCGTCGCCCGATCCCTATTGAAGGATCGGAATTTCTGATGGACTGCGATCTGGCGGTCGTGGCGGTGGGCGCCAATGCCAATCCGCTGCTCACCCAGTCGGATGATGAGATCACGTTGAACAAATGGGGCTATATTGTGGCGGACGAAGAAACCGGTAAAACCACCAAAAAAGGCGTATGGGCCGGGGGCGACATTGTCACCGGGTCTGCCACCGTGATTCTGGCCATGGGCGCCGGCAGAAAAGCGGCAAATTCCATGCATGATTATTTGACTCTGGGGTGGTAACTTTTTACAGTATTTTCATTTGCCAAAACTGAAAATATCAACCTAAAAAACCAGGGAGCCGGCCGGAGATGCATTTCCGGTCTGTTCTCTGGTTTTTCGCTTAAAGGAGACGCGTATTTCATTTTTCGGCCTTATTCTCACTTCCCTGGTAACAGTGCTGCACCTTTATGTGTTTTACCGGCTCCATGACCTGCCGTTTTTTAAAAACCGGATCGGGCAGGTGGTTCTGGTCTCAGCCGGCGTGCTGCTCTGGCTGGTGTTTTTTCTTGGCCGCCTCTATGGCGGGCATGGATATGGCGCAAAGGACAGCGCGATTATGTTGCTGTCTCATACCCCCTGGATGGTAGAAGCGGCAGCAGCCGCCGGCGCGGATTTGATGATTTCCGGTCATACCCATAACGGCCAGATTTGGCCGTTTTCCTATCTGGTAAAAACCCGGTATCCGTATATATCCGGGGCTGTTATGAGGTCTCCGGTATGACGCTTATCGTGTCCCGTGGCACTGGTACGTGGGGGCCCCGTATGCGTCTCTGGTCCGCTGGTGAAATTTCGCTGATCACCCTGCGCGCGGCGCTAAATTAACGTTGACGGCTTCGTAAAAAGTCCAAATTCTTTGTTGCGCTGCATCCCCCGCGGCTTCAACGTACGCCAAGTACGCCTCATTGCTGGGGATTTGCGCGCCTCGCCAATTTTATGAGATTGGTGGAGCTTTTTTCTTTGCCGTCTGAATTCGACTTTTTACGAGAACATCAACGTTATTCATTTTCCAGAAATATCAAAAGCGTCGACATTATCGCGGCACCTGCGATGTCTGCGGGGGAAATAATTGTCCCGATCGGGAATTGAACAGCGGTTTGTTTATTCCATTACATGCAGCCCGCCGATATCCATGATCAAAAACCGTCCCGCATCCAGGTTGGTTTCGGCAATGGTGCGGCGCAGGTCCAGGGCGGGATAGCCTGCGGGCTCATCTCCTAAAGAAAACGTCCCCCACTGGGTGGGAATAAAAGTAGCCGCTCCGAGATCGTCGAACGCCCGGACGGCTTCAATGACGTTCATGTGCGCGTAATGCATAAACCATCGGGGGTGATACGCTGTAACGGGAATCAGGGCATAGTCAATGCCGGGAAACCGGCGGCCGATTTCCCGGTATCCTTTAAAATAGCCGCCGTCCCCGTCAAAATAAACTGAAACCGCAGGGGTGGTGATGAGATAACTGGCCCACAGGGTGGTGTTGAGCCCATGACCGATCCGCCGGGACCAGTGCTGCATAGGGGTGCACACCAGGCGGGTGCCGTCTTCCATGTCCACGGATTCCCACCAGTCCATTTCCGTTACATGGGGTTTGCCAAGATCGGCCACAAACTTTTTCAGGCCAAGGGGCACGAAAAACCGGGTGGCGTCCGGCAGGGCCCGGATGCTGTTTTCGTCCAGATGATCATAGTGGTTGTGGCTGATGATGCAGGTGATCTGATCCGTGATGGCGAGGATCTCATCAATGGTGATGCCGGGCCGAGTTTTGCGTTTGGGCAAGAGGGCACGGTCTGAAAACATGGGATCTGTCAGCCAGTATCGGCCGTTGATGCGCATAAAAAAAGTGCCATGCCCCGCCCATAAGATGAAATCTTTATCTCTTGCGGCCCGGATACGGGCAATCGCGTCCGGAACCACCGGCGGCAGAAAGGCCTTTTCCGTTTTTGTGTAATTCTGCGCAGGAGACAGCCGCCATCGCAGCAGCGTTCCCAGGCTCTTTTTTTCCATGGGCATCCAGGGATTAAAAAACACCCCGTCTTTTTCATGGGGCGCGTACAGGTCTTTTGAGTCGGTCGCCATCACCCGTTCATGCCAGGCGGATTCGCTAAAATCCGGTGCGAGCCCGGACACAAACCCGGAACAGCCGGGGCAGAAAGATAGAACTCCGTATCCCGCAGCTGCAATAAAAAAGATAAAAATTGCAGTTCTCAGGCGTTTCAAAATTTTCGGATTTTGCATTTTATGGTTAATCAGGCTTGAAAAAAATCTCACAATTCAAATTGACGTTGGATTTTGTATTCATTCTCAGGCTCAGGCGGTCGGATCAAGGACCCGTCCCATAAACAGAATGGTTTGGGTAAAATGGTCATAAATGATAAACATAAAGGGCCTGTCCGCGGACAGAGTCGTTATTTGAGGCATTCCGGTTTCCGACATGACAACCGCGGTGGCGGCCGCCGCTTCCGTGCCGTTTTCATCCACTGCCACAAATGCTTTGTGAAATACCTCATCAATCCAGGGTCTGGACTGAACCGGGCTGACCATGTTGCTGAAATCGGCCAATGTCCAGTCAAAGGCATCTGTCATGCCAAGCCCCGTTAAAATATCTTTGCACCGGGTTTCACACGCAAACTCAAATTTCGGAAATGTTAAATTGACTGTCCCCATGGACAAAGCGTCAATAACCGATTCAATACCGGCGATATCAAGGCCGGCCTCCACGGATTGGAATTCACCGGCATGGGGAATGATGACCAGCATGGCAAGCTCCTGCGGATAGGCATATTCCGGGAATTTGGGGCTGGCATAGGGAAGTTCCACAACGTCAAATCCGTTCCCCTTAAAATACCGGGTATCTGTTTGCCGATGCATGAAATGGGCGGTTACCACGGTTTGGTCAAGCAAGGTAAATGATCCCGGCGCCGTTCTTTCCGCGTTGAATTTTTCATACCAGGAGCCCTTGAAATAGATGGCATTGGTCAGCACCACTGCTGTTGACGGGGAGATGGAACCGGGCGGCAAGAGATCTTTTATTTTTTCATTGGTCTGGTCTTCCACCCACAGGTTAATGGTTTGTCTGCTGCGGGCCGGGTTTCCCGCGAAATCCAGGGTTCGCACACCGGTATCATAATTTTTTGCGATGAGATCCAGATAATTCGGAAGAAACGGATACCCTATGCGGCTCCACACGGCATTGACCAGGCTCAGGGCAAAGGGATCGCCGGAGGGTGGCGGTTGGTCATCCCGGCTGTTGATGTCGATATTCAAGGCATTCAAGGTGGGATGGAATCGGTCTTGCGGCAGGTTCAAATGCAGTGCGTCCGCCATTTGAGCGCTGGTTTGCCCGTTGGCCCCGGCCCAGGTCATGGCAAGGGCGTTTTCAATGCTGTAAGGGGAAAAGAAAAGATTTTTTCCGGATGAGGACGCCGCATTTCTTAAAGCATGATAAAAATCCAGGGTGAATTCGGAAAATCCCGCAACAAGGGTTTTTTGATCCGCATCAGAAGCCACCGGGGCCGAATCATACAATACGGATGATTTTACCAGACCTTCGGAAGGCATTGCCACACCGGACAGATAGTTCATGATAAAAAGTGCTTCCGCGAGTCCGATGCGATGATCGCAGTTCACGTCCGCTGACGGATTAAGCGCAACACTGGTTTCCGTTTCTGTGCAGATTTTTAACGCAAGTATCAGATCCCCCAAATCAATGGTGCCGTCGCCGTTGATATCACCGGCATCAGCGGCGGTATTTTCTTGACCATATTCATAAGCCCCGATATCCACACTTTCGCCCTTGGGCCGGGAGTTCCCCTCAAAATCCCGGGTGGGTGCATTGGTGTTGGTGCCATTGTCAATGGCGGGACTGGTTTCACTGAGATGAAGATCAAAATTTCCGGCATCCACAAACAGATCCGCTGGCGAAGCGGCTGTCAGCGAATGCGCATCCTGATTGCCGCTGTAGGCTGTCCAATCGCCGCCGGCGATGTCGTCCGCGGAAAATTCATCCTCATATCCCACGGCAATCACGCGGCCCGGATTGTCATTGTGAAACAGATTGTAATCCCCCGTATAATTGGCAACGCTTCTCTGTTCAAAGGCCAGACCGATATTGTCGCCCCCGGCAAGAATACAGTTCACCATATGAAGCGCATCCCCGCTGTTTTCCACCCAGATGTTATATGTATCAGCATCCATGAAGGTGCAGTTGCGAAGGGTGGTCGTACCGGGAGTGCCGTCCCAGTCCAGTTCCAGATTGGAAATGCCGTTATTGTATGACAGACAGTTGGTCAGCGTAATCTGATCCGCCCATATTTTGTATCCGCCGTTAGCGCAGTTAAAAGCGGAACACCGATCAAGAAGAGTGCGATTTCCGCTGATATCAAAACCATCAAACACATTGTACGCCGTGCACCGGTTGAAGGTAAAGTCGTGCTGGCCGCCGTGCCCGATGGCAAAACCATCCACATTTTGTTCCGGATCCCTGCCGGTATGGGCGTTACAATCATTGAACACGCCGTTATAACAATCCGCGCCGCCGGATGGCGACGCATCTACCCCATACAAATCAAAATGGTGAATGAGAACCCGATTTAAAACAAAATCATGGCTCCCGTCGGCCAGGCCGATCCCATAGACCACATGGCTCACTTCACAATCGGAAATCTCCAGAAATCCCGCGTGCATGGCCCATATGCCGTTATCCGGCCAGTTTCGGATTTCAAGATGCCGCAAATGGATATGATCATGGCTGATTAAAAAACCGTTGCCGCCGGACGATACCCCGGTGCCGTCAAGAATAACCTGTTCTTCCGGATATGCGGAAAAAATAATGGGCGCATCTGCATTGCCGCTGGCCGTCGTATAAACCCGATCATTGTAAATTCCGCCCCGGATATAGACAATGTCTCCTGCCCGCAGCGTGTCGGCGGCATGCTGAATGGTTTGCCAGGGCTGGGTGATGGTGCCGGCAAATGCATTATTCCCGTCAGTTGCCACATAATAGGTATCGGCGGCTGCGTTTGTACTTCCGAAAAATCCGATAAAAATGCCGATCCACAGAAAAATACAGCGAAATAAACACGACCACGATAATGTTTTCATGATTTTTTCCTTTTTCTGCTCTCATCATTTTGTTTGTATTCAGTGAATTTATCGGATAATCCCGCTTCCGCTTGTTCGCTCCCCGGCCCAGGTGCCGGCCATATCCGGAACCATAAGGTGATCAAAATCAACCGCCCAGGTGCCGGCCATGCTTTCACAATCAGTTGTGCCGGTGATTAAAAGGGTAAATTGTACGCTGAAGCCGCCATATGCCGGGGGCAGGGTGACAGTATCCGAATAGACCGATGTTATCTGATTTCCTTCTATGGTAACGGGCTGGTTGGTGAAATCACCGGTGATGGTGTCCCCGTATTCAACGGAATAATCCCCATCCGCCACTACCTCCCCGGAAACCGCCTGGCGCAGCACAAAATTCAAGGTGCCAAGCAACTGGGATGACGCATCATAAATATCTGCGGTCCATTCTTCTTCAGGGCCGGTGATACCGGAAAGCCATTGCATATCAAAAATGGCGTCCATAAGATTGATCCGGTGATCCCCATTCACATCCGCTTCCAGAAGGGCCGATCCACCGGCTTCAGCGCCGGCGCTAATCTGAAGGCAGATGAGAATATCCGCCAGGTCAACCTGCCCGTCTGAATTAACATCGCCGATGATGGTGGTCGCACTTTCGTTCGGTGCTGCAAATGCAAATCCTGCCAAAAATACAATACAAACAGCTATAATTAAATTGATACTGCGAATGTTCATTTTTTCCCTCAGCTTCTTTTGATTATTTTAGCCTTGATTATCCTTTCGGCCACCGTCATTTTTTTATCATGAACAAAGAGTTTTTTTGAGAACACGGTATATTATCATTATTTTTTCCTTTCTTTTAAATCAGCCATGATCGAGGTTTCCGGTTTTCATGGAATACCCCTCCGTATATCTTTCAGCCGTCAACCAGGCCTGCCGCCTCTCCGGCCGCCTGTTCCTGTTTTGCGCCAGCCCAGGCCGCAGCCTTGTTTTTGAGTTCACCGAATTTAGATGACACAGTCTCCAGTTTAACTTCCCATTCCGGATTGGCCGTTTGTCCCTCCGTCACTTTGAAAAATACCTGCATCAGCGCGGTCATGCCGATGGGTTCAATCACGGCCTGTTTGATGCCCCATGCAAAAACGATTGCAATGATCAGTGTCAGAGGTCCGGCTGTGCCGGGAAATAACCCCACAAGAAGCGCCACCGGTCCGAGTACCACTAAAAACACAAGAAATGTCAACACCCAGATAAAGATGGCCAGCCAGACCGCGTTTTTGAGAAATTTTGTGTAATTCTGCGCATACAGTATCAGTGCGGTACGGCTTGTGGCCCAGGGATTTTCGGCCCGGGTTTTTATCAGATACGCCAAAATGACTTCATCGAGATACGTAAGGGAAAGGGTGATGATGGTGTTGATAAATTTTACGGCGCCGCCTGTCCCCGGGATGGGTAAAATGGATGCAATACTTAGAAATACCCGGTTAAAGGCCCGCAAAACCCCCTTGATCAGCTGATCCAGCCCAAAAAGCAGCGAGGATGTGGCAAAGCGCTCCTGAACCTGCTGGCGGGCATAATCAATTTGACCTTTTCCTTGGGGGATTTCTTTGCCATGGACCAGCTCCACCAGTACCGCAATATGCCCGGCTTTGACAATGTAGAGCAGATATTCGCGGATGAAATACATGATCGCGGCAGCCAGGCCAAATCCCGCCAAACCGCCCCACATGCCCCCTTCAGGCGCACTGCCGGCAATTGAGCCGATACCGTAACCGATACCGGCCCCCACGCCGGTGATCAGAACAAAGCCCAGGGTGATGCCAAAATAAATGATAAACCGAAAAACAAGAAAAGGCGCTGTTTTCATCATTAAGCCCAATACTTCTCCCAAATTGAAATCTTTCATGATCCCCCTCCACGTCCGCAAGATAGAAAATGGCGAAATCCCCACCGTGCCTTTGAATTTTAATGAAAAGCCGGTTCCGGGAATCACCGTCCGATTAAATTCCAGAATCCCTTTCCAGCATCCTTTATCATGTCGGCAACCCCTGTTTCCTTTTCTGCTTCAGTCTCCTGAGCCGTCTTGGGATTTCTTTGTCTTTTCTCTCCCCCAAAATTCATTCCCATTACCGCCATCATGTTATCGACTTTCGTGTAACCGGAAAGCGGCCTGAAAAGATTTGCGGAAGGTTTTTTGGTGCTGATGTTGCGTAATTCTGAGACATTGCCTTTCTCCCCCTGAATTTTTAGCGGCATCTCAAATTTGTCGGATTGCCAGATAATTGAAGACTGCTTGAATTTCATGCCCATCATGGTCGTTGTGGTGGTCACTTTCTTTTTTGTGCAGGTATAGCCGCTGACGGTTTCCTTGCCCAGGATTTTTTCGGAATCCACATTTTGATAGGATTTCATTAAATCCATCATTTCCTGTTCATCAATTTCTGATTCATAAACCAGTTTTTTGTCATGGTTATACATGTACTGCCTGTTTTTATCCTTGAACGCCAAAATTGTCATATCCTTTGGCATTCCTTGCTGCCCGGCCCCCATGAGCATCCCGTCCATGCGATACGCTTCAGGGGTGACATATAATTTTGATGTGTTTACCGAATCGCTGTCGGGTAAAATCATGACCCAGTCTGCTGAAAAACTGGTAATTTTGCCCCCGAAAAAACCGAAAGCGGATGTTGCGGATATAAACAGAAAAATAAAAGATACCCCGAAAATGATCCGCCATAATCTTGAAAACATAATCGTTAATCTCCTGCTTTTTATGAATTTAATAAAAAAGACCCGCAACAATAGCCATAACAGAATAATTTCAGCGAACAAGCTGAAGGAATGCCGGTCAACCGATAGCCGGGGCAGCGGCCGGGGCGATAAAATTGCGTCCCGGCCGCCACTGTAAGATGATTTCCTATTTCACTGAATAATCTTTGAGTTCGCCTCTGATCATGGCTACACCGATATCCATCTCGTACTTCACCTCGCCGACGCCCACTGCCCACCAGTGATCCGCATGAGACCCCGCTTCACCAAACCCTCTTACAAGGATACAATCAAATGTACCCGCCGGGACCGTTACCCTTTCGGATGTGGAAATTACCTCCCAGTCCACCACTCCGCCCTGACCGCTGGTCTGCCATGTGTCACCGGTTTTCAGGGAAGATTCAAACCAGAGATCCGGAGTGGTTAAGATACCATTAAATGAATCCCCATAACAGAGCAGAGCGTCGCCCTGATTAGCCAATAAACTCCAATGCCCCTCATACATCGGATCCCCTGAATACTCGATGCGTGTCGCCGTCACACCGCTGATGTTTTGCGTCCGGACGGCATCCATGCGATAGGTGCCAGGTACGGCGCCGCCCGATTCAAGGGAATACAACCACCAGTTCCCAATGGAGAGAGACATAATCCCCTCGGCAACACTGTTTGAATCATCTCCGCCGCCACTGCCTGTATCATCATCGTCTCCGCCGTTATTCCCCGTATCATCACCTCCGGCGCCGGCGTCATTATCCAGTCCGCAGATTTTTACATGCTCGATGCGGTGACCGGCAAGCCCCCAGATGCGGACTTTGGAAGACGCAAATGTCCCCGCGGGCATGGCCAATGTTTCGATGGTGGTGCCTTCGCTGTTGGTCCATGACACCTGGACAGTGCCGTTATTGTATGTCAGGGTCAGCAATCCTTCCAGGTCTCCCACATGATCTAATTCCTCCAAATATCTGGGATCCTCCCGGATGCACTCAAATGCCCGGGTCTGGCCGGATACCGGCGGTTTTCCAATATTAATGCTTTCCATGGCATCCAACCCATACCGGAACCGCATGATGGCGGAAACACCGTCCAATCCTACGAGTTCAACAAAATAAGAAGCACATTGGGTGCTGCCAACCCCCGCGTTGCGTTTCAGATTTGCCTGAACCTGGAAATTGCCGGTGAACGCTTTTTTGGTTTCAATATAATCATAATGCTGGGAGAACAGAACCTCCTGGTTGTCAATGGCAACCTTGTGGCCGCCGGCATTGACTGCTGTATTGGTCCCGGTGGTCCAGTTGGTTGTTAAGGAGCCGCTGAAATCGTCTTCCAGCAGAACGACCTTGCACATCGGGTCCTCTCCGTCATCACCGGTGTCACCATTATCACCGGTGTCGCCATTCTCTCCGGTATCCCCATTATCCCCCGTCCCGTTTCCGTTTTCCCCGGCAGTATCTTTTGAATCGCTGCTACTACTGCTGTTGCATCCCACCGCAACAGCCATAACCAGAAACAGAATCATAAAAATTGACAACATGGGTCCTGCAACACACCTGAATGCCTTTTTTTTCATTTTTTCCTCCCCTGTTTTAGTTAAGTTTCAAAACCTGTTTGGTGAGCAATAACAGGTTATAAAGGATGAAGTTCTGCAATCAGATGAAGTGAGTGGTTCCAAACCATGATTTGAAAAACCGATTGCTGTATAAAACGAATTTGACATCAGGAGATAAACCCTGAAATATGTCATTTGGTTTTGTGTAACCCGGTTTTGGAAGGAAAGCTCACTCCTTGTTTGCTGTTTTCAGTCTTTTTTTTGCGGTTTGGCAACCACCGGCACAAGGAGTCAGGATGAGCTGAAATGATTTTGAAAAGTCAGAAACAGACCGGGTGACTGATATGTTATGTTTTTTGCACAAATACCATAAACCGGATCGATTGGCAATAGAATATACTGACCGATTTTTCGGATTTCCTATTTTTAATTTTGGTTGGGCCGGGTATTTTTTATAAATATTTTGGGGGCTTTGCAAAAATGAACGCGATTGCGACGAACAAGGATAACAAGGATAACAAGGATCAAACAGATAAAGCGGAAACAACGGACAAACCCTGGGAAAAATTGCATGAACTGATTGCCGGTGCGGGCACGGAAGAAATTCTGGCGTTTTTTGATCTTCTGGGGGCCGCGGAAACCGCCCGCACTATTTCCCGTATCCCGCCCGATGACCAGATCCGGTTGTTTTCACTGCTCACGCCGGCGGATGCAGCCGATATTATCGAAGAAATTTCCGATACCCAGGCCGCGGACCTGATTGAAGATTTGCCCCCGGAGATGGCGGCTGCCATTCTCGAAGAACTGGACAGCGACCATGTGGTGGATGTGCTCGGTGAAATCAGCGATCACCGGGCCGAGGCCATTTTGGATGAAATGGATTCTGAAGATGCCCGGGAAGCCCGGCAGTTTTTGGAATATCCCGGTGATTCCGCCGGCGGTCTCATGGTGTCCGAATTTCTGGCCTATCCCGGGAATCTGCGGGTGAGCGATATTTTGAAAGATCTTGAGGTGAACCGGGAATCTTATGCGGATTACAATGTGCAGTACCTGTATGTGACAGAAACGGGAAACCGGCTGGCCGGGGTGCTGCGGATGCATGATTTATTATTCCCCTCGCAAAATGCATATCTGCGCGATTTGATGATACGAAATCCGCTCAAGGTGTCCGTGGACGCGCCCCTGGAAACGCTGCGGGATTTTTTTGAGGAACATCGGCTGTTCGGGGTGCCGGTGGTGGATGCGGATGGCCAGATGCTGGGGGTGGTGCTGCCGGAGGCAGTGGAAGAAGCGTCTCAGGAACGGTCCGTGCGCCAGTTTCTGGGGTTCAGCGGTATTGTGGGCGGCGAGGAATTCCGGTCCATGCCGCTTTTGGTGCGGTCCGGCCGCCGTCTGTCCTGGCTCAGTCTCAATATTGTGCTCAATATTATCGCGGCCAGCGTGATTGCCATGTATCAGGATACCTTGTCCGCCGTTATTGCCCTTGCCGTATTTCTGCCCATGGTCAGCGACATGAGCGGGTGCTCGGGCAATCAGGCCGTGGCCGTGTCCATGCGGGAACTCTCCCTGGGCCTGGTCCGCCCAAATGAATTGATTCGCGTTTTAATAAAAGAAGCCGGTTTAGGGCTGATCAACGGCGCGGCGCTGGGGCTGCTGCTGGGCGGTCTGGCGTTCTTGTGGAAGGGCAACCTTTATCTCGGGCTGGTGGTAGGCGGGGCCTTGGCCGTCAATACCGTTGTGGCGGTTTCTTTGGGCGGTCTTTTGCCGCTTTTTTTAAAAAGATTGAAAATGGACCCGGCCCTGGTGTCTTCTCCTTTGCTTACAACAGTGACGGATATGTGCGGATTTTTCTTTGTGCTCAGTTTTGCCACGGCGGTCATGGCAAAGATCAGCGGGGTATAGCAAGGGCAAAAACTCATGGTTGATTTTGATGCTGGAATTGAATAATAACCGTCATAATAAAAATTCAAAAAGCATTCCCGGACATATGGCAAAAAATAAAAAAAACAAAAAAAATCGGAATAAGGACAAACAGGCCCTGCATTCTGTTTCCGCCGAAAGCCTTTTTCATCAGGGAAAAGCGCACCTGGAATCCGGAAAATACCGGGATGCCATTGCCGCATTGAAAATAGCGGTCAAAAAAGGATGGCCCCGGGATGACATTGACGGTCTTTTGGCAAAGGCCTATTCCCTGCGGGCGGTTCAGCTGCGGGAAAAAGGAATGGACGCGGAAGCCGCGGAAGTTCAGAAACATGCCGGCGCCTTTTTGCCGTCTTATCAGGCATTGACAGATTCAGACCTGCTGCTTTTTATGCAGGCTGAAAATATTGGAAAATCGGTTTCAATGTATGCGGATTTTTTGGGGGCGAACCCGCCTTCAAAAAAGATTGAGCAGCATCTTGCCGAAAAATTCCTGGTGCATCCGAAATGGGAGCTGATGGACGGGCTGGATGATACATGTGCACTGAAAAAGGATGTTTCTCAGGTGAAGGATGCGGTCCGGTTGATGACCGCGGGGGAGTGGGAAGCTGCTTATGAAAAACTCAAGCCAATCCCCCGGTCTTCCCCATGGGCCGCCGCGCGTATATTGTGTCATGCCATGGTCTGCTTTTACAGAGAAGATGATACGGGCATGCAGCGGGCTCTGAATATGATTGCCGATGACTCCGTGCTGAAACCGTTTTCCCGGAAACTGATGCAGGATATCCGATCCGTTTCCTGTCTGTGGGATGGTCCCGTGCATCTGGAACGTCAGGTTGCGGCCCTGTGTGATGAAATGCAAAACAATCGATTCAACGCCGCCGGGGACACTCTTAAACAGATTGCGGAAACCATTTCTCCCCGGGAACCCGGCATCGCGATTTTTCACATTCTGGAATTGTTCTGGACAATGACGAGCAAAGGCCAAATGGCGGAATCTGATTTTTTTAAAATCGCCCACCGGGTTCTGCCTCAATCCTATGCCGCGCTGCTGGAAGCAAAACTGTATTGTCTCATGGTGTCGCCCACGCCGTTTCACAATGCGGCGGTCTATCTTTCCATGCTCGATGTTGAATTCCCAAGGGAAGAAGACCGCATGATGGCTTCCGGCCTTGTTATCCAGGAAGCCGTTGGAAATTATGAGCGTGCGTTTTCTATGGGGATAAACGTTCAGGAAAACGGGGATGCCTTAAAAAAATTATTGCATCTGACATCTGAAAGCTTAGACGCTTTGGTTGCGGAGCTCCTGGTATGCGCGGTTCGCAGGGACCCCGGCAACCGGGAAGTCTGTGAATTGCTGGCCCGCCAGATGTTTTACAAAGAAACGTATCCCTGGATTGAAGAGGGACTGCTGCTCATGCAGGCGCATTTTCCGGATGATCCTTACCCCTGCATGGAACTGGCAAAATTATACTACCGAAAAAATGCCTACCGAAAAGCGGAAAGAATATTGGAAACCGCCATGACCCGGGCTCCGCATGATCGCCGCGTCATTGATATGCATGTCATGTCCCTGCTGATTTCCGCGGACAAAAACATTGCCCGGGGAAAGCTGCCCCTGGCGAAAAAGGATATTGAAAAGGCGGAAAGTCTGACCAGCCCGGAAATCCGGTTTCTTGTAATTGAAAAACAGATATTGCTTGCTGTTGCCGAAAAAGGGCAAATGACATTGTTTAAAGATACCACGGTGGTTGATCACGGCGATGTCCGCCGAGTCATCGATGAATTCATGAACCGCCTTTCCCTTTTTGACGGTCTCCGGTCTCTTGGGGTATTGTGGCTGGATGTCACCAGCGCCCAAAAGAAAAAATGGGACAAAAAGATGATCCAGGTGGTTGACAAGGCCATCCGCCATCGGCTGAAATCAGTTGATGCGTTGACGCCTCCGGAAATAGATGCCTTGCTCATGCCGCTCTCTCTTGATCTGCCGGTTGTTTACAGGCGGGATATGGCGGAGATCTTTGTTCAGCGGGCCAGGGGAATACTTGCCCGGATATCGGATGCCTGTATTATGCCTGTTTTTGACAGCCTGATCGGTGTGCGTCAGTATGATCCGGTACTTAAGGAAATAAAACGCCGGCGGAAAAAAGCGGATAAAAAGTTTGCCGCCCTGCTCAGTTTTTATGAAGTCACGGTCAAGCACTTCAAGGGAAAACTGATTAATAAGGAATTTGCGTTCTTAAAGGTCCTGGACGAGATCCCGCCTGGCGAAATGGAAACCATCCGGGCGGCCGCGCGCCGGCTTTCAACCATGATACATGATCAGCCGGTATTGAAAAGAGCCCTGGAATCCTTTGATTTCAAAGTCCTGGACGCCGATTATGCGTTGTCTCCCTGGGACGATGATGATTTTGATGATTTTGAGGATGACGACGATTTTGACCATTTTAATGAATTCTTTGCACCTGAATTCTCGAATATGAGCCGGGACTTGGTTAAACACCTGGAGATCCTGATCATGGAAGTCGGTCTGACCGGCGCATCCAAAAAGGCGGTGTTGAATTTCAAGCAGCATATTACCACCGGCCCGTATGCCCTGCCCATTGATGCCATGGCGGAATTCATGGATCCGGAAATTGTTTCGCAAATGTCGCGTGAAGTGAGAATTATATTCTTTGGAAAAGCCTGATAAAGGAAATTTGATATGCTCTCGGATTATTATATTCTCGGGCTGGATACGGATGCGTCGGAAGGGGAAATCAGAGATCAGTATCTGGAACTGGTAAAACGCTATTCACCGGAAAAACATCCCCGTCGGTTTCAGGATATCACGGAGTCCTATGAACGAATTAAATCAAAACGACGGGCAATCAAGAGCCGGATTTTGTCCGCGGTTCAGGCTTCCGATTCAGAAGCGGCCCTGGCCGCCCTGGGCCGTTCCGTCAATATTGTCAGACGCCGGGCCGGACTGTCGGAGGTGCTGATGGAAGCCGGATTATTGGATAAAGACGGGGTATAAGGATACCATGACGGAAAAAAATCGACTACAGCAATTTTTTGCAAAATTCCGCCGGCAATCGGAACCATGCACGGAACCATTCGATATCAAGGAAGAGAACATTGCGCCGGAACACGGATGGAAAGAAACGGCATTGGCGGATTTTAAAGCCTGGCTGGATGATTTGCCTGATGAAAAACCGGCACCGCCAGGGAAAGCATCAGCGGACGGTCTCGTGGACGCCTGTGACCTGTATACCCTTTTGATGGAATTCACAGCCCTGCGCCAGGAAATCAGACTCCAGAACCGGGAGCAGAACAATGCCATTCGGGTTCACGGGGACCTGGTGGACAATACCATGGAATATGCCACTCTTTTTAAAGAGCGGACCCGGGACCTGGACACCCTGGCGGAACGAATACATAATGCCTGTGAAACCCGAACCGCTGCGTCTTTTTTTGATGTGCGCGATGCCATGGTGCGGGGATTGGAAGCGGTTCAAGAAGCCCTTGCCGCAGGTATTTATTTCCGGCGATCCAGCCGCCGCCGGATTGAAGGCGTGGCGGAAGGCTATGAAATGGCCCTGCGCCGGTTTGACCGGATATTGGCGAAGTTCGGCATCACGCCCGTTGTCAGTGCGGGACAGCCCTTTAACCCGTCGCTGATGCGGGCGGTGGGAAAGCGCAATGATCCGGAAAAAGACCATAATGTCGTGCTTGAGGAATATCTCTGCGGTTTTACAAAAGGGGAAAAAGTGCTGCGCACCGCGGAAGTCATTGTCAACAGCAAGACGGATTGAGGCATAATTTTTATCAACTTGAAATAAATGAACAATACTTTTGCTATTTATGGAGTGTAATATGGAACCGATCATTGGTATCGATCTCGGCACCACCAATTCTGAAGTCGCATTTATTTTTAACGGGGAAATCGAGGTCATAACGGACAATGACAACGGCATTGTCCCTTCCTGCGTGGGATTAAATGAAAGCGGGAACGTGATTGTGGGCACCGAGGCCTTTAACCAGGCCCTGGTGTCCCCGGAAAAGACGATTTTATCGGTGAAGCGGCTGATGGGGGCCGAGCAGCAGATCAAGCTGGGGGAGGAGTTGTTTACCCCCCAGGAAATCTCCGCGTTTATCCTCAAGGGCCTGAAAGAACGGGCGGAAAAACGGCTGCAGCAGACGGTGTCCAAAGCGGTGATTACGGTGCCTGCCTATTTTACGGATGCCCAGCGCCAGGCAACCCGCGAAGCCGGCGAAATCGCCGGACTTCAGGTGGTGCGCATTATCAATGAACCAACGGCCGCCTCCCTTGCGTATGAACGCGTGAATCCGGAAACCCGGAGAATCCTGGTGTATGATCTTGGCGGCGGCACGTTTGATGTTTCCATTGTCAAAGTCGAACAGGGGGTGGTGGAAGTGCTGTCCAGCACCGGAGACAATCATCTGGGCGGAGATGATTTTGACTGGAAAATCGTGGATCACCTGGCCGGAGAAATTCAGACACAGCACAAAATTTCTGTAAAAGATGATCCCATGATCATGGCGCGCCTGAAACGGGCCGCGGAAAAGGCGAAAATTGAACTTTCCGCCGCGCCGTTTGCAATGGTTGAAGAAGATCATCTTGTGAAGCACGGCGGAAAAGATATTCATTTCTCCTATGAATTATCGCGGACCGCGTTTGAAGATATGATTGAACCCGATCTGTCCCGCACCATGGAATCCATTACCCGGGCCATGAAAGATGCCGCCGTGCTGCCGTCTGCCATTGAAAAAATTATTCTTGTGGGCGGCAGTACCCGAATCCCCATGGTATCGCGAATGCTGGAAGAAAAAATCGGGCTTCAGCCCCATGGTGAAATTGATCCGGATCTGTGTGTGGCCATGGGGGCCGGAATGCAGGCGGCAAGGGAGATGGGGCTGGAGGATTCCGGCGTTTTGATTGATGTCACGCCCTATACCTTCGGCACGTCCGCGTTGGGCGAGATTGACGGGCGGCCCACGGAAACCCGGGCCGTTCCCCTGATTCGGCGCAACACAAAGCTGCCGGCCCGCAAAAGCGAAGTTTTTTTAACGGTGTATGATGACCAGGAAGCCGTGGATGTTCAGGTGTGTCAGGGCGAAGCCCCGGATGCGCTGGATAATATTTTGCTGGGAAATTACCTGTTTGAACTGACCAAGGCCCCTGCCGGCAGCCCTATTGTGCTGCATTTTGATCTGGATCTGAACGGCATACTGAAAATCAAGGCGGTGGAAAAAAATACCGGCAATGAAATTAATGCGGTGATTGAAAACGCCATCTCCCGGTTTTCCGACCAGGAACTTGTTGACACGCAAAACCGGATCAACGGCATCTGGTCCGGAAAAGGAAGTGCGGTTGACGGGGAGGACAATGCATCGGAAAAACCTGATTCAGACAATGCCCTTCCGGCCAAATATGAAGAAATGATTACCCGGGCCAGGGCAACGCTGGACGCGGCCGCGGAAGACGACCGGGATGAAATCATTAATATCATCGAAGACATTCGGGATGCGGCAGCCGAAGAACGCTGGGAGGATGCGGACGCAGCCTGTTCGGAACTGGATGATATTCTTTTTTACATTGGATAACCCGACCGGATAAGTCCAAACCGGATAGCTCCAAACAGGATAAATATGGAACGTTGCCCGACCTGCAAGGCGAAATACAACGGCAAGTCTGTTTGTTATCGGTGCGGCACGGAGCTGGGTCTTTTGCTGAAAATTGAAAAAGACGCAGCCATGCATCTGGACAAAGCAAAACAGGCCTTTTTGGAAAAAGATTTTGAAAAAATGTTTTTCCATGCCCGGCGGGCCTGGTCCCTGCGCCAACTGCCGGAAGGGAGAAAAATGCTGGCCTGCGCGGCCATGCTGACCTGGCGGTTTGAAACGGCCATCAAGCTCCACCATGATCAGGGTTCATAATTGGCCCCAATACGTTGCATAGATGGAATGAGGGTTTCTGTTCAACGAAAACCTCCACAAAAAGTGAATTTCAGGGACAGTGCACGGAATAATATGAAAGCAGAAATCCGTGTTAATCCGCGTCAAAAAATATCTGGTTGTCCGTTTCTCTCAGGTTCGGGTCCGCTGGTTTTTCGCGACGCTGTAAGGGGTTATATTTCCGGGGTCGTCCATTTCCGGTTTCCGTGGCGGGGTCAAAAATTCATTTTCGGATACACTATACAGCAAGCGGCTGCATTTTGTAAAGGCGCGCGGTTTTTGCCGCATTTTTTAAATCTCCGCTACGCAATGCTTCTCTGACATTATCCAGCTTCAAAGCCTCTTCAATCGGTAAATAAGGGGCCCATCCTCCTTCTGTATCGATCAGTTCAACATCGATTTCAGCGACATACCTGCCTTCATGGGTATATTTTGTTTTATACGTTTTGTTCATTTGTTACGCCTCCTGAAATCCGTTGACCATTTATTGGGATCAGGTCTGTACGCGGTTACAATAACGGCGGGACCTGATGCGCCTTTCGGGATGCCCCAAACGACATGGAGTGGTCTCTTATCAATGTTTTGCTCATGGTTAAATATTATTATGTAAAAATACTTGATTTCGCAATGCTTTTTATAAAACACCCGTGATGCAAATTCTGTTGAATGCCGGCCGCATCATGTTGAATAAGCCGGATGTGATGACAAAGGGGGATATTCGGATGTGTCTGTCCCACGTTTATTTGGAAACAATGATATGAAAACCCGATAAACACCCGAGACGGGATCATCCGCTTGGTTGTGTGAAATTAGGGGCCAACACGGGTTTAGCCGCAGATGAACGCAGACAAACACCGACAAAATCAAAAATCCGTGTTAATCCGCGAAATCCGTGTCAAAAAAATTCTGATCATCTGTTTCCCTGCGTCGCGGCAGGCTGGTTTGCGGTGACGTCCTATGATCCTTCATAAAACGGAATGGGTTTTCCCGTGCGAAAAGCAATGGTTTTGGCGGTGGCGATGAGCCGACCGGCATCGTCCGTGACCGATATGTCATAATGAGCGATTTTTTTGGACCGGGTGATCTCTTTTGCTTCGGCGGTCAGGCGCGCGCCGGGTTCCGGGCTGGCAGTGTAGGAGACATTTACGTTTAACGCCACCGCAATATCGCCATGGGTCTGGCAGGAGGTTTCAAAGGCTTCGTCGATCAGGGAATAAATCACCCCGCCGTGGGTTCGCTGGTATATGTTGTCCATTTTATCGGGCTGATACGCCATTTCAACGCGAGCATATCCCAATTTCAGATCAATCAGCCGCATGCCCAGGGTTCGGGCAAAAGGTTCTTTTTCCACTGCACGGTAAATCGCTTTTTTCAGATCCGGGTCCATTTTTAGCTTCCTTTCCCTGTCTTTTTTCCATGATGTTCCGGGAACTATATCGGTACCACAGGCTCCGGGTCAACCTGGTTTTCTTTTTTCCGTGACGGTTTTGTAAAATCGGTTAAGGCTTGCCAGTGTCCCTGTAAATCTGTATAATCACCGTGTCTTTTTGATGAATTCAAGGTAAGAAATGCTGTTAACAGATGATGTGACGGACATTTTTTCGATAATGGTCCCGGGGCCGTTGGGCCTTTCATCATTTGTTAATGGAGGAGGGAAGCATTGAATATCCGGGATAGGATCATTAAAACCGTATTGGCGCACTACCCCGCGGTGGAAGGAATTTATCTGTTTGGCTCCCATGCGGAAAACGCTGCCAGGCCGGACAGTGATATGGATATCGCTCTGCTCCTGCCCCATGAGCCGGCGAAAGCGGAAAAGAATCTCATTTTAAGCAAATGTCGATTTGACCTGGAAGCAGCACTTCATCTGAGAGTTGATTTGCTGAACGCCCGGCATGTCTCGACAGTGTTTCAAAAAGAAATTATTTCAGGGACTCTGATTTATTGCGGAAATCGGTATGCGGTGGATGAATTCGAAATGCTGACCCTGTCCTATTATCAGCGATTGAACCGGGAACGGGCCGGGCTTCTTGAAGCTTTTTACAAATCAGGGCGGGCTTATGCGGTATGAATGACAATGCAATACGGCTCTTTTTTTAATGGATTGAACGTCCAACATCGAACATTGAACGTCCAACATCGAATGTGGAACGCCTGCGGCGATCATTTTTATGGATAGACCGGCCGATGCCGCGCTATAAACCGGTGAGCGCCAGCGACATTCCTTATTCGATGTTCAATGTTGGACGTTCGATGTTCGATGTTCACAGATTTTTTCCCGTATATCCAAATGCGGCAACAAATTCACCTTAACGCCTTACGGCGTCACTACGAACCAGAGTCTCCCAATCTGGCGGCAGTGGATAGCCTGTTAGATTTTTTTAACCGCCCCAGACTTCCGCGATTTTGTCCTTGATTTTCTGCTCAAACATTTTGATGAGGCGTTTGTTGGCGTTTATTATTTTTTGCTCTGCCTCGATTTGACTGAAGATTTCCTGCAGTAGCGCGTCCCTTGGATTAAAATGGTGCGCATGGATTTTTTAAGTATTGAAAATTAAGGCAAGAGATGAAATAAAAAACCAACATCCAGCTCAAAGCCGGGACCCGCACAATGAAAAAAAATGAAAATCCCGAGCAAGAACCGGATAAAAACGGGACAAAAACGGGACAAAAACGGGACAAGAAAACTGGATCAGAAAAGAGGGGTTTTAATATTAATAAAGAATTGCATTTATTGATATAATTGGCGGAAGTGCATGGGAATCGAACCCACCCGGGACGGTTTTAACGCCCCACACCGGATTTGAAGTCCGGGAGCCCCACCAGTGAGCTGCGCACTTCCGTTATCCGTTTTCTAATCGTAGTCCCTGGCAGATGTCAATAAATTATTAAAGGGAAATATTCAAAATGACCATAAACCGAAGCCGGCTGGCAGACACGTTTATGTCGCTGGCATCCATTGACAGTGTCTCACGGCATGAAGCCCGGATGGCAGATGAAATCCGCGGCATATTATCGCCGTTGGCCGAAGAAATTTTCACTGACACGGCCGGGCAGGCAGTGGGCAGCGACAGCAATAATCTTGTGATTAAAATCAGCGGCAACCGGGACGTGCCGCCCCTGCTCCTGAACGCGCACATGGATACGGTGGAACCCGGTATCGGCGTAAGGCCGCGGTTGAAAGACGGCATATTCACCAGTGACGGCACCACCGTCCTGGGCGCGGATGACAAAAGCGCCATTGCCATTATCATTGAAACCGTGCGCATGCTTAAAGAAAACAACCTGCCCCACGGCCCCCTGGAGATCGTGATTACCATTTGCGAGGAAATCGGGTTGCTGGGGGCCAAACACCTTGATTTTAATCTGATTTCCGCAACATACGGATATGCCCTGGACACGGCGGATACCGAGGGCATTGTCATCCGGGCGCCCGGGGCCAACCGGTTTGAAGTTGTTGTCCATGGCAAAGCCGCCCATGCCGGCGCAGACCCGGAAAACGGTATCAACGCCATTCTTCTGGCCAGTCAGGCAGTGGCCGGCCTGCCCTTAGGCCGGATTGACGCGGAAACCACCTGCAATATCGGTACCATGGAAGCGCGCGGCGCCACCAATATTGTGCCGAACCGGGTGCGCTTAAGCGGCGAAGTGCGGAGTCATGATGCGGCAAAACTGGCGGAGATCACCCGCCGGATCAAGGCCGCGTTTGAAACCGTGGTGGAAAACTTTCGAAAGGAAAACGCTACCGGGGACCTGCCGCGGGTGGAATTTCATGTGGAAAATGATTTTCACCGCACCGCCATTCCAGAAGATCACCCTGTGGTGGCCCTGGCGGAAACCGCTGCCGCCCGCCTGGGCCGGCCCATGCGATGCCGGCAGTCCGGGGGCGGTTCCGACGCCAATGTGTTTTTTCAAAACGGTCTTATGGTGGGGGTGCTCGGTACGGGTATGCGGGATATTCACACGGTAAGGGAATCCATAGCCCTGGCGGACATGGAAAAAACCGTGGCCCTGCTGCTTGAGATAATCAGCATTCATGCCCGGGGAGGCGCGGATCAATGATTGCCTATTTTGACTGTTTTGCCGGCATCAGCGGGGACATGACCCTGGGCGCTTTCGTGGACGCGGGCGTTGACGCAAACTGGCTGGAAAAAACCCTGAAAGACCATTTGATAAAGGATTTTGATCTGGCGGTTTCAACGGTTTCCAAAATGGGCATATCGGCCCGGAAAGTGGATGTGCTGGTGCATGGCCGGGCGGAACGAAACTATGCCGATATCCAGGCGATGATTTGCGGCTGCGGCCTGCCGGATGCGGTAAAAGACACAAGTCTTGCCATTTTTGAAAAACTGGCCGTCAGCGAGGCAAAAATTCACGGGTGTCCCAAAGCCCATGTGCATTTTCATGAAGTGGGCGGGGTGGATGCCATTGTGGACATTGTGGGTGCGGCCCTGTGCGTTCATTATCTGGGGCTGAGCCGTATCCGTGCGTCAAAAATTCCCCTGGGCAGCGGGTTTGTTTCCTGCACCCACGGCATCCTGCCGGTGCCGGCCCCGGCCACAGCGGATATTTTAAAAGATGTTCCGGTTTACGGAACAGATGATCCGGTTGAACTGGTGACCCCCACGGGTGCCGCCATTATCACAACCCTGGCAACGGGTTTCGGCCCCATGCCGGATATGCAGGTATCAAAAATCGGTTATGGCGCCGGCACCCGGGAGCTTAAATCCCGGCCCAATCTGCTGCGCGTTTTTACCGGCCCATTGCCGAAAAATGCGGATATCGTCACCATGGTTGAAACCACCATTGACGACATGAATCCTGAAGTGTTCGGGTTTTTGATGGAGCAGCTGTTTGCGGACGGGGCCCTGGATGTGTATCTGATTCCGGTGTTTATGAAGAAAAATCGCCCCGGCACCCTGCTTCAGGTGCTGTGCCGTGAGAATACCAAAGAAACCCTGATCCGGCGGATTCTTACGGAATCCACCACCCTGGGGGTCCGGTGCCACAGCGTGGAACGCCGCCTGCTTCACCGGGAAAGCGTGTGCCTGAAAACCCCCTATGGTGAGGTGAGTGCCAAAAAAGTTTTTGGCCCGGACGGGCAGATCCGGATTGTGCCGGAATATGAGGTGTGCCGGCAAATTGCCCGGGAAAAAGAGATTCCCATCCGCACGGTTTACCAGACCATTGGCCAACATGCTGAAAATCTGATGAAATGACCCGCCTTCGCCGGCAGAGGGTCGTGCAACAATGCCTTGACAGAACCCCTGTCCGCATATAGAAACAGAGCATGAAAATCAGCGAAAAATTTATTATCGGCGCGGCCACCGGCGGCTGGATCGGGTTTTTGCCTTTTTCGCCGGGCACCTTTGGCTCGCTTCCCGGCATTTTGCTGTTTTACGGGATCGCCGGTATTCCTTTTGCCGCATCATTGGTGCTTGTGGCGGCTTTGATTGCGGCAGCGGTCTGGATTGCGGGGGCCGCGGAAAACCTGCTGGCGGCAAAAGATCCCGGATGCATAGTGATTGATGAAATCGCCGGCATGGGGGTGACCTTTCTGGGGGTGTCCTTCAGCATGGAAGCCGCCATTATCGGGTTTATGGTTTTCCGATTTTTTGATATTTTAAAACCCTTTCCGGTTCGGTATCTGGAAAAGCGCCTGTCCGGCGGTCTGGGCGTGGTAATGGATGATGTGGCCGCCGGCATCATGAGCAATATCGTGCTGCACGTGATACTGGTGGTGATAAAATGACAGACAGCCCCACATCCCTTATCCGAACCTTTGTTGCGGTAAAAGTGCCGGATACGGTGATAAACCAGATTGCCGGACTGCAAAAAGAAATAAAGCGTGAGAGATTTTCGGCCCGGTGGACCCGGCCGGAAACCATTCATTTAACCCTGAAGTTTTTAGGGGATATTGCCCGAAAGGACGTTGATCCGGTGTGCCAGAAGGTGGCGGCGGCCGCGGCGGGGCATGCTCCCGTTACCCTTTGCGCCAGCGGGGCCGGGTGTTTTCCGTCTGTCCGGAAGGCCCGGGTGCTGTGGACCGGGATTGCCGGCGAAACAGATCGCCTGGCCCGTCTGCACCAGGCTGTGGACCGGCAGCTTCATGAACTCGGATTTGCGCCTGACCCGCGGCGGTTTACCGGACATCTGACCCTGGCCCGTTTCAAGAACCGGTTCGGGAGCCGGGTGGATGCGGAAGCCCTGATCAATATGATGACCCAATATGCACACTGGCGGTCGGATGAATTTACCGCGGATGCGGTGTATGTGATGCAAAGCGATTTGACCCCATCCGGCCCGATATACAGGGAGCTTTCCAGGATTTCCCTCGACGGATAATTAATATTCCGGTATTATCAACAGATAACTTCTTTCAGCAGAAAAAAACATAAAGGAGGCCCCTATGACCAGAAGCATGGACAAAGAAAAGGCTGTGGAATCCGCCATCACACAGATTGAACGTCAGTTCGGCAAGGGTTCCATCATGAAACTGGGCGGAAAGGCCATTGTCCAGGTTCCCGTGATTCCCACCGGCTCTCTGGCCCTGGACAAAGCCCTCGGCGTCGGCGGCATTCCCCGGGGCCGGGTGACGGAAATATACGGCCCGGAATCTTCCGGTAAAACCACCCTGGCCCTGCATGTGGTGGCCGAAGCCCAGAAACAGGGCGGTATTGCCGCGTTTATCGACGCGGAGCATGCATTAGACACCGCCTATGCCAGAAAGCTTGGTGTGAATTGTGATGAGCTTCTGGTATCCCAGCCCGATACCGGTGAGCAGGCCCTTGAAATCGCGGACATGCTGGTGCGGAGCGGGGCCATTGATGTGCTGGTGATTGACTCTGTGGCAGCCCTGGTGCCCCGGGCCGAGATTGAAGGGGAAATGGGCGACTCCCACATGGGGCTTCAGGCCCGGCTTATGTCCCAGGCCCTGCGGAAACTCACCGGCACCATCAGCAAGACCATGACCTCGGTGATTTTCATCAACCAGATCCGCATGAAAATCGGGGTCATGTTCGGCAATCCGGAAACCACCACCGGCGGCAATGCCCTGAAATTCTATTCCTCCGTGCGTATTGAAATCCGCCGGATATCGTCCATCAAAGACGGCCAGGAAGAGATGGGCAACCGCACCCGGGCCAAGGTGGTGAAAAACAAAATGGCCCCGCCGTTCAAAAAAGCGGAATTCGACATCATGTATGGCGAGGGGATTTCCAGCACCGGCGAGCTGCTGGACATGGGCGTGGAAGCCAATGTGATCGAAAAAAGCGGGTCCTGGTATTCCTATGAAGGGGAACGCATCGGCCAGGGCCGGGAAAATGTGAAAAAGTTTTTCAAGGAAAATGATGAAATGTTTCAGCGGCTGCTGCTGAAGGTAAAAACCGCCATCGGACTGGCCGGGGATGCGGAAAATCCCCCGGCTGCAAAGACCGCTGATCCGGCGGAAGTTACGGCGGAAGCCGCGGCGGAAGCCAAATCCAAATAAAAAACGGGGGATGAATGACAGGCGACGAAATACGCAGGATTTTTTTTGAATATTTTAAGGAAAAAGGCCATCACTGGGTCCGGAGCGCTTCCGTGGTGCCCCAGGATGATCCCACCCTGCTGTTTACCAATGCGGGCATGGTGCAGTTCAAGCGGACTTTTCTGGGGGAGGAGCGGCGGGATTACACCCGGGCCGTGACATCCCAGAAATGCATCCGGGCCGGGGGAAAGCACAATGATCTTGAAAATGTGGGATACACGGCCCGGCACCATACGTTTTTTGAAATGCTGGGAAATTTTTCTTTTGGCGATTATTTTAAAAAACAGGCCATCGCCTATGCATGGGATGTCCTGGTCGGCAAATTCCACCTGCCGCCGGATAAATTATATGTTTCCGTGTATTTTGATGATGACGAGGCCTATAAGATCTGGCACCAGGAGATCGGCGTTCCCGAAGATCACATTGTGCGGCTTGGGGAAAAAGACAATTTCTGGTCCATGGGAGACACCGGCCCCTGCGGCCCCTGTTCCGAGATACTGATTGACCGGGGCGCGGAATTCGGCTGCAACAGCGATACCTGCGCGCCAGGCTGCGACTGCGACCGGTATCTGGAGATCTGGAACCTGGTGTTTATGCAGTTTAACCGGGATGAAACCGGAAAAATGACGCCCCTTCCCCGGCCCAGCATTGACACCGGCATGGGCCTGGAGCGCATTGCCGCGGTGATTCAGAACGTGCCCACCAATTATGACACGGATCTGTTCATGCCCATCATGCGAAAAATTGAAGCCCTGTCCGGCCGCAATCTCGGCACGGATGCGGCAACGGACGTGGCCATGAAGGTGATTGCGGATCACTCCCGGGCCGGGGCGTTTATGGTGGGCGACGGGGTGCTGCCGTCCAATGAAGGCCGGGGATATGTGCTGCGCCGCATTCTGCGCCGGGCCATCCGCTATGGCCGCAATATTGCGCTCACTGAATCGTTTTTGCACGAAACCGTGGCCACTGTTTTTGAAGTGATGCAAGCAGGCTATCCGGAACTCATGGAGGACCGGGCTTTTATCACCAATGTGATTAAAAATGAGGAACTGCGGTTTTCCGAAACCCTGGACAACGGGATGAAACTGCTCAATGAAACCATTGCCCGGATGAAGGAAAAAGGGGAAACCACAGTGCCGGGGGATGTGATTTTCAAACTCTACGACACCTATGGGTTTCCCGTGGATATTGTCCGGGATGTGGTAAGAGACAGCCGTCTGGATCTGGATATGGCGGGCTATGAGCAGGCCATGGCGGATCAGCGGGAAAAGTCCCGGGCCAGGGTGACGTTTTCAAATCTTTCCGATGCGTATAAAAATTTCACCGCAAAAATGGACAGACTGCCTGTTTTTACAGGCTATGACCGGGTTCAGGACACCTCTGAAATTCTGCTGCTGGTGGTGGACGGGGCAGCCGCGGAAACCGCGGATGCCGGGCAGATGGTTGATGTGGTGACCGGCAAAACCCCGTTTTACGCGGAGTCCGGGGGCCAGGTGGGGGACAGGGGAGAAATCAGCGGCAAGGGTTTCCGGATCTTTGTTCAAAATACCATAAAAGATCCCACCGGGCTTATCATTCACAAAGGCAAAGTGGCCTCAGGGCCGGTGCGCACCGGGGATGCGGCGGTACTGGTTGTGGACAGGGAAAAGCGAAACGCCACGGCCGCCAATCACACGGCCACCCATCTGCTGCACGCGGCGTTGCGCAAGGTGCTGGGGGATCATGTGCGTCAGGCCGGGAGCCATGTGGGGCCGGACCGGCTGCGGTTTGACTTTACCCATTTTTCCCAGGTGGATGCAAGCACCCTTGATGAAATTGAAACCCTGGTCAATTGCCGGGTCAGGGACAATATTCAGGTGAATATCACTGAAATGTCCGCGGATGAGGCCTTTAAAAGCGGGGCCATGGCCCTGTTTGAAGAAAAATACGGGGATGTGGTGCGGGTGATTTCCCTGGATACCTTCAGCAAGGAGTTGTGCGGCGGCACCCATACGGATCTCACCGGCAATATCGGATTGTTTAAAATTATCAGTGAATCCAGCGTGGCCTCCGGGGTGCGGCGCATTGAAGCCCTGACCGGCGGTGCGGCGCTCAGCCATGTCCAGGCCGCCGTGAAAATATTGCAGGAGACGGCCGGGCTGGTCAGGGAACGGCCGGAAAATCTGAAACAACGGGTGGAGACGGTTCTTGCCAGCCAGCGGTCCCTTGAAAAGGAAGTGGAAAAATTAAAATCCCGGATGGCGGCCAAGTCTGCGGATGCCATTGAACAGGACGTGCGCACAATCAACGGCATCAGCGTGGTGGCCAAAAAGGTGACGGTGGATAATCCTGCGGCCTTGCGGGATCTGGCGGATAAATTCCGGGATAAAATCACATCCGGCGTGGTGGTGCTGGGCGCGGAGAATGGCGGAAAAGCCCTGCTCATTGCGGTGGTGACCAAAGATCTGCTGGACCGTTTTCATGCCGGCAATATCATCAAAGCGGTGGCGGCAGTGGTGGGCGGCGGCGGCGGGGGCCGGCCGGATATGGCCCAGGCCGGCGGATCAAAACCGGAAAACCTGGACGCGGCCATGGAAAAGGTGGCTGAGATTGTGGGAGGGGAGTGAAGTTCAAAGCTCAAAGGTGAAAGGTGAAAGGTGAAAGCTAAAAGTTCGAAGGTGAAAGGTGAAAGTTCGAAGGTGAAAGGTGAAAGTTCGAAGCTGAAAGCTGAAAGCTGAAAGCTAAAAGCTGAAGGCTAAAGGCTGAAGGCTAAAGGCTGATAAACGTATTTATTTAGCTATTATTTTTTAAACCACAGAGGCCACGGAGATCACTGAGAAAAGACCTTGTCTGCTATCCTCTGTGATCTCCGTGAGCTCAAGTGAGCATCGCGAACGGGTGGTTAAGATATTTTTTGAAAATCGCTGAGTAGTTACATCAAATTACGACATATTATCCCAAAAGCGCCTGGCCTGATCGGTCATGGTGCTTTTGTTTTTTGTATCTTCGGATGTGCGAGATGTGCGGGAGGCATCATCCGTTGTAATGTCCGGTGAAATTTCCGTTGTAATGTCCGGGGTATTGCCGGCCGCCCGGGTGCCCCGGAGTCTGGCAACGCGTTCTTCAATGGGCGGATGGGTGGAGAACAGGTTGCTCAGGTTGCGTCCGGCCAGAGGGTTTGAAATAAACATGTGGGCCGTGGCCGGTTCCGCCTGCATGGGGATTTTTCCGGAATACGCCCCCAGCTTTTCCAGGGCGCTGGCAAGCCCCTCACTGTTGCCGGTAATTTTAGCGGCTGTGGCATCTGCCAGGTATTCCCGGGACCGGGAAATGGCCATCTGGATCAGCATGGCCGCAATGGGCGCAACGATTGCCATGGCAATCAGGCTGATAAATCCGCCGCCGCCCTCGTCATCGCCGCCCCGAAATCCGCCGAAAATGGCCGACCACTTGGCCATGTTGGCAATCAGCATGATCGCCCCGGCCATGGTGGCGGCAATGGTGCCGATCAGGATGTCCCGGTTTTTCACATGCCCCAGTTCATGGGCCAGCACTCCGGCCAGCTCATCCGGATTCATAGTGCGCAGCAGGCCCTGGGTGACGGCCACCACGGCATTTTCCGGATTTCGGCCCGTGGCAAAGGCATTGGGCGCATCCTGGGGAATAATGTATACTTTGGGCATGGGAAGACCGGCTTCTGCGGCCAGCACTTCTACCATCCGGTACACCAGCGACGCTTCTTCCCGGGTGGCTTCCCGGGCTTTATACATTTTGAGTACAATTTTATCCGAATACCAGTAGGAAAAGAAATTCATGCCGCCGGCCAGTACCAGCGCTATGACCATGCCGGTGGTGCCGCCAAGCATTTTCCCGATCCACATGATAAAAGCGGTCATTACTGCCAGCAGCAGGGTGGTTTTTATCTGGTTGCTCATTCTCTGGTCTCTCCTCGTTACTATCGTTTCGTAAGCGTTCACAGGGCACCGCATCTGCTTTGTTCCCGGGCACTTGAAGTACGACGAGTACGTCTTCGTGCCCGGCGCCTCGCATCTGCGGCACCCTGCAAACGCTTACAGACTATTGGTTTAGAAAAAATTAAAAATTTTGACCCCGTGAACGGGTACATAATTTCAATATGATAATACCGGTTTTGTGGGACCGGGCGGACTCATAAAATAATCTCTGATCAGAAAAAATCAAGGGGGAGGGGATGGGGATAAACAGTTAAGCAGTTCATAATCTTTTAATCATGGAGTGTCCATGGACTATCCAAGGATAAAAATCAATTTCGATTCCGATACCGACCATCGAAATCGGGATCGAAATCGGGAGCGAAATCGGGAGCGACGCGGATTGACTGTGGGGATCAGGGCAGCCGCATTTGTATTTGTTTCCGGTGAGGGTCAGGAGATGAGGTAAAATTTACCACTTGGCATAGTGGTCTTCAGCCCACCCGGGACAGTTTTGAATGACGATTTCTTCGCCGCTGTCCGTGGTCAGGGTGCCGCTTAAATCTCCCATGAGCTGGGTGAATCGGGTGGCAATCAGGCCGGCATTGATGTTTTCGGCCCGGTGTTTCTGGCCGCTAAACGTAAGGCGGATTTTTTTGTCATGGGATGAGATGGTCCAGGGATCATAGAGGTTCTCCGGATTGAAGCCAAAGCTTACGGTATCCACTTTGGTCATTTTTCCGTCAATCCAGAATGCGTTTTCTGTAAAACTGGTTTCATTGACCCCGCAGGACAGGTTCAGCCCCAAAGAGCGGCCGTCCGGCAGAATGCAGGCACTGGCGGCCCAGTTCCAGAAAGTTTGCCGGCGCATGTACCCGGCGGTCCAGTCCATGAGCCCCATGTGCGCGGCGGGCGAAAGGGGTATTTCCTGGGTTCCCACGGTGATGCGGCCGTCGACCGGGATGGGGGCGGTTTTTTCCGTATACACCCAGCCGCTGTACCCCGCTTTGGTGCAGATGCGCAAAGGGGATGTTCCGGAGCGGTCAAAGCCGAGATCTATGCTGATGGCAGTGTTTGTATTGTTGGCCCGGGCCGAGATGCGGTTGTCGCCAATGGTGATGTTGACGTTGCCGGCCTTGAATCCGGCGGAAACATCAGCCGGATTTTCCGAAATAAAGGTGCTGCTGAAAATGGGCACGGCGGTTTTTCCAACTTCCGCCAGGGTGCCTGCCCGGCGGTCATAAACATACAGAAATCCGCTGGACAGGTATTTTAAATCCACCACTGCAAGGCCTGCCATAACATCCGGACCGGTGAGGCCGAAAAACACGAATTGGTTGAATTTCAGGTTTTTAATGACGCCCGGCACCCTGGCGCCCATGGGCGTGGTCAGGGGGTAATCCCGGTAATTGATCTGGTCGATGGGCGCGGAAAAAATACCAAAGGGCAGTTGCCCCTGATCATCAATAAGACGGGTCATGGATTCCCTTCCTTATACCTTCGAGCTTCGCGCTTTCCCCTTTCAGCTTTCACCTTTGAGCTTCCCGCTTTCCACTTCCTGTTCAGTTTCCGGATGCTGGATGTCATCATAGGACCAGTTGTCCCAGATTTTTTCGATGATCTGCATCACGAGGGGCTTGACGATTTCTTCGGCCAGCCGGCCATAGAGCAGATCCAGATGATTGGCCCCTTCAATGACAAAATCCACCACCTGACTGCGGCGGGTGGAAATTTCTATTTTTGCCGCGTCTTCCGGCTTTTCAATATAATAAATTTTTTTGGACCGGTGGGGGTAGTGTTTGCTGAACTGGAGGTTGTCCGGCGACGCAAGCGGATCTTTGGTGCCCCAGAAGTGAAACATGGGGATGTTTTTGGGCATTAAATTCACATGGCTGGAATAATTGAACCGGCTGGCATCCATGCGTTTAAACCCTTCACCATTGTAAATGGCCTTTAAAAATTGAAATCCCAATCCCAGGGGAACGGATTCAAGCACTTTGTTCACGTAGAGTTTGGTGAAAATTTTATCAGACCGATGGTTGTCGGGATTGAGAATAAAATTCAACTCCCCGACATTGCTGTTTAATATTTTCTGGGTGAGGTCGTTGAGCACCGGGATTTGCATAAGAACCTGCAGGGCGTCTTTTACCGGAATATCCCGGAGCCGGAGAATCCGGGCCAGATGATTCAGCCAGAGCATGACCGGAAAAATGGCATGGGACTGGCGGTTGAAAAATTTAGGGGAGCCCATGGAAATCACCCCCCGGACCTGTCTCAGATTTTGGGCGGCTTCTTCTGCTGCCGGCAGAATCTGGTTGAGAATGGCTTTTTGCTGAATACTCAGGCCGCTGATTTCATTGAGGTGTTTTCTGACGCTCCAGGAAAGCAGCATGTTTTCCGCAATAATGCCCCCCATGCTGTGGCCGATGAGAATAGAGGGTTTTGCTTTGGTGCGGGTGTAAATGAAATTTAATACCGTGGGAAGGTCGTGGTCAATGAGGGTGTCCACCGTGTAAAGGGGATCGAACTTTCCCTCGTTGATTCCCATGCCCCGGGGGTCGAATAAATAGATCCAGTTTCCCTTGTCCGCCAGATCTTTGGCCAGGGATTGCTTGTCCGTAAGGTCATAGCAGTTGCTGTTGTTGGTAAAGCCGGGCACCATCAAAAGCGAGGGCTGGTTGTCGCCGTAAGTGACCGCTTCAATGCTGACCAGGCGCCGGAATTTGATTTTTTTACCCTCGTCCGTATAGTCCCGGTAATAAACGATTTCATAATCGCCCCGGCCGTTTTGACTTTTTTCTTCGATTTCACTGTCAAAATAGGCGGGCAGGCGGTTTTCTTTTAATGTTTCAAGGAGAATGCGCCGGCGGGTGGCTTCCTCAAGGATGTCCGTAAAAAAATACGCCGGAATGTTCAGCCGGTTGACCGTAAGATATTTCAGCTGTTTGCGGTTCAGGATAATCACATTTTCCGTGAGCTTGATATGCCCGGCTTCCAAATCCGCGATGAGCACGTATTTGATTTGATCCCTGGGAATCCGGATGCCGGTGACGCGCAGAAAAATATGATACAGGGTGAGGGCCAGTTTTCCGGCGGCAATGCCCCGCATTTCCGCCTGGGTTTTGAGCAGGTCCCGGGATACCGGAAGCCCCAGCCGCAGCTGGCCTTCATAAAACCGGCTGTAAGAGTTGTATGTGGCATTGAACCAGCGGGTGATGAGATCGTTGGTTAGAAACCGGATGCTGTTTTTGCCGAAGTTCCGGAACCGTGCCAGGGGCTGGAACGTTAAATCTATGTTGAATATTGGCGTAACGGGCTTTGAGATCGCAAGCCGGGTATCGGCAACCGCTGTTTCAAAGGTGTCCATAGCTATTTCCTTAGGGGCATCTGTTTCAGCAGCAGCTGAATGGCGGGCTTGTCTTGTCATAAATTATTAAAATACCGTTAAATATTATTGTTTACAATTTAATCAAAATATCAGCATCTTTTGGATAAATCAATATGCTTGTGAATAAAAATAACGGTTTTATGAAAAAAACGATCCCTGGCACCTGGTTCAAAGCGCTTTTTGCGGTTGTCGTATTTTTTTTTCACCGGGCCGGTGATGCGGGGAAAAGGGCCGGCTGCCGGAATGTCGGCACTTAAACCGGTTTTTGATCTGTTCAAATTTTTCACGCTGATCCGGCCGCAGAATATCATCTACCTGTTCAAAATAGTGGGTCAGGATTTTTTCAATCTCAGGGTCATATTTTTTGCGGAACGTACGGAATTGTGCTTCTGTCTGGCTGACAACCCGGTCAAAAGCGGCCTGCTGCGGGGGCGTGAGGCGGAGCGCGCGGCTGACCCGCTGACTGAGAATATGAAGAATTGCCGGCGGCCCCTGGCGATAGAGTTTGTTTTTAAAAAGATAAACTGTGCTCAGGTGGCCGGCGAACGCACCGGTCAGAAAAATCAGCAGGATACCGGCGATCAGTTTAAATCGTTTCATCATGGCGCCTCCGTTAGCCCAGAAACAGACCCCCGTAAATGGCGGTCACGGGGTCGTTCAAATAGGTATCATTGATCACGGTTTCAAAGGACAAATCAAAGGAAACCATGCCGGCTGCCAGGATAATGAGCAAAACGCAGAATGCCGGGACCGCCTTCCACACCATTTCCGAAAATACAAATCCCGCGGCAGCTCCCCGGGCCAGCGGACCGATGCGCCGAATTTCCCGCAGGGTGTTCCGGTGCCATTCGGCCGGAATATCCACGGGGGGCGCGCTGTGAAAGGCAGTGGTCAGGTTTTTTTTTAAAATCGGATCATTCAACGGCTTTTTCATGCAATCAGGCCTCAATCAAATGGGTTAAGATGTTGTTCAGCTGCTGCCGGCTTCTGAACGCGCGGACTTTCACGTTTGCCGCGCTCCAGCCCAGCAGTTTTGCGGTTTCTTTTACTGAATACCCTTCAAGATAAAGCAGGGTGATCAGTATTCGATTTTTCGGGTGCAATTGTTCCAGTGCCCATGTCAAAAGCTTTCGGGTTTCCGTGGTATCGCTGTTTTGGGTGAAAGCCGCCCTGGCCTGGGCGGATAATGCGGCTTCATAGGGGGTGATTTTGTCTTCCCCGGCGCCGGACAAGGCGGATACAGGGGTTTCTCTGGACCGGTATTGTTTGCGCAGGGCATCATAGCAGGTACGGATGGTGATGGTGGTCATCCAGTGCTTGAAGGCGCTTTGGTTGTCAACGCCGGGCAGGGCCTTGTAAATCCGGATAAACGCGTCCTGGGCCGTATCTTCAACCAGCTGTGCTGGCACATGCCGCTTTACAATGGAAAAAACATAATGCTGGTATTTGCTGATGATCACTTCAAACGCGTTGACGTCTCCGTCAAGAATCCGGCGGATGATATCAATATCGCGGGTTTTCCGGGGCGCAGTCGGCATGGAAGAAGATTTTTAATTACGAATTACGAATTATGAATTATGAATTGGCGAAAGGATCGGTTGTGATGATACCGGATTTCCCATCACCCGCCCCGACCCCTTATCCCTTTGCCTTCCAGCTTTGAGCTTTCAGCTTTCACCTTTGAGCTTTCACCTTTCACCTTCCACCTTTCACCTTTCACCTTTCACCTTTGAGCTTTCACCTTTGAGCTTTCAGCTTTGAGCTTTCACCTTTCACCTTCCACCTTTGAGCTTTCAGCTTTCAGCTTTGAGCTTTGAGCTTTTCTTTTCCTATTTATCCGAATACTTGTCAATCCACAAGTCCATCATTTCCCGGTGCTGGCCGGTTGCTTTTTTCATTTTCATTTTGTCCCCGTGCTTCATCCCTTTCATATTTTTGTGCGGGTGCCGGCCATTGGCGGCTTTAAGGGCCGCGAACTGGTCCTCGGTCAGGATGGTTTTCAGCGCAGACATCAGTTCCAGTTTGTCCATGATTTGCGCTTCCCTGGCCCCGGCCAGGCCCTGATGGGCGGCGCGCAGGGCAGCTTCATCCGGAAGGGGGTCTGAATCAAGGGTGCTGTAAAATGCTTTTTTTGCGTCTTGAAGCTGATCCGCCAGGGCCCGGGCATTGTCCCGCCGTTCGGCCAGGATGTTGGCAACAGCAGTTTTCTGGGCATCGGAAAGTTCCAGCTGGCTGAGCTGAGACAAACTGATACCGCCCATGCCGCCCATACCGCATTTCATGCCTTTCTTGATATCTCCCTGGTATCCGGCATCATCGGAAAGCCCGGATTCCGCCTGATCGTATTGGCATTTTCCCTGGGTATCTTTCATGGGGCGTTTCTGGGCAAATGCGGTAGCGGCAAACGCAACTACCACGGTCAGCAGCATAATAAGGGTAAGATGTTTTTTCATGTTTTTTCTCCTGTTTGGGGGGGGGTTAAACGTTATGAACAACTGTAGTGCTTTTGTGTGCAAAACAGCCAGACCAAAAGGCCTTTACAGATAAAGTCGCATTGCCCGTGAAAATAGTTACAAAAAATGTGTTTTTTACCTGCCGTATTGTGATAAAAAAAAATAAATAATCGGAAAAACGTGATAATAAAAAGGACCCGTTCACGGGGTCAAAATTTTTAATTTTTTTTAAACCAAAGTCTGTAAGCGTTTGCAGGGTGCCGCAGATGCGAGGCGCCGGGCACGAAGACGTACGCGTTGTACTTCAAGTGCCCGGGAACAAAGCAGATGCGGTGCCCTGTGAACGCTTACAATAAAAACAAGGAGGCGCATCATCATGCCAGGAGAAAAGTTTGTGGGCGCAATTGACCAGGGGACCACCAGTTCACGGTTTTTTATTTTTAACCATCGCGGGGAAATTGTTTCCATGCATCAGCTGGAACATCGTCAGATCTACCCCCGTCCGGGCTGGGTGGAACATGATCCCATGGAAATCCGGGACCGGGTGTATGATGCCATCAAAATCGGGCTCCAGAAATCCGCCATTAACCGGGACCAGCTTGCCGGCATCGGCATTACCAATCAGCGGGAGACAACGGTATTGTGGAATCCTGAAACCGGCATGCCTTATTGCAATGCCATTGTGTGGCAGGATACGCGCACGGAAGCCCTGTGTAAAACCCTTGCCGAAGCGGGCAATATGGACTGCTTTCGCCAAAAAGTCGGCCTGCCGCTCACCACCTATTTTTCAGGGCCTAAAATCAAATGGATGATGGACAATATTGACGGCATCCAGGCGGCGGTGGACAACAATGCCGTGCTGTTCGGCAATATGGACACCTGGCTGATCTGGTGGCTCACGGGCGGCCCGGACGGGGGGGTGCATGTGACGGATGTGACCAATGCCAGCCGCACCATGCTCATGAACCTGGACACCCTGGACTGGGACCCGGAAATGCTGGCGACCATGGGGGTGCCCCGCCGAATGCTGCCGGAAATCCGGTCTTCCAGTGAAATTTACGGCCATACGTCACCGTCCGGGGTTTTTGGCGACAAAATACCCGTGGCCGGGGATCTCGGGGACCAGCAGGCCGCATTGTTCGGCCAGACCTGCTTTGCGCCCGGAGAAGCCAAAAATACCTATGGCACGGGCTGTTTCATGCTGCTCAACACCGGGGAAAAGAGCGTACAGTCCCGGTTCGGACTGCTCACCACGGTGGGCTATAAAATCGGGGACCAGCCCGCGGTGTTTGCCCTGGAAGGTTCTATCGCCATTGCCGGTTCCCTGGTGCAGTGGTTCCGGGACAACCTGGGGTTGATCACGGAATCCCACGACATAGAAGCCCTTGCCAGGACAGTGAAAGATAACGGGGGGATTTATTTTGTACCGGCATTTTCCGGACTCTTTGCCCCGCACTGGCGAAGTGATGCCCAGGGTCTGATCACGGGGCTTACCCATTATGTCCACAAGGGCCACATTGCCCGGGCCGTGCTCGAAGCCTGCGCGTTTCAGGCCCGGGAAATTTTTGAGGCCATGGAAAAGGATTCCGGTATTCATCTGACCACGCTCAAGGTGGATGGCGGCATGGTGGCCAATGAGCTGCTCATGCAGTTTCAGGCAGACATTCTGGATCTTCCGGTGATTTGTCCGAAAAACCGGGAAACCTCGGTGCTGGGGGCGGCCTATGCCGCCGGATTGGCCGTGGGGTTCTGGCAGGATCAGGCAGAACTGAAAAAACATTGGGCCATTGATAAAACATGGAAAGGAAACATGCCGGCTGCCGCGCGGCAGACCCTTTATGATGGCTGGCTGAGCGCTGTTCGTCGCAGTTATGCGTGATAACTATTTGAAACTTAACGAAAACGTCAAGATTTTATATTTGACAGCCTGAGCGGACAGTGATATTGACTTACTCTTTTTAATTCCATATGATTATCTTGACCGTAACTATTTTTACAAAAATAAACAGTGTTCAGGTTTTCCGGTTTCAAGGATGGGATGTTAAGTTACAACAAGTGCTGGCGGGGACGGGTGCATGGCAGACCGGTGGGAAAAATTTTCTGAAAACACAAAAGGCAGGTATTATGTCACCAAAGTCTGTATCGGGTGCACCCTCTGTTCTGTTATCGCGCCGTCCAGTTTCAGGGAAAATACCGATATGGAACTGTCGGTGGGGCATTGCTATGTTTACCGGCAGCCGGAAAATGAAACCGAAGAGGCCCTGTGCCGGGAAGCCATGGATTCCTGCCCGGCGGGTGCCATTGGGAATAACGGATCACGCAACAACCAATAGGAGGAGACCGTGAAGCAGATTGTCAGTATCAGTCAGGGCAACAGTGAAGATGATTATGAATTTGTTGCTGAGTTCATGGGACAGGAGTTTAATATCACCCGGATCGGTACGGACGGTGATGTGAATATGGCCGCGGATCTGCTGGAAGAGTGGGATACCAAAGCCGATGCCATCAGTCTGGGCGGGCTGAATTTCAATTATGCCATCGGCTCCAGCCGTGCCCTTGAAAAACAGGCCAAAAAAGTGGAAGCCCTGAAAACCCGGATCAATTCGCCGGTCACCATTGGCGAAAAACTTCGGCGGGTATCTTTTGAGTGGGCCATTCGGCATCTTCAGTTCAAATTCGGCAATAATTATTTTAATCACACCAAGGTTCTTTTCCTCTCCGGCATGATCAATTACAATATTGCCAAGGTCATGAGCGAATACACGGACAACCTGACCTTTGCGGACCCGGTGTTTGAAAACGGAATTCCCAAGTTCCTCAATTCCATCGCAGATCTTGAAATGTACGCAAAAGGCGCTCATGACTTTCTGGAATGGGTGCCCAGCAAACGGATTGCCACCACGGCCCTGCCGGTAAGGCGGTGGAATGATTACATCCGGCGCAAAGCCATCCAGAAAGCCAATATCCTGGTGGTGCCGAGTTATGGCTTTTACGAATATCTCCGGGATTGCGGCCTGGAAGAACTGGGCGGCAAGACCATTATCACGGCAACGGTGTATCAGGACCGGATTCAGTTTCTCAAGGAACGGGGCGTGGATGTGATTATTGACTGCACCCCGAAAATCCTGGAGCAGGTGGTGGGGTTCAATGTATTGGAGGCCATGATTTCCGCGGCCCTGGACATCCCGCTGGATGAAATCAGTGAAGATGATATTCTGGAGATTATCAGCGAACACAATCTGGATCCCCGGGTGATTTATCCCCAGGGGGAATTCCGCCGGGTCAACCGGTTTGCGTTTGTGATTCATCCCCTTTCCCAGGAACAGTTAAAAAAAGATCCCACCATTAAACTGGCGGCCCGTTACGGGCCGTCCGGATTCATGGACGCGGTGGAGAAAATCATGGCGTATTCTCCGCCATTTGTTTATTCCAAAATTACAGGGGTCAAGTCCCCCACTGGCGTGGAGGCTGAAGGCTGGCTCATTACCGTGGGCGGCACCCCGAAACAGATGCTGGCCCACAGTGCGGAATTCACCTATAAACGCCTGCTTCAGTCCGCAAAAATGGCCAAGCGCCTGGGGGCGCAGATCATGGGGCTGGGGGCCTTTACCAAGGTGGTGGGGGATGCCGGAAAAACCGTGGCCAAGCTGGCGGACCTTCCCATTACCACGGGAAACAGCTACAGCGCGTCCGGTGCTTTGTGGGCGGCCGCGGATGCCGGTCGCCGCATGGGGCTGCTCAAGGTGGAAAAAGGCAAAAAGCTCAAAGGCAATGCCATGGTGGTGGGTGCCACCGGCGCCATCGGCTCGGTGTGCTGCCGGCTGCTGGCCATGGCGTTTACGGATCTGTATATGATTGATGTCCGGCATTCAAAGCTTCTGGCGCTAAAGGAGTCCATTCTGGATGAAACCCCGGATACCCATATTGAGATTTCCACCCGGGCGGATAAATATCTGGAGGATATGGATGTTATTGTAACGGCCACGTCCGCGGGCGGCGGAAAAAGCGTGATTGATATCATGAAGGTAAAACCAGGCTGTATTATTACGGATGTGGCCCGTCCCCTGGATCTCAGTGCCGAAGATGTGGCCAAACGGCCGGATGTGCTGGTGATTGAATCCGGTGAAATTCTGCTGCCCGGCGCAAATGTGGAAATGAAAGATATCGGGCTGCCCCCCAAGGTGGCCTATGCATGTCTTGCGGAAACCATTGTGCTGGCCCTGGAAGGCCGGTATGAAATTTTTACCATCGGCCGGGACATTGAATGGCAGAAGGTCAAGGAAATCTATCAACTGGGGCTTAAGCACGGCATGAAACTGGCGGCCATATCCGGGGTAAACGGCGTGTATTCAGATGCGGATATTGCGGAGGTGGCCCGGCGGGCCGTGGAAGCCAGAAAGGCAAAAGCCCTGGAAACCCCCAAAAAGAAACAATCCGCGGGTTGATTCACAAGCGGGCAGGGGCGGCCGGCAGGGTGTTTCAACACCCCTTATCCTGTGACCGCCTGCAAACAAGGTGATGCGGAGAGGTATATGGTAATCGGATTTGTTCAGACAAAAGGCGGTACCGGAAAGAGTACCCTGGCAGTGAATACGGCATTTTCCAGGTATATGAATCAAAAATTCAGCTCTATTGCCCTGGTTGAGCTGGATTCCCAGGGTACGCTGAAAAACTGGTGGCAGGACCGGGAAGAAATGGGCTATGATCCGGGCAACGTTTCCTTTCATCATATTTCCAGTACGCAGAAAGAAGTATTTCAGCAGGGGATCAAATCCATCTCTGATTATAATGATCTGATCATTATGGATATTCCCGGCGAAGGCACCGGCAAGCTGCATACCCGGTTTGCCTGTGCCTACTGCGATCTGGTCATTATTCCCATGCGAATGTCCACCAATGATGAATCCGCGTTTATGAACAACCTTTATCCCCTCATCAAACAGATTGTCCGGGCGGTTCCGGAAAAAAAAGGCCGGTTTTTTGTGCTGCCGGTATTTGTTCATCCGCTTCAGAACTGGCAAACCTGTGTTAATTATTTTGAAGAAGTCCTGCCCTCGCAGGTGGCCTGTCTGCCGGCGGTGTTTCCCAGCCGGTCGGTGTATGAAAATTACAACCGGAAAGGGCTGACGCTGAAGGAGTACGCAACAGTAGTGGCATCCAATAAAAAATTGACCGCCCAGGTGGAAAAAGCCATTACCGATATTGATAAGATTTGTAAAACCATTTTAGACAGGGGAAGGTAACCTATGACGTCAACGGAAAATAACGATAAAAAAGTTGACCGGGCATTTGAAGTCATCGACCGCCTGGAAAGCCGGCGGGAAAAATCCGACGCAGCAGCCCAGCATCCGGCATCTGCCCGGGAAAAGAAGACAAAGCACCGCTCGGGCCTGCGGCTTCACTTTTCAATGGAAGCGCTGATTTCAGATGAGGACAGAAAAGGACTGCCCCGGGAAGAGGGGGTTAAAGCCGGCGCATCCAATCTTCTGAATTTCAATATTACCCTGCCCCATGTATGGAGAATACCTGTGGTGGGACCGGCCGCGCTCAAGATCATCAAACGGATTCAGTCAGATAATTATCAGGATTCGATTAAGGATATTTTGAACTCCCTGCGAAAAAAGAAGCCGTTTTAGGAGAAGGTGAAAAAAAATCATTATGCAATGTGGAAAATACGATTGTTTTAGTGTGGAACTGGATAGTTTTTACCTGGATGGCGGGGCCATGTTCGGGGTGGTGCCGAAGGTGCTGTGGGAGAAGAAAATTCCCGCGGACAGGGAAAACCGGATTCCCATGAAATCCCGTTCCCTGGTCATCCGCGGGGAAGGCCGGGTGATCCTGGTGGACACCGGCATTGGGGACAAACTCTCAGACAAGATGAAAAAGATTTACGCCATCCAGACCCCGGCCGGGTCCATGGCGGAAAGGCTTGCCCCCTATGGGCTGGGGGTGAAGGATATCACGGATGTGGTGCTGACCCATCTTCATTTTGACCATTGCGGCGGCTCAACCCTGTATGCCGGCGACAGAGCGGTTCCTGCATTTCCAAATGCAATGTATTATGTGCAGCAGGAGCAGTGGGATCTGGCCGCCAATCCCTCGGCCCGGGACCGATCCAGTTATCTGCCGGAAAATTACATGCCCCTTCTGGAAAAAGGGGTGCTGAAAATTCTGGATGGTCCGGAAGCGGTCTTTGACGGGATTGATCTCATCATCACCCACGGCCATACCCGGGGCCAGCAGCATGTGCTGGTAAACGGCAAAGACACGGCCATCTTTTTCTGTGCGGACCTGATTCCCACGGCAGCCCACGTCCCCACGGCCTGGAACATGGGGTATGACAATGAGCCTCTGGCCATTATGGCGGAAAAAGACGCTATCCTGGCCCGGGCCGTGGAAGAAAACTGGATTCTGTGTTTTGAGCATGATCCCGTGGTGGCCGCTGCCCGGGTGCACAGGGAAAAAGGCCGGGTGGTGGTTGGGGAGCCGGTGGCGGTGTCATAATGTTAAATTACGAATTACGAATTACGAATTACGAAGCCGTCATGAATGGGGTATTCAGTTTTTTTATTTCGGCAGGGAAATGCCATGGGACTGCCGGTATTTTTTGATCAGTTCAAGCCATTCGGTTATCAGAGCCGGCAGTTTTGGTTTGCGGGCGGTTTTTATCTGGTTCCGGCGGCCTTCCATGTCTGCGATGTCCTGTTTGATTTCTTCAATATCTTTTCGCTCCGGAAAATCGCGCACCAGATGCCGGCAAATTTCAATGGCTTTGTCAAAATGTCCCTGATCCGCATATAGTTTCGCAAGGGTGCGGGTGCGGCGCCGGGCCGGTATATTTTTTTCCGGTGAATTCATTGGGCTTCCTCTTGTTTTTTGAATTTAAAAACAATTTCGTCTTTTGCCACCATTTTTAATTTTTCCCGGATAATACTTTCCGCAAACTCCGGATCTTCCTTCATGCGCTGAACCTGGCGGTATAATTGCTGGTTTTGCCGGGCAAGATTTTTGTTTTCAGCCTTGAGAACGGAAAGTTCCCGCTTCATGGCATTCAGCTCTCTCAGACCGTTGTCCCCCACCAAAATCAATACCATATAAAGGGTGAGCAAAAGCAGGGCGGTGAACAATCCAATTTTTACATGCAGGGGATTCACTGGAAATTGGTTATCGATGCTTTATAAGGGTGATGAGTTCGGTCAGTTCCGGATGCCTGATGAGCCGGGCGCTTACCGCAAATACCGCCATGCCGCAAACCACTCCGGCACACACAATGCCTGCCAGGGCTGGCGTAGAGGCTGCTGCAGCCACTGATCCGGCTACTGATTCGGCGGATTGGATTGATGTGGCTGGCGCGACGGATAAGCGCGCTATGGCCCACCCGGAAAAGACGTGCAGGCAAAATCCCATAATAGCGGAACATATCACAGAGCCGGCAATGGATTCAATGATCTTTTTCCAGTCCGGCACCCGCACTTTTCGGCTCAGCGGGATGGTCAGCAGGATAAAATTCACCATGGCGGACAGGGCCCCGGCAAGGGCCAGGCCGGCATGGGCCATGGGCTTCATCAGCACCAGACAAAGCACCATATGGGCGCTGATGGAAATGATCCCCATGATCACCGGGGTCCGGGTGTTGCCCAGGGCGTAAAAGGCGCTGACAACAATCCGCACCCCGGAAAAAGCCCATAATCCCAGACTGAAATACAGCAGGGCGTCAGCCGTCATTGCGGTGCTGGCCGGATCAAAAGCCCCCCGTTCGAACAACAGGGCAACAATGGGCTGGCGCAGCACGATCAGTCCGGTCATGGCCGGAAGGGTGATAAAAAAAATCAGCTTAATGGCGTCGGAAAGGGTTTCGCTGAATTGATGCAAATTCCGGGCCGCGGCCTGGCGGGAGAGCCCGGGAAGAATGGCCACAGACATGGAAATGGCAAAGATTCCCAGGGGAAACTGCACCAGGCGGTCCGCGTAATAGAGCCATGACACGCTTCCGGCGGCAAGAAATGAGGCCAGCAGGGTGCTGACAAGCATGTTGATCTGATAGGCCGCGGCGCCGAATACAGAAGGCAGCATGCGCCGGCCAATGGTTTTCAGGGCCGGATGATAAAAATTGGCCCGGCGCCAGAAAACAAAGCCCTGTCGGGCAAGAAAGGGCAGCTGCAGCAGAAGCTGCAACAATCCGCCGATCACCACTCCCGCGGCCAGGCCCGTGATGGGTTCCGGCAGGAGCGGGCATAAAAAAAGCATTGCCGCGATAATGGAAAGATTTAAGATCACCGGTGCAAACGCCGGGGCCGCAAAATGGCCCAGGGCGTTTAAAATGCCCATGCACAGGGCCACCAGGCAGATAAAAAAGATATACGGAAACATGATCCGGGTGAGCAGCACGGCAGTGGAAAATTGACTGCCAACGAATCCCGGGGCAATGACCCGCACCACGGCAGGGGCGGCAAGAATGCCCGCAAGGGTGATGATCACCAGAATAACAGACAGCATCCGGGCGGCGGACCGGGCCATATCAAAGGCAGCGGCTTTGCCGTGGTCCGTCAGGTATCCGGAGAAAACCGGGATAAAGGCCACGGTCAGGGAGCCTTCTCCAAAAAGCCGGCGGAACAGGTTTGGCAGCCGGAAGGCCGCGAAAAAAGCGTCCGACAGGGGGCCGGCACCGAAAAACCAGGCAATCACCATGTCCCGGATAAAACCAAACACCCGGCTGATCAGGGTAAATCCCCCGACAATGCCCGCGGCCCGGGCAAAGGCTTTTTTTTCACTGGTATTTTTCATACAGGGCGGTTTTTTAGTTATCCTGCGGGTCATTTTGGGGTTTTGAGGTGGATAGGGAGAACGCGTAATTTTTTCGATCCCGATAGCGATCCCGATCCCGATAGCGATCCCGATCCCGATCCCGATTTCGATGGTCGGTATCGGGATCGCTATCGAAATCGGGTTTTTTCCATGGATGAAAAATTATTAATTGTTTATTCATCTTCCCCGAGTTGGAGTCCTCTGGTTTGTAATGGCGTCGTCAATGTCATTAACTTAGGCCATATGCGTAGGGGAGGGGTTTATCCCCTCCCGGCATGGGTCGCCTTTTTCGCTGGAGGGGGTAAACCCCTCCCCTACATTGAAACCTCTTAAGTTAACGACATTGATGGCGTCGTATTGCATATCATAGAATTGCGGTTTTGAGAAATTTCTTGACACAAGGTGTTCGATCCGTTATCAATTGCATTTATATTTTTTACAGAAACCGCATAAAGGAGTTTTAACATTGGCAAATCATAAATCCGCAGTAAAACGAAATTTGCAGAATCAGAAACGGCGGCTTCGCAACCGGTCAGTAAAAACCCGGATCAAAGGGGTTGTCAAACAGATTGATCTTTTTGCACAAGACAACGCAGCTACCGGCACGGTTGCTGATGAATTAAATACCGCCAAATCCGTTATTGATAAGGCGGCCAAAAAAGGGGTGATTCATCCGCGCACTGCTGCACGGAAAATATCCCGGCTGTCCAAACGGGTCAACCGTCTGACAGCGGCATAAGAAGCATCTTCTGCCAATACCGGATAAACAGCTAAAAAAGACGGCTAAAAAACTGCCGGGTTAAAAATTATCCGATAATCGATAATAAATCCGCTCTGCCACTCGACTTGAGAGTTGCCTGAGAGCGGATTTTTTATTGTTTTCGGTCTGGGCCTTTTCCGGGCTGACCGCATAGGTTTCATACTCGGTAATGGCCTCATCTGCCCACAGAAGGTCCCCGTCCTTACCGGTTAACCGGATGGCAATGGTTGCCTGAAGCCGGCGCTCTGCGGACGTGTGGGCCGTGCGGTGGGAAATGGTCACAGCGGTGATGGATTTAACCGTGCCGGTCAGCCGGGCGTCCGCAATTTCCGGGGCTGCCAGTTTTTGGCTATCAAACCGGGTAAACTGGTAAATCAGGTCATTGGTGATATAGGTTTCAAAACCGGTTTCACCGCTTTTGTTTTCAAAAACACCGATATGAAGGGTCTCCACCCCGCCGGGCAGGTGCCCGCTGCCGGAAAACCGGTACCCGCAGGCCCCGGCTGCCGCGCACAGGAACAGTAGCAGCAGAAATAACAGGACTGTGCGTAAGTAGAATTTTTGCAACTGCTTTCCTTTTTTAGAGCCTTAAACCACAACGTTTACCAGCTTGTTCTTCACCACAACAATCTTTTTAATGGTCTTGCCGTCAACAAAGCGCTGAACATTGTCGTCTGCCAGGGCCTGGGCTTTGACGGTGTCGTCATCGGCATCCGCGCTGGTGGTGAATTTTCCCCGCACCTTGCCGTTGACCTGGGCCACAATGGTCACGGTGTCCACTGCCATGGCGTCTTCCCGGAATTCCGGCCAGGGCGCCCTGGCAAGGCTTGTGCCTTTATTGCCCAGGGTTTCCCAGAGTTCTTCGGCAAAATGCGGCACAATGGGCGACAACAGCAGAATCATGGATTCCACGGCTTTTCGGATGACGCCGGCGCTTTCTTTGTGTTTTGCGTCAAGATCCATGCTGTACATCAGGTTCACCAGTTCCATGACCGCGCTGATGGCGGTGTTGAAATGAAACCGGTCTTCAATGTCTGAAGATACTTTCCGGATGGTCTGATGGGTCTTGCGGAACAGGTTTTTTAGATTTTCATCAAGAGCCTCCACAGGGCCGTCAAACGGTTTTGTGCCGGCAATTTTTGACTCCAGATCCTGAACCAGCCGCCAGATCCGGTTTAAAAACCGGAAACAGCCATCCACTCCCTGTTCGCTCCATTCCAGATCCCGTTCCGGGGGCGCGGCAAACAGGCAGAAGAGGCGCACCGTGTCGGCCCCGTATGTTTCAAGCAGGGTATTGGGATCAATTACGTTTTTTTTGGATTTGGACATTTTTTCCACCCGCCCAACCGTGACCGGAGCCCCGCATTTGGTGCACACATACCCGTCTTTTTCCATGCGCGCTTCTTCGGGAAACAAAAATCCATGTGTTGGGCAGGACAGGGTTTCCTTGCACACCATGCCCTGGGTCAGCAGCCGGGTGAAGGGTTCTTTGTATTGGACCATGTCCAGGTCGTGGAGTACCCGGGTGAAATACCGGGAATAAAGAAGATGCAGCACCGCATGTTCCACGCCGCCGATATACTGGTCCACGGGCATCCAGTAATCCACGGCAGCCTTGTCAAACATGGCCCTGTCGCATTTCGGGCTGCAATAGCGCTCAAAATACCAGGAAGATTCCACAAACGTGTCCATGGTATCGGTTTCCCGGCGGGCCGGTCCGCCGCAGGACGGACAGGTGGTGTTGAGAAACGAATCCAGCCTGGAAAGCGGTGAACCGCCGCCCTCCAGAAGATCCACATCTTCCGGCAGAATCACGGGCAACGCGTCTTCCGGCACCGGCACAATGCCGCATTTTTCGCAGTGAACCATGGGCACCGGGGTTCCCCAGAACCGCTGCCGGGAAATGCCCCAGTCCCGGAGCCGGAAATTGACCGCCCGCTTGCCGAGGTTGTTTTTCTCCAGATAATCCGCGATTTTTTCCTGGGCCGTGATGTTGTCCAGACCGTCAAACTGCCGGGAATTGACCATCACCCCCGGGCCGGTATAGGCCTCGGTGCTGGCAATGGCTTCAAGGGCCATGTCTTCCGGCTTGATCACCACAATAATGTCCAGCCCGTATTTTTTGGCAAATTCAAAATCCCGCTGGTCATGGGCCGGCACGCACATGACCGCGCCGGTGCCGTATTCCATGAGCGCGAAATTGGCCGCATACACCGGCATGCGCCGTCCGGTCAGGGGATTGATGCAGTAAGCCCCGGTAAACACCCCTTCTTTTTCATAGGTTTCAATGGTCTGGCTGGACCGGTTTTCCGCGGCCATCCGTTCCTGGAATTCGCGAATGGCCTGGGCCTGGGGTGTATTTTTAGAAAGCATTTCCACCATGGGATGTTCCGGCGCCAGACACATAAAGGTCGCGCCGAGCACGGTATCATGGCGGGTGGTGAATACGGTAATCGCCTGATCGGTATTTTTCTGGCCAGATTTTTCCGGATCAGGGTTTTCCTTATTGGAATTTTCGATGGCAAAATGAATTTCCGCGCCCGTGCTTTTGCCGATCCAGTTTTTCTGCATGGTGGTGACCTTGTCCGGCCAGCCGGGCAGCTGGTCGCAGAAATCCAGCAGATCCTGGGCATAATCCGTGATTTTGAAAAACCACTGGGACAGTTTTTTCTGGCGCACCGGCTTGCCGCAGCGCCAGCAGGCCCCGCCTTCCACCTGTTCGTTGGCCAGCACGGTCTGACAGGATTCGCACCAGTTGACAAAGGATTCCTTGCGGTAAGCCATGCCTTTTTTAAACATCCGCACAAACAGCCATTGTTCCCACCGGTAATAATCCGGGGTGCAGGTGGCCACTTCCCGGTCCCAGTCATAACTGAATCCCAGTTGCTTTAACTGGTTTTTCATATACTTGATATTTTCATAGGTCCAGGCCGCGGGCTGGGTGTTGTTGGCAATGGCCGCGTTTTCCGCGGGCATGCCGAATGCGTCCCATCCCATGGGATGGAGCACATTATAACCCTTCATGGTCTTATACCGGGCCACCACATCGCCGATGGTGTAGTTCCGGACGTGGCCCATGTGGATTTTGCCGGAAGGATAGGGAAACATTTCCAGAAGATAGTATTTTTCCCGGGAGGGATCTTCCGTAACCTTAAACTGTCCTTTATCCGCCCACCGGGTTTGCCATTTGGGTTCTATATGTTTGGGGTTGTATCGATGTTCCATTTTTTGTTCAAAAATCCTTTTCATAATAGAGAGATAAGATAAGACTGAATTTTGAATTCTTGTGCCACACTCTGGGGGAAAGATCAAGATATAAGGTGGAAGCTCAAAGGTGAAAGCTCAAAGCTCAAAGGGGAAAGGGGCATCCGCTGCTTCGGGCTTTCAGCTTCCGGCTTTCAGCTTTCAGCTTCTGGCTTTCAGCTTTTTTCCGCGCAACCTGCTAAAATCAAAAATTATTTGACTTGCGGGCCGTAATTACCTATTTAAGAGACAAATTTAGAAATTTATATTCAGACGTAAAGCATCAGCGGTCCCGGCCGGCCGTCTGAACAACGCCTGTTTTTTTGCCGCCAATACGGCGGAATTACAATGTATAAGGAATTTTATGAGTATTAAAATGTTGATCAATTCGGTGGATGCGGAGGAATGCCGCATCGCCAAAGTCAAAAACAACCGTCTGGAAGAATTTCATATTGAAGCGGCGGCCCGGGAAATTACCCAGGGCAATATTTACAAAGGGGTTGTCTCCCGGGTGGAACCCAGTCTGCAGTCGGTGTTTGTGGATTACGGGGTGGATAAAAACGGGTTTTTGCAAAAACATGAGATCCATCCGGATTATTTTATCGATGATCCGTCCGGCAACCAGTCCCTGAAGAATATTATCAAAAACGGCCAGGAACTGATGGTGCAGGTCACCAAAGAGCCGTTTATGAAAAAAGGGGCCATGCTTACCACGTTTATTTCCATTCCCGGACGGAATATGGTGCTGATGCCGGGAAGCAAAACCGTTGGCGTGTCCCGCAAGATTGAAGACGAAGATGAACGAAAGCGCATCAAGGAAATCATGGGCAAAATGCTGCCCGAGGGATTTGGCGTCATTGTCCGCACCGCGGGCCAGAAATGCACCAAAACCACTCTGGACAAGGAATTTCGCCATTTGATGCGGTTGTGGAAAAATATTAAAAAAGGGGTCAATGACGCTCCGGCACCGTCGTTGCTGCACAAGGAACAGACCCTGGCCCAGCGGGTCATCCGGGATTATTTTACACCGGATATTACCGAAATCCTGATTGATGATGAGCTGGTTTACAATGAGGTCCGGGATTTCATGAAAATGATTTCCCCCACGCATCAGAAAATCGTAAAACGGTATAAAACAGACAAACCGATTTTTTCCAAACATCAGCTGGAAGATCAGATCGCCTCGATCTTTGAAAACCGGGTCGGGCTGAAATCCGGGGGCTCCATTGTCATAGAACAGACCGAGGCCCTGGTGTCCATTGATGTGAATTCCGGCAAAGCCACCCAGAAAAAAAATGTGGAAGAGACCGCGGTCCAGACCAATCTGGAGGCGGCGGAAGAAGTGGCCCGTCAGCTGCGGCTGCGGGATTTCGGCGGCCTGATCGTGATTGATTTTATTGACATGCGGGACCGCAAGAACCGGGCCAAAATTGAAAAAGCCATCAAGGCGGAGCTGAAAAGCGACAAGGCCCGCACCAAGGTCGGGCGGCTGTCCGTGTTCGGGCTGCTGGAAATGTCCCGCCAGCGCATCCGGCCGTCCATTCAGTTTATCAATTCCCAGCCCTGTAAACGCTGCCGGGGCAAAGGCATGGTGCCCTCCGTGGAATCGCTGGGGCTTAATTTCTTAAGGCGCCTGCGGGTGGAAACCCTTAAAGACGGCGTGGCCGGCGTCAAAGGGTTTGTTCCGCCGGAGGTGGCGGCCTATCTGCTGAACCGGAAGAAAAAAGAGCTGCTGGAGCTTGAGCACCGGCGGGAGGTCTGTATTACCCTTGAAGCGGACCCGGCTTTGATTCCCGGGGAAAGCAAGATTGTGAGGGAGGCCTGAAGGGGAAAGCTCAAAGCTCAAAGCTGAAAGCGTCAGGGAGTCCCAAACAGACGGGACACCCTGACCTACGGAATCGTAGCGTAGGTCAGGGTGCGCGAAGCATTCCCTGACACATTCATAACGCTGCTTCACGCTATTGACCGTGATCCGCAATGGTTATGGTAAGCTTCCGGAACTATAAACCGTGGAGCGCCAGCGACATTCCTTATTCAATGTTCAAAGTTGGACGTTCGATGTTCAATGTTCATAAATATTTTGCGTATATCCAAATGCGAGAACAAATTCTGAAAGCTGAAAGCATCAGGGAATCCCAAACAGACGGGACACCCTGACCTACGGAATCGCAGCGTAGGTCAGGGTGCGCGAAGCGTTCCCTGACACATTCACCGTGGATAAATAAAGAAGTATTTGACCCTGCGGTTGTTTTAAAGTATGGAAAAAGCGGTTTTAAGAAACAGGCATCCGGTTATATTGAGGTGTATGGATATAACCGGTTCATTTTAGGAAAAAAGGAGGTTTTTTGTGATTAATACGGCATATGCAATGGGGCAGGGGGCCGCACCGGCCGGTGGCGGCGCGGCCGGCGGTTTTGGCGCGTTTATTCCAATTATTCTGATGTTTGTGATTTTTTATTTTCTGCTTATCCGGCCCCAGCAGAAAAAAGCCAAACAGCATCAGGAAATGATTGGCAATCTGAAAAAAGGGGACCGGATCATCACCAGCGGCGGCATCTACGGTCAGATTACCGGACTGGATGAAAATACCGTCACCCTTGAAATTGCGGAAAAAGTCCGGGTGAAGGTGAGCCGCGCGACCATTGCCGGGCTCAGTCAGTAATTTTTTAGCATCTATCAGGAAACGGAAATGACAGGTTGCTTTTTGGCGCGGTCATTGACGCACCCGTTTCTTTTCATTGATTAACCAAAGAAAGGGCAAATGCAGTGAAAGATTTTTCCTGGCGACTTCCGGTGGTAGGACTGGTATTGATTGTGGCACTGATCTACGTTATCCCGACGTTCAAACCGGGATGGTGGCCGAACAAGCAGATTAACCTTGGGCTTGATCTTCAGGGAGGCATGCATCTGGTTCTGGAAGTGCAGACGGAAAAAGCCGTGGAAAGCACTGTGGAACGGATTCGCAATGAAATGAGAGGCTACCTGCGGGATGATCAGATCCGGCACAAAGGCATTGATTATTCCGGCAAGACGGCCCTGTCGCTGATTCTGCTGGATGCAGCAGATGCGAAAAAAATAGAAAAGCTGCTGGAAAAAAACTACAGCGATGTCAAGATTGTGTCCCGTTCCATGGAAGCGGGAAATCAGGTTCTCAAAATCGGGCTGACGGATGAATGGACGACCCAGATCAAGAAGCAGGCCACGGAGCAGGCCCTTGAGACCATCCGGAACCGGATAGATCAGTTCGGGGTCACGGAACCGGATATTCGGGTTCTGGGAGAGCGGCGCATTCAGATTCAGCTCCCCGGTATCCAGGATACGGAACGGGCCAAGGAACTTATCGGGAAAACCGCGCTCCTGGAATTCAAGCTTCTGGACGATGAACACGACATGGGCTCGGCCCTGGACGGAAACGTGCCGCCGGGCAGTGAAATCCTGTACCAGGCCGTGGATGGGGAAACTGAAGCGGCAACGGCCCGGAAACAGCCTTATCTGGTGAAAAAACGGACCCTGATGACCGGCGAATATCTCACGGATGCCCGGGTGCAGATTGATTCCCAGTTTAACGAGTCCTATGTGTCCATTGAGTTTGACCGCAAAGGCGCCCGTCTGTTTGAGCGCATCACCGGTGAAAATGTGAAAAAACGGCTGGCCATTGTCCTTGACAACAAGGTATATTCCGCGCCCACGATTCAGGAAAAAATTCCCGGGGGCAGCGCCCGGATTACCGGCAGTTTTACCACCCAGGAAGCCCACGATCTGGCCATTGTGCTCCGGGCCGGGTCTCTGCCCGCGCCGGTGAAAATTATTGAAGAAAGAACCGTGGGACCTTCCCTGGGGCATGATTCCATTCAAAAAGGGCTGTTTTCCATGTTGATCGGCGGCATTTTTGTGATTGTTTTCATGTTTATCTATTACAAGGGCGCCGGGCTGATCGCGGATTTTGTGCTGATTTTGAATATTCTGCTGATCGCGGGCGGACTGGCCGCGTTCGGGGCCACCCTGACCCTTCCGGGTATTGCCGGGATCATTCTCACCATCGGCATGGCCGTGGACGCCAATGTGTTGATTTTTGAGCGTATCCGGGAGGAACTGCGGCTGGGCAAAACCCCCATTGCCTCGGTCGCCACCGGGTTTGAGCGGGCCAGCCTCACGATTCTGGACGCCAACGTTACCACCCTGATCGCGGCCCTGGTGCTGTTTCAGTTCGGCACCGGCCCGGTAAAAGGATTTGCCGTTACCCTGAGTCTGGGGGTTCTGGCCAGTGTTTTTACAGCCCTGGTGATTTCCCGGCTGATTTTTGATTATCTCTACGTGTCCCTCCGCGTTAAATCTTTAAGTATTTAGAAAAGGAATCCAGGAATGGAGTTTATTAAACCCGGTATCAATCTGAATATTATTGGAAAACGCTTTGTCGCGTTTGCATTTTCCGCTTTTCTGATTCTGCTCAGTATCGGAACGCTGATTTACCATGGCGGCCCCCATTACGGCATTGATTTTGCCGGCGGCACCATTATCCAGATCAAAAGCAAAACACCGGTGTCCATTGACAGCATAAAATCGGGCCTGGCCGGCGTGGGCCTTGACGGGTCGGCGGTACAGCAGTTTGGCCAGGCAAAGGAAAACGAATACCTGGTGCACACCAGCCAGACCCTGATCACGGACCAGGGATTTTCAGAAGATGTGCAAACTGCCGTGGCCGGGTCCACGGGTACGGAAATCGAAATCCGCCGAGTTGAGATGGTCGGCCCCCAGGTGGGCAAGGATCTTCAGTCCAAGGCTTTGTTTGCGCTGTTTTATACACTTTTGTTCATCACCATTTACATTTCCGGCCGGTTTGAATTTAAATGGGTGATCAGCGGCGTTATGGCCGTGGCCCTGATCGGCGCAGTGTATTTTTTCTCCCTGTTCAATGTCAGCATCCCGTTTCTCATTCTCGTGGCCCTGATCGTCACCCTGCTGCTGTTCTGGCAGCTCCGGCTGAAATACGCCATGGGCGCGGTGGTGGCCCTGCTGCATGATGTGCTGATCACGGTGGGGCTGTTTTCCATTTTAAACATTGAATTTTCCCTGCCCATTGTGGCGGCCCTGCTGACCATTATCGGGTATTCCCTAAACGATACCATTATTGTGTATGACCGGATCAGGGAAAATCTGAAACGCTACCACCGGCTGCCGATAGAAGAACTTATCAACAAAAGCATCAATGAAACCCTGAGCCGGACCATCCTGACCTCCGGCACCACCCTGCTCGTGCTGACGTCCCTGTTTTTCCTGGGCGGTGACATCATTCACGATTTTTCCCGGGCCCTTATCGTTGGGGTGGTGGTGGGGACCTATTCGTCCATTTACGTGGCCAGCCCCATTTTGCTGTTTCTGAAGGAGGAGGGGGAAGCGAAAAGCTGAAAGGGAGAAGCTGAAAGCTCAAAGGGGAAAGCTGAAAGGGTGAAGGGGATCTTTTATGCGGTTTGGTTATGAAGATTTGAATGTCTGGAACCGGGCCACTGAATTTGCTGTTAACACAATAAATATTATCGAAAAAATTGACACCGGGAGAAAGCATTTTCGGTTGTTTGAACAGCTTGAAGCCGCAGCCACCTCTGTTCCCATGAATATTGCGGAAGGCAAAGGCCGGTTTTCTTCAAAAGAATTTACCCATTTTTGTTTTATTGCACGGGGATCATTATATGAAACCATTACGCTGCTTGAAATTTTTAAAAGAAAAGGCTGGATACCTGAAAAAGAATTTATGGAATTGAAATCCGAAGCGCTTGAAATTGCATCCATGCTGAAAGGCCTGATTAACGCTTTAAAATCATAATCCTTGCCCTTTCAGCTTCGAACTTCAAACTTTCAGCTTTCAGCTTTTCGCTTTGAGCTTTCAGCTTTCACCTTTGAGCTTTCAGCTTCGAACTTCGAACTTCGAACTTTCACCTTTGAGCTTACTCACCCATGACCCACCACATCCACTCCTGGCTCGCACTCAAAACCGTTCCCGGCGTGGGAAACCACCTGTACAAACGGCTGATGAAGGCCTTTGGCGAGCCCGTGGATGTGTTTCGCGCCAAAAAATCCGATCTCATGGCAGTGGACGGGGTGAGCAGCCGGGTGGCGGATGCCATTTCCGGGTTCCGGTTTCCGGACGCCATTGATCAGGAAATTGATCTTGCGCAACAGGCCGGAGTCCGCATTATTGCGTTTTCCCATCCGGAATATCCCGCCCTGCTGCGGCACATTACCGATCCGCCTCCCTACCTCTATGTAAAAGGCCATCTTGATCACACGGAAAAAAGCATTGCCATGGTCGGCTCCCGCAGTGCCTCCAGCTACGGCATTACCATGGCCCGGCGCCTGAGCCGGGATCTGGCGGCAAGGGGATTGCCCATTGTTTCGGGCATGGCCCGGGGCGTGGATTCCGCGGCCCACGAGGGGGCCATTGCCGCCGGCGGATACACCTATGCGATTCTGGGCAGCGGCCTGGGCGTGATTTATCCTCCGGAAAACCGGAAATTGTTTTACAAAATAGCGGAATGCGGCGCCGTCATCTCGGAGTTTCCCATGATGGAAGCGCCCAACAGCTATAATTTTCCGGCCAGAAACCGGATTATCGCCGGCATGTCCCTGGGCACCATTGTGGTGGAAGCGGCCCGGAAAAGCGGATCGCTTATCACGGCCCGACTGGCGGCGGAGCAGAACCGGGAAGTTTTTGCCGTGCCCGGCAATATCAATTCCGCCAAAAGCACGGGCGCTCACAATCTCTTGAAACAGGGCGCCAAACTCGTGGCGTGCGCCCAAGATGTGATTGAGGAATTTTATCAATTACAGGATGTGCCGGTGCAGAATTCGCCGGTGCAGAATGTGCCGGTGCCGGAAACACCGGACAAGGGTCTCCCGCCCCAAAGCCCTGAAATTTCCAATGCCTCATCCGCAAAAAACCCGAATCTTGCCGGGCCGGGCAGGGAAAATTTGACAAATGAGGAATCCCTGGTATATGACTCCCTTGATGCATATCCCATGCACATTGATGCCCTGAGCCGGAAAACCGGCCTGAACGTGGGGCGGTTGTCCGTGGTCCTGCTGAATCTGGAATTAAAAGAAATGATTGTCCAGAGCCCGGGAAAATATTTTAACCTTGCTTGAATGCTCAAGTTCAGCCATCAAAATCGGTATCGGTATCGGTATCGAAATCGTTATCGAATCCGATCCCGATCCCGATTTCGATCCCGATCCCGATCCCGATAAAAACACGGCAGCTTGAGTTAATCAGATAACCATATACATTTTTTTATAAGAGGACATGATTTGAGTAAACCACTGGTTATTGTTGAATCTCCCACCAAGGAAAGATCGTTGAAAAAATACCTGGGCGGCCAGTACAAGGTGACGTCAACGGTGGGTCATATCAAGGATTTGCCGGAAAAAGAAATCGGCATTGATGTGGAACATCAGTTTACCCCCAAATATGTGACCATCAAGGGAAAGCAAAAGGTCATTAAAAACCTGAAAAGCGCGGCCGCGGATTCAGATGATATCTATCTGGCCCCGGACCCGGACCGGGAAGGGGAAGCCATTGCCTATCATACTGCCGATGTGCTCAAGAAAAAGGGCCGCCGGTTTCACCGGGTGCTGTTTCATGAAATCACCAAAAAAGGGGTCCAGGATGCCCTGGCCGCGCCCCAGGAACTGAATCTGAACAAATATCAGGCCCAGCAGACCCGCCGCATCCTGGATCGGCTGGTGGGGTATCAGATTTCTCCGGTATTGTGGAAAAAAGTTAAATACGGGCTGTCCGCGGGCCGGGTCCAGTCCGTTGCCGTGCGGATTATCTGCGAGCGGGAGCGGGCCATCCAGGCCTTTGTGCCGGAAGAATACTGGTCTGTCACAGCCCATCTGGAAGGGCCGGAACCCCCGGCGTTTGCGGCAAAACTCACCAAAAAAACCGGGAAAAAAATTAAAATCACCAGCCAGCAGGAAGCAGATGCGGTGTTGTCGGATTTGTCCGGTGCGGCCTATGTGGTGGATGCGGTTAAAAAGAAAACCGTGCGCCGCAATCCCTATCCGCCGTTTATCACCAGCAAGCTGCAACAGGAAGCCATTCAGAAGCTGCGCTTTTCCGCCAAAAAAACCATGGTGGTGGCCCAGCAGCTCTATGAAGGGCTTGATCTGGGGGCCGGCGAATATGTGGGGCTCATCACCTATATGCGGACGGACTCTATCCGTATTTCCGAAGAAGCGGCCCTTGAAGCCCTGGATCTGGTAAAACAGACCTTCGGGCCGGATTACGCCCTGTCCAAACCCCGGTCGTTTCAAAACAAAAACAAGGTTCAGGATGCCCATGAAGCCATCCGGCCCACGTCCGTGTACCAGACCCCGGAAAAAGTGGCCCCGTATCTCAACAAGGATCAACTGGCCCTGTACCAGCTTATCTGGAAGCGGTTTGTGGCCTCCCAGATGGCCCAGGCCCTGATTGACCAGAATTCCATTGCCATTAAAGCCGGTGATTACACTTTTTCTGCCACCGGCTCCAGCATCCGGTTTCCCGGGTTTATGGCCCTTTATCTCACCGCGGATGATGAGGAAAAAGGCGCCAAAACCGGTGAAAAAGCCATGCTGCCGGAACTCTCGGAAAAAATGCAGTTGAAACTCAATAAAATCGATCCCAAACAGCATTTTACCACCCCGCCCCCAAGGTTTTCCGAAGCGTCCCTGGTTAAGGAGCTGGAGGAAAACGGCATTGGCCGGCCCAGCACCTATGCGTCGATTTTGTCCACCATCCGGGACAAAGGCTATGTGGAGTTTATCAAAGGCTATTTCCGGCCAAGCGAGCTTGGGTTTATTGTGAGCGATCTGCTGGTGGAAAATTTTCCGGATATTTTAAGCGTGGATTTTACGGCCAACATGGAAAACGACCTGGACCGGGTGGAAACCGCGGAAGCCGACGCCCTGGCCGTTTTATCCCGTTTTTATGAGACCTTTGAAAAGCGCCTTGCCTCCGCGTCCGAGAATATGCTGAGCGTCAAAGGCATTGGCGTGCCCACGGATCTGAAATGTCCCCTGTGCGGCAAAAAACTGCACATCAAAGTGGGAAAAAACGGCCCGTTTCTGGCGTGCGAAGGGTATCCTGATTGTTTGTATTCGAGAAATTATACCCGGGATGAAAAAGGCGCCATTGTCGCGCTGGAGCCGGATTATGAAGCAGCGGAAGGGGAGGTGTGCGATGTCTGCGGCCGGCCCATGGTGGTGAAGCAGGGCCGGTTCGGGGATTTTCTGGCATGCTCCGGATATCCGGAATGCAAGCGCACCCGTTCTATTGCTTCAAAAGCCGCTGCCCGGTCCACCGGCGTGCCCTGCCCGGAAAAAGACTGTGACGGCGAGCTGGTGGAGCGAACGTCCAAACGGGGAAAAGTGTTTTACGGATGCAGCCGGTTTCCCAAATGTAAATTCGCCACCTGGGACAAACCCATTGCAAAAAAATGCCCGGACTGCGGCGCGCCCATCATGGTGGAAAAAGAAACCAAGCGCGACGGCAAAATCATCAAATGCCTGGACAAGGGGTGCGGGTATTCGGAGAGCGCGGAGTGAGTTAAAAATTAAACATTGTTCAGATACAGCAAGTCGCTGTTCTGGGTGTTTTTGGAGCCGATGGTAAGAATTTCAATGCGGTTGTCTGCTGATCTGCGGAAATAAAGCCGGCCTTTGTAGCCGAACACCACCTCAAAGGACGTTGTTTTTCCTTTTTTGTTAAAAACTTTTCGTTTCACGGAAACCAGATCCGGGTCGCTGTTGAGTTGAGAAATGATTTCTTCCGCTTTCAGGTTCATTTCGTCCGGCAATTCTGTCAGCGCTCCCAGTGCCCGATGGGTGATTTCGATATTTTTGTAAAGTGTTTTAAAACGCTTTTCCAATTTTTCAATGGACTTTTCTTTTTGCTTTTTCTGGCGGTCCTGGATTTTTTCAAGTTCGACAATCTGACCCTTCAATTCTTCAATTTCCAGGAGTTTTTTCTCAAGGGTATCGATTTCTTCAAACAGCTCTTCTTCTGTTTTTTCCGCAATGGATTTTTCTTTTTTTAAGGTGGACTTCAGCTGGTCATACTCCCCGATGAGCAGTTCCCGCTCTTCGGAAAGTTCATGAATTTTTTCCAGCCTTTCATTTTCAAGTTCCTTGAGCCGGGTCAGTTCCATGTTTTTCTGGGTTTCATCACGCTTGAGTTTAAAAGCAACTTTTTGGTGATACGCGTAAAGGCCGCCCAAAAAGATCAAGATATAAAAAAGGAGCAGCCCGATGGCCAGAAAAGAAAAATGGGGAATTTCCACATTGGCTGTTAACCCGGTCCCCTCATTTAAAATTTCAAAGTTTCTTTCCGCAAGCCGTGCCGGGTCCGCGGCAAGGCTGTCCAGGCGTGAGTTCAAATAGGTGGCGGGATATAAAATAGTGCCCTGATCCGTTGTCACGGTCACATCAATGCGGCCGCCGATTGCTGTGAAAAAGTGATCCTCAAGATATCCTGAAATAGCGGCATCTATGGCGTTTTTAATCTCGACAAGACCGTTCAGGATATTGTTCATATCGGATAAATAAACATTGGTTAAATCTTTTTCATATTTTTTCTCCAGATAGGACTCCAGGGAACTTACCGTTGCAAGATAAAGCATCGGCGGCAGAAGAATGCAGAGAATCAATATTTTAAATGGAATGGTTTTCATAAATTGGAATTTTTATATGTCCGATTCAAAAATAAATAATTTTGGAGCCGGGATGTAAACAAAACGGCAAAATTAAAAAATCAAGACCCCGGGCAGAGCGGGCGGAATGAACCCCGGGCCCTGCGGTGGTTTTTATGCGGGCGGGGATAAACCCCGCCCCTACGGATTACGTCATGTTACCGAATGAATCCGAAGTCAACACCCGGATTACGTCATGTTACCGAATGAATCCGAAGCCAACGTAGGGGAGGGGTTTATCCCCTCCCGTTACACCACCGGGTTTATCCCCGCCCGTCAAATCGATGGGTTGTTTTTTTATCCTCATGTATTTTTTAAAACATAAAATTTCGCCATTCGGGCCAAACCAATGATCCGGACCATGGATAATCTGCGGGATTTTTAACTATCCCGGCCCGTACCGGGTTGTTCCATATATAACGTGCGACCTTTTGCGTGGATTCTTCTTTTCGTAATCCGTGATCATAAAAACTGCGTTGCCACAATTTTTGTGCGGGATTGAATTTTCGTGCCGCTGGCGTCAACTTTCCCTTTATCGTCTGAATGAAAATGATGATTTCGGGCGTTTGAATCAACAAATGTGCGTGTTCCGGCATAATGCACCAGGCAAAGATATCTGTTTGTTGTTTTTGCGCAGTTTGTATAATCAGATCAGTAAATGTTTCGGCCAGTAAGGGATGCAATTGAAACCATGGATGTCTTTCCGCTGTGGCAATGGTAATGGAAAACGCATTTCCCATGCCATAGGATATAACCGGCAAGCGAATTTTTTTTCGTTTGGGTTGTGATTTATACAATGGCAAATACCGTTTGATTTGAATTGCCGGGCGGGGGTAAACCCCGCGCCTGCGGTGGTTTTTATGCGGGCGGGGGTAAACCCCGCCCCTACGGAGCACGTCATGTTACCGAATAAATACGAAGTCAACACCCGGATCACATAATGTTACCGAATGAATCCGAAGCCAACGTAGGGGAGGGGTTTATCCCCTCCCGTTTTAAACCACAAGCCAGCGTAGGGGAGGGGTTTATCCCCTCCCGTTTTAAACCACAAGCCAACGTAGGGGAGGGGTTTATCCCCTCCCGTTACACCCCCAAAACCAACATGCGAATCACGTCATGTTACCGAATGAATATAATGCGCGCGCCCTCCCAAAAAAAATTATCCAAGGTCATCCAAAATTTCTCTCGCCTCTTCAGATCCGGTAAAGTTTTGATCCAGGTTCAATGCCTCGGTCAAAGCGGTTTTTGCCTGCTCTTGGTCGCCTTTTTTATAATACGCCATTCCCAGGTGAAAATGAATCACGGCATTTCCCGGAAGCTCACGAATGCTGTCAGAAAACGCCTGGATTGCCTGTTCATAAAACCCCATTTTCACATACACCCATCCCAGGGTATCCTGCACCCGGGGATCATCCGGCAGGATACTCGCGGCGCGCTGGGAAAGTCTTAGGGCTTCATCCAGATTTCTGTCCTGCTCCGCCAGCAGATAGGCCAGGTTGTTGGCGGCCGGCGCAAAATCCGGATTGATGTCCAGAGCGTTCCGATAATGCAGTTCCGCCAGGTCCGGCTGATTTTTCATGGAAAAGAGAATGCCCAGCATGAGATTGGGCATTTCCTGTCTGGCATTGGACGGGTTTTGAATGGCGGTTTTGTATTGGACAATGGCTTTGTCCTCCCGGCCTTCCGCAAAATAAATTTTTGCCAGGGCATAATAGGGCGGCAAATACGCGGGATCAACGATCATGGCGGATTTAAAGGATTTTTCCGCCTGCTGGATATTGTTTTGGGAAAGATGCAATTTTCCCTTTAAATTATAAACCACTGCCCGGGCATGGGGGTGAAGGTTCTGATTTTCCAGCATTTTGTCGCATCTGGCCAGTGCCGCAGCGGTCATATTGTTTTCAATTAAAGCAGAAATCAGGTTCACAAACACCCTGATATCGGAATGGCCCTTTGCAAGGGCGGCCTCAAAATTGGCCACCGCGTTTTCATATTCCTGCTGCTTTCGGTTCAGCAGGCCCAGCAGGAAAAACCCATCCGGATTTTGCGGCGCAAGCTCCGTAAGCTGTGTGAAATATTTCTTGGCCTGGTCAAACCGGTTTTCATTCAAATAAATATTGCCCAGGAGTTTGAGGGCCGCATAATTGTTTTTGTCCCTTTCAAGAATGGCTTTTGCAGCTTCTTTGGCCTGAACAAGATTGTTTTCCGCCATAAAGATACTGGCCAGCATCAGCCGGGCGTTTGCGTATTCGTCGCTGGCCGGTGGAATTTTTCCAAATTCGATTTTGGCGCGACCGGTGTCATTTTTTTTCATATGGGCGATGCCTTTTAAGTAATACAGCCGGCTGGCTTCCGGATGCTGCTCAATTAGTCCGGTAAGATAGCTTAAGGCATCATCCCAGCGGTCTTTTGCCAGAAGGGATTCTGTTTTCAGGATTTTTGCGGGGAAAAAATCCGGATTTTGAAGCAGCATTTTATCGGCATATTTCAAGCTGTCGGCCACATTCTGGCGTGTCAGGTGAAAGCGGGCCAGGTGCAGTAAAATGCCCAGGTTTTCCGGTTGAAGGGCAAGGGCCTTTTGATACATGGCAAGGGCCTGGTCCGGCTGGTCCGTGGAATTGTAAAAATTTGCCGCCAGAAGATAAGATTCCGGGTCCCGGGGCCGCAACCGGATGACTTTTAAATATTCAGACTCGGATTGTTCCCACCGGGCCATGTTAAAATACAGGTTGCCCAGCAAAAGATGCAGTTCATGACGGTCCGGATTTGCCAGAATCGCATTTTTCAGAAGGGATTGGGCTTCTGTAAATTTTTGCTGATTGGCGTAGAGGTTATAAAGGGCAATGATGATATGCATGGATGACGGGTTGTGGCGCAGGGCCTGTTGAAGGCACTGCTCCGCTTTTTCCGGGACTCCCCTGCGCGCGAAAAGCGCGGAAAGATTCAGGCATGCCCGGATTTGACAGGGATCGCGGCCAATAATGCTCTGAAATAATTGAATGGACCGGTC